>CAZUCD010000007.1:0-46806 GCA_964618855.1 uncultured Candidatus Sumerlaeota bacterium
GTCAAGTGCGGGCGGGGGAGCGCACCGCGCGCGCTCCCCCCCGAATCGGCTCAACTCGCTCGATAGATGCGGACGTTGTCCAGCAACAGGATGCCGACCGTCTGGCTGTTGTCGCGGATCGACAGCGTGTTCAGGACCTTGGGCGCCTGGTTCAGCTTCACGCCCACCGCCACGGGCACTTCATCGACCCAGCCGTCAACAAGGCTGCGGGGAAGGTCGATGATGTAGCGCACGTGAACCCACTTCTTGAAGTCGTAGGGGGTCTGGGAGTTCTGCAGGCGAAGGGTCGGCGGGCCGGACTGGTTCGTTCGGTGGACGATCGTGGAGACAGCCTGGCGGAAGTCCTCGTCCTTCTCGATGTAGAAACCGATGAGGTAGCGGTTCTTGTCGTCGCAGCGGATGTCGAACTCGAGTCCGATCTTGCCGCTCGCATCAGGGAACTTGAGGGAGTAGTAGGCGCTTCCGGCCCCGGCCTTCTTCTCGAACCGCAGACAGCGGCCCTGGCCCTGACCCGCGCCTCCCTCGACCACCTCGAGGGTCGAGTAGTCGTACTTGCCCTTCCAACCGCGGGGGGAATCGCCGACGCGCTCGTCGTTGAAGAGCTGTTCGTAGAAGACGCCCGGCGGGAAGGCACCCCGCACATAGTTCTGGCCGGATGAGGACACTGGATGGAGGGGGATGTTGGTCGATGAAGGCATCCTGAACTCGGAGGACGGCATCTCGACGAAGTTTGGGGGCTCCATGCCGCCGCCGCTTTCCACGCCGAGGGGCGTGGATTCGGGGCGCCGCACCATGCCGGAACTCGGACCTGCCGGCACGGGCGAAGGTGTCGCCGGGGCGATCATGCCCGGAGTCGGCGCCGGGGAAGTGACGCCGGGTCGGATGCGTTCATTGCCGTCCATCGGGACGCGCTGCGGCGCGGGGGAGGTGGGGAGGACTCCCGGGATGTTGAGGCCGGCATCGGCATCGTCCTGCACGACGGGCAGCGGGGTCGAGGATGCGGCATGACCCTGCGGGACGGGCGTGCTCGAGCGTGCCTGTGCGGGCACGGGCGTGGCCTCGGGGGTGAAGACGGGCGCCGGTCCGAGACCTTGAAGGGAACCGGAAAGCCCCCCCCCCGGGATCGGCCGGGGCGTACTGCCGGAAATGCCCGGCGTCGGGCGCGCGATCGGTGCGGAGGAACGCTGTGCGTTGCGCGCGCGCAGCGTAAAGACGAAGAACCCGATCGCGCCGATCAGAGCGATGGCTACAACCACGCCGATGATGATCACGAGCGTGTTGCCGCCGCCCGAGTCCTCGCCCGGGGGCGGGGTCGGCGGCGCTGCGAGCGTCGCGCTGATGCGCGCCGACTCGCGGCGGGAGTCCTCGTACAACGGCCCCGTCGTCATGATCCGGCGGACGGTCTCCCAGTGCGCCAGGGCGCCGCGGAGGTCGCCCGCGGCCTCCGCCGCGCGGGCATCGTTCGCCGCCTTCTGCGCCTGCTCGACGGGGCTGACCTGCGATGCGCCGCGGAGCTGTTCCAACCTTCCCAGCATCAGAGAGATGGCCGGATTGGAGGGGTCGGTCGCGCGCAGTTCGTTCAGGGCGCGCTCGGCGTCGGGGATCCGGCGCTGGTCCGCCATCTGGTTGAATTCCGCGATCAGGTTCTTCGCCTTCACCTCCCGCACGCGCTGCTGCTCGACCTGCGACGTGACGTCCGCGAGCAGGCGCCTCGTCTCCTCGCTGCGCCGCGCGATCTCGGCCTGCGCCTGCGCGAGCTCGCCGGATTCGGCTGCCTTCGCCTGCAGGTCGATCAGCGATTGGATCTCGGACACCTGGGATTGGGAGAGGCTCTTGCCTGCCGCCTGGGCTGCCTGCTTGATCTGCTCCGCCGTCACCGGGTTCGTTTGGAAGGTCGTTGCAAGGTCGGAGATCGGCACGTTCTCCTCGACCCGCGCGTTCTTGTAGGCGCCCGAGGTGAGGTTCGCGGCGTAGCGTTCCGCGGGCTCGCGCTTGGTGTAGTTCGCGCCGGCGTAGACGACGAACCGCCCCCCGCGCTCGACCACCTCGATCGGGTAGATGCCCTCGAGGCCCATGCGGGCCTTCAGCAGGTCGGCCGATTCCCTGTCGCCGAAATCCTCGACCCGGACGCGGATCGCGGACGTCGCCGCGGTGCCACGGGGACCCGAGGATTCAACCACGTACTCAACCCCCGCGATGGCGAGGCCCTGCTCGTTGCCGAGCGCCTCCGCCGCGCGGAGCGCTTCGGGCTCGGTCGTGTAGCGTCCGACATAGACGGTGTACTCGCCCACCTCGTTCGCCACGATGGTGACATCACGGATGCCGTCGCTCTCCAGCTCGCGCGCGCGCATCTCAGCGTCGCCGCGCCGCATGTTAGAGAGGATCGAAACACGCCAGTCCCCGCCCGCGGAGCTGCCGCCACGGGGTGTCGCCGGTGTCGCCACCGGTGTCGGGACGGCGCCCGTGCCCGAGCTTGCGCCGGGCTTCGTGATCCGGAAGTCGTCAAACGTCGCCTGCGAGAACAACTGCCCGACGCCGCCGGGACCGCGAGGAAAGGTCGGATCGTTCGCGCTGATGACGTCCGTTCCATTGAGCGACACGGTCAGGTTCGGCCCGCGCACGGTGAGCGCGAACTCATATGGGCCGGAGTTCGGCACGTCGAATCCGGGTACGGTGGCTCCGCGCGTCGTCGAGATGACGGCCAGCGGGCTCTCCGCCCCGCCCGAGAACTTCACCAACTCGATCTCGCGGGCACCCGGAACGCCTCCCTCGGGCGCCACGGACGTGAGGCTCGCAAAGTAGAAGTTGTTCGCGTCCACGAACCGGGCGACGAGCATCAGCCGTCCGCCCTGGTCCGGATCCAGCGGCGTGATCTTTGCCGAGACCGTGTAGTCCGCCCAACTCAGCGAGCCCGGCGTCTCGACGATCAGGTAGCTGGCGCCGATGGGATAGTTGTTCCCGTTGCCGGTGTTGAGCTTGCCGCCGTCTATGAACCAGAAATCCGGGGTCGCGGCGCCCAGCACGCGCCACTTCGGCGGGCGCTGACCATTCGCTCCCGTGAAACTATCCTCGTGGAACACTTCCTGGGCGGGAGTCAGCCCGCCCAACAGCGCCAGGACCAGCGCCAACGCCATGCGCACGATCCCTCCCCGGGCGCTGGCCAGATGCCTACAGTTGCGTCCTGAAGTTTCGATGGTCCGCGACATTGAGTCCCTGCCGTTTGATGGTTGGCATTGTCCAAGATGGGGCAGGTGAGATTCTTGCCGCAAGGCGGTTCTCCGCACTTGACCCACCGCCCCGCATGGCGAAGAAAAAAAGAAACACCCTCCCGCACCACCCCGGTGACCCCATGACCTCCGTCGCAGACCCCGGCACCGCACCCGAATACCAGGTCATCGCAAGGCGCTACCGCCCCCGGGACTTCGACGAGGTCGTCGGCCAGCAGACCGTCGTCAAGACGCTGCGCGGGGAACTCCAAAACGACCGTGTCGGCCACGCATACCTCTTCAGCGGGCCGAGGGGGGTCGGCAAGACCAGCATGGCGCGCATCTTCGCCAAGGCGCTCAACTGCGTCAAGGGACCGACGCCGAACCCCTGCGGCGAGTGCGTCCACTGCCGCGGCATCTCCACCGATTCGGACCTCGACGTGATCGAGGTGGACGCCGCGACCTACAACAAGCGCGAGGAAACCGAGCAGCTCCTCGACGGCATCGACCGCGCCACCTTCCGCGCCCGCTACAAGGTCTACATCATAGACGAAGTGCACATGTTTTCGATCCATAGCTTCAACGTCCTGTTGAAGCGCCTGGAGGAGCCACCACCGCGCGTCGTCTTCATCCTGGCGACAACCAACCCTGAGAAGATCCCCGACACGGTCATCTCGCGGTGCCGGCACTGCGTCTTCGAGAGGATGGAGACTGATCGGATAACGACGCGCCTGTCGGAGATCGCGGACCGCGAGGGCGTAAAGTTTGCACAGGGGCAGAAGGGAGCCATCCTCGACGCCGTGGCACGGGCAGCGGACGGCGGCATGCGCGATGCTCAGGTCGCGCTCGACCAGCTCATCAGCCTCGGCCACGGCGCGGAGATCACGCTGGACGTTGCGCGGCAACTCCTGGGCGTCGTGGACCACCAGGTGATGGTCGCGCTCCTGCGCGCCCTTGTGGGCAGGAAAGCCCCGGATGCCCTTGGCCATGTCCACGACCTTGTGGAGGGGGGCCGCGACATCCCGCGCTTCGCCAGCGCATTCCTTTCCCTGCTTCGCGACGCCGTGCTGCTCAAGGCGGGAGCGCCAGACAGCCTACTCGGCGCCAATGCGGAGGCGAGGGCCGAGCTGCGCCCTATCGTCGCTGAGGCGAGCCTCCCCTTCCTGTTGAACGCGACAAACGTCTTCATCGAACTCGAGGAGCGCCTCCGCGGCGCGGCTCCTGCACGGTTCGTGCTCGAAATGGCCCTGCTCAAGCTGACAGCGCTGGAGCCGAGGCTGCTCGTTGAGGGGTACGCCTCCGGGTCGGGTCCCATTGCCGCCCGGCAGGATGCCGCCACAACCTCGCCGGCGCCGGTGCCGGTGTCATCGGCGTCCATCGCGGCGCCCCCACGCATGCCATCCCCCATGGTGGCCGCGTCCCCGACCGCATTTCCGGCAGCGCCGGCGCGGGCGCCCCGCGTGTCTGAGAGTTCGCCGCCGGCCGCGCCGGGGGGATTCGCAGGGGCCCTCCATGTCGAGCCTGACCCGGATGAACTCCAGGCCGTCGAGGACTACTACCGCACCGCCGTCCCGAACGAGGCGGGTGGAATGGTGGGTGTTGCCCCGCGGGAGGAGGAATTGTCGTTTGACCAAGTGGCCGAGCGGTACCCAGAGTTTCGCCGCGCCGTCGAACTGGTCACACGCCACCTCGGCACCGGTCCCGCCCTGTTCAACGGCAGACCGCTCAAGCCGGGCCCACGCGCGTCTTCCTGAAGCGCGCGATTCCAGACAGGACTTCCCCCATGATCGACCCAGGAATGGTCCGCAAGCTCCAGAAGGACCTCACGGACCGGATGACGAAGATTCGCGAGGAGTTGAAGACCCGCGAGGCGGTGGGGAAGGCCGGTGGTGGCGCGGTCACCGTCACGGCCAACGGCAACTCGGAGATCATTGCGGTCCGCATCAGCCCGGAGGCGATCGATCCGAACGACCCGGAGACGCTGCAGGACCTTGTGATAGCCGCGACCAATCAAGCCCTCGAGGCGGCGAAGGCCATGCACGAGGACGCCGTCTCCAACCTCACCGGCGGCCTTCACTTCCCGGGCCTCTTCTAGCAGGGGGCGCCGGACCGGGACTCGATGCTTCCCAAGTCCGTGGAAAACCTCATGGCTGAGCTCGGCCGCCTGCCCGGCGTGGGCAGGCGCAGTGCCGAACGCATGGCCTTTGACCTGCTCGCGCGCTCGCCTGGGCGTCCGCTCGCGCTCGCGCGAGCCCTCGACGCCATGGTTTCGCAGGTGACGGCGTGTCCGCGCTGCTTCTACTTCGCCGAGGGGGGCGTCTGCCCCCTCTGCACCGATTCGCGCCGCGATGCGGGCATCCTCTGCGTGGTTGAAAGTTCGCTCGACGTCGCCGCGTTCGACCGAGTGGCAGGCGTGCGCCCCATGTTCCACGTCCTCGGCGGCAGGCTCTCGCCCCTTCGTGACATCGCACCTGCTGACCTGCACGTGGCCGAGCTCATCGCGCGCGTCCGGTCAGGGGTGGGGGAGGTCATCCTTGCCACGAGCCCGACGGTCGAGGGGGAGGCCACGGCGGTGTACCTGGCCGGCGAACTCGCCCCCCTTGGAGCCAGGGTCACGCGCATCGGGCGCGGCGTCCCGATGGGGGGCAGCCTCGAGCATTCGGACGTGGAGACGCTCCGCCTTTCGCTCGAGATGCGGCGCCCATTTTCGCCATGAGCGCCGGCGCGGGTGGGCCGCTCTCGCATCAAAACGACCTCGTGGTTTCGAACATGCCTGCGCGGCGTGCGGCGCGCGGGGCGGCACTCCTGGAGGGGCGCGCGCTCGCATTGGATGTCCTCGGACGCGACTCGGCCGACTGCGAGTTTCTCTTCGCCATCGAGGGGGCCGTCGATCGCGAGCTCGCCGGGGCCGCGGAGGCTCGGGGCGTCCCGGTGAGGCTCATCACCGCGCGTGCGCTCGGGAAGCTCTCGACGACGCAGTCGCCCGCGCCGGTGGCGCTCCTTGTGCGTGCACCCACCGTCGCGCCCCTCGATCACGCGGCACCTCCACCCCGGCTCCTCGTCATGCAGGGCATCGCGGACCCCGGCAACGCCGGGACGCTCGTCCGGGCGGCCGCGGCGTTCCGGTTCGCGGTGGCCCTCGATGGCGAATGCGTGACGACTTCGAACGAGAAGTTCCTCCGTGCGACGGCGGGCGTGGCGTTCGCACCGAGCATGTTGTTCAGGGCCGAGCCCGGGGCAGCATCCCAGCTCGCGGCTCCCGGGCTGCTCCTGGCCCTCGACGCATCGGCGCCCGCGACTCTCGCGGCGACCCTGGCCGCGCGGGGGAAGCGGACGCTCGCCATCGTCGTGGGCAACGAGTCGCGGGGCGTGGACTGGGTGCGCTGGGGAAGTGCCACGCGTGTCCGCATCCCGATGGCGGGCGGGGTCGAGTCGCTGAATGCGGCCGTGTCCGGGGCCATTGCCATGTACGAGGCCGCCCGCAGTTCAACTTGAGGCGCAGGCCGCACGGGGGCAGATAGTGGCGGGGATGCCACCCGCGGACCACACATGATCTCCCCCTGGGACTGCCTCTACGCGGCCGCACTCCCGGCCTATGCGCCGGTGATCGCGTACAAGCGCGCCCGCCATGGCAAGTACCGCGAGTCCCTGCCCGCGATGCTCGGCAAGCGCCTCCCCGAGATTCCCGCGGAGCCGGGAGTGTTCCGGTGCTGGCTCCATTCGGTCTCGGTAGGGGAGACCGTTGCCGCGGGGGCGCTCTACCACGAGCTGCGACGCCGCAACATCCGGTGGAAGTATCTCTCCACCACCACCACTGAGACTGGGCAGCAGCAGGCCCTCAAGTCGCTCGCGACCGCGGAGGCCCATGCCTATGCCCCCGCCGACTTCTCCTGGATCGTCCGCAGGTTCCTCGACGCGTACAAGCCTTCCATGCTTGTGCTCCTCGAAACCGAACTCTGGCCGAATCTCCTGACCGAATGCGGGCGCCGCGGCATCCCCGTGTTCCTAGCCAATGGCAAGCTGAGCGCAGGATCGGCCATTAGGTACCGGCAGCTCGCCCCGTTCCTCCGCCCGGCCCTTGGCTCGATCCGGCTGTTCCTCATGCAGACGGACACTTTCGCCGAACGCATGGCGGGCGTCCTGGGTTCGGACGAGGGGATCCACGTGACCGGAAACGTGAAGTTCGACGCGCTCCCCCCGACGCTCTCGCACAAGGAACGGGCCGACCTGAGGCGCTCGTGGGCGGTCGAGGACCACGAGGTCGTGCTCATCGCGGGCAGCACGCACGAGGGGGAGGAAATCCTCGTCTGCGAGGTGTACAAGGAGCTCCGTGGGCGCGGCCTCCCCGTGCGGCTTGTGATCGCGCCCCGACACCCGGAACGCTTTGGCGATGTGGCTGCAATCCTTAGGGACGAATTTGACTCCGTGCACAGCCTCAGCACGGGTCCCGTGGCGGACAGGGCGAGCCGTCCCGTCCTCCTCCTGGACCGGATGAGGGAGCTGGGCCGCGCCTACGGCGGCGCGGACATCGCCCTCCTGGGCGGAAGCTGGGTGAACATCGGGGGCCACAACCTCCTCGAGGCCGCGGTCCACGGAATTCCCGTGCTGCACGGCCCTCACATGCAGAACCAGCCCGAGATCCTGCGCCTGCTGGCTGATGCCGGGGGATGCCTTGGAACGACGGAGCACAACCTCGCGGGAGTGGTGGGCGACCTTGTGGCGAGCCGCGAGAGGCGGGACGAGATTGGAGCGCGCGGCGCGCACGCGGCGGAGCACAACCGCGGCGCGTCCGCTCGCTCGGTCGAACTGATCGAGGGATGGCTGCGCGGAGCCGGCATGATCTCGTGAGCGACACCGACGCGGGGGCGGAGTCGACCTCTCCATTTGCTGCGGCACTCATGCAGCGCTACCGCAGGAGCGCGTGGGCCATTCCCGGCTACCGCAGGCTCCAGTTGGGCAACACCGTCCTGAACTTCGGGCGATTTGTGGAGCAGGTCGCGCAGTCATACCTGGTCTTCCAGCTCACGGGCAGCGCGGCCTGGGTGGGCGCGCACGCGTTCTTCTCGAACGCGCCGATGATGCTCTTTGCGCTCCCATCCGGCGCGATCGCGGACCGCTTCGACAGGCGCCTCGTTGTGCTCGGGCTCGCCGGCGTGTGGGCCGCGCTCGCCACGGCGATCGCCATCCTCGGCTGGAAGGCGCTCCTGACGGCGCCGATGGTGATCGTGTTCACGACGCTGGAGGGCTTCTGCGCCGCCGGCGTGCGCCCTGTCCTCTCCGCCTCCCTTCAGGACGTCGTCGGGCGCGAGCACCTCACCTCTGCCCTCGCCGCGAACAGCGTCTCGTTCAACATGGCGCGCCTGTGCGGCCCCGCGCTGGGGGGGCTGCTCATCGAGCACTATGGCGTGCGGCTTTCCTTTGCGCTCAATGCAGCCGCGTTTCTCGTCGTCCTTTCGGCGTTCGTCGGCCTGCGGCTCGGGAGCGGTTCCGGGTCGAGGGGCTCGCTCGCATCCGAGATCCTCGAGGCGTTCCGGTACGGGCTCGCGCACCGCGGACTGCGTCGCATCTGGTGGGGGACGGCACTGTTTTGTTTCCTGGCGGGTCCCATTCAGGGCATTCTCGTGGTCTTCACGAAGCAGGCGCTCGGCGGGGACGCGCGGGCCTACGGCTCCCTCCTCAGTTCCATGGCGCTCGGGGCGCTTGCGGGGGCCGGGATCGCGGCGCACGCCCCGTCGCGGATCCCGCGCCACCGACTGATTCCCGGGGCGATTGCCTGCTACGCCATTGCGGGCATCGCGTTCTCTCAGGCAAGGCTCTATCCGGTGGCCGTCGTGTTCATGGTGCTCGTCGGCGTGTTTCACTCGACGATGCTCATTTCCTCGATGACGGCGGTCCAGCTTCTGGCACCCGACGGCATGCGCGGCCGCATAATCAGCGTGCAGATGACCATGTTTGGGGCGATGCCCGCGGGGAGTGGGCTCGCCGGCATGGTCGCGGCACATGTGGGCGCCGCGTGGACCATCCTCGGCGCGATGGTCGCCCTGCTTGCGCTGGGGGTGTACACCCTCGCGGCGCCCGTGCGGGAGATCGACCAGCCGGCCGGGGCCTAGTCGCTCCGGACGCGGGCTCTCACCGCAGCAGGCCTGGGCTGGCCCCCTCCGCCGGGCGCCTCAGGTCACCCGGAAAATCATCGCCGTGGCGAGGGCCGCGATACCCTCATGCCGGCCGATGAAGCCGAGGCGCTCGTTCGTCGTTGCCTTGATGTTCACGCCGGCAGGGCCCGTCCCGAGGTCCCCGCCGAGGCGCTCCCGCATCAGGTCGACGTGCGGCGCCAGCCTGGGCGCCTGAGCGATCACGGTCGCGTCCACGTTGCCCACCCGCCAGCCCGCCTCGTGCAGGTGCCCGACCACGATCCGCAGTAGCCCGCGCGAGTCCGCGTCCTTCCACGAAGGGTCGTTGTTCGGGAAGTGGTGCCCGATGTCCCCCATTCCCGCGGCTCCAAGGAGCGCGTCCGCGATCGCGTGGATCAGGACGTCCGCGTCGCTGTGCCCCAGCAGTCCAAACTCGTGCGGAATCTCGACTCCCCCGAGGACCAGTCGCCTGTTCCTGACAAGCTGGTGAACATCGTAACCGAGCCCCACGGCGAAGGGAGGAGGTGGTGTGGTCATCAGCGCGTTTCGATGTCCGCCTTCATGAGATTGGGTTTCTGCATGAGCATTGCCTCTGCGAGCAGTATGTCGCCCCGGGTGGTGACCTTGGGATTCAGTCCCTCGTGCGGGACGGTCGCGACAAGGTGCCCGGCGCGCTCCAGCGCCTGGGCTTCGTCCGTGCACTCTTCGGCGCCCCGCCGGGAGAGCGCCTCGACGAGCAGTTGCCGGCGCGCGACCTGCGGTGTTTCCGCGCGCACGAGTTCCGACCGCGGCACGGTCTCGAGGACGGCGCCGTGGCCATCGATCCGCTTGAGCGTGTCATTCACCCGCGTGACCACGATCGCGCCCGCCGCGACCGGGTTCTCCCCGAGGACGGCAACGCACCGCCACGTTGCCTCGACGGGTGGGAACGGCCTCGCGCCGTCGTGCACGGCGGCAAGCTCGACGCCACGGCCCAGGGCCTTTACGCCGCGCAGGACGGATTGCGCGCGCATCTCCCCACCCTCCACGAAACGCCAGATGTGCGCGGCCCCGGAGAGTTCCGCATGCAGGGCTTCGTCACCCATCAGGTCGGGCGGGAGAACGACGATCCGCTCCGCGAAGGGAAGGTCGTCAAAGGCCGCCATCGCACGAGCGAGGAGCGGAGTCCCCGAAACTGGTGCGAGTTGCTTGAAGCCGCCGAACCGCGTGCCCCTGCCGGCTGCCACGATCACGAGGCCGGTGTGCGAGAACATGTCACGCAGGTGGATCATCGGTGGGCCGCAGCATCCGCGCTCCGAGCGGGGACGATGGCCGCCACGGAGAAGGTAGCGATGCGATCGGAATCAGGTCTGTTCCCCAGCCGCGAAGGGCCGCCCGGTCGCTTCCCGGCTAGGACTCCGGCCCGCGCCCCCGTGGGCAAGCGGGATACCCAACCCTCGCCGCCACAACCCATCCGTTGGTCGGGGCCCTTGACGATCCCCGCGTGGGCCGCGCCCTGGGAAGTGGCCTGCGGGCCTCCCTTTGGAGGACATCGGGGGTGCGATGGGAACATTCGCGTTGCACAAGCGGGAGTTCTCAGGAAGAATGAAGCACCCCATCGACCTCGGGCCGCGCGGTTTGGATTGATTGTCCCGCCGGCCCCGGGGATGGCCGGAGGTGCCCTGCGTGTCGAGTCCGAGACTGGGCCGATTTTCCGGTGGATCCGAGCGTATTGTCGCTCGATACGCCGTGTTCGCGTGCCTGTGGATAGTTGGAAGTGACGCCCTGTTGTCCACTTTCAAGGGCGGAAGGGAGTATCCCTTCGAGGTGACCAAGGGCCTCCTGTTCGTCCTTGTGACGAGCATTCTCCTCGCCGTGCTCGTGCGCAAACGTGAGGAGCGGCTGGCAAGCTTGTCCGAGGCGCTCGCCCTGTCCGAGGAGCGGTACCGATCGCTATTCGAGAACTCGGGCCTCCCGATGGTCCTCGTCACGGGAAGGGGCCGCATCCTGAAGGCCAACGGGGCTGCCGTTGAACTGTTCGCCCCCGAAGGGGCGGACCTGCGGGGCCGCCGCATGACCTCCTTCGTCACGAGCGACCTAGATGACTTTCGTGCGTCACTTGAGCGCGTGCGCAAGGGCGACGCCACCCGCTTCGAGGCTCGGTTCGCCTCAACGCACATCGGCATGATCGAGGCAACAGTAAGCGGCGCCCCGATTTGGCTTTCCGGCCGGCCCCATCTCCTCCTCTCGATCCTCGATGAAACGGAGCGCCGACGGGACCACCGCTCCGTCGAGGTGAACCGCGCCTACCTGCACGCGATCATAGAGGCCGATCCCGCGGGGATTGTCGCGACGGACACGGATGGGAAGTGGATTACGTGGAACCGGAAGCTCCGCGACATGTGGAGCGCGCCGAACTCATTTGTGGAGGGGGCTGCGGTGGAGCCCCCGCGCGACCTGCAGTCCATCCCGGGCATGGCCCTGCTTCGCGACCCCGAGTCCCTTGTCGCCTCGATCAAGCGCACGTTCGAGGATCCCGACCATGTGGTCCGCGAACTGGTGAGCACCTCCGAGGAGAAGTGGTTCGAGATAGAAAGCCATCCGGTCTATGGCCCCTCGCTGGACTATCTTGGGCGCGCGTGGTTCACGCGCGACGTGACCGACCGGCGGCGGCTCGAGCGGGAGCTCCAGGAAACCGTGGCGCGATACCGGGCGACCCTGGACTCGGCGCCCATCGCCATCGTCACGGTCGACACGGATGGACTCACCACGACGTGGAACAAGGGGGCCGAAAGGACCTTTGGCTGGACGGCGGAGGAGGCGCTCGGACGAGTTCCCCCATTCGTGGGGGAGGAGTTCCTCCACGAGTACCGCGCGAACTTCAACCGCGTCATGTCCGGATCGGAAGTGCGCGGCATGCGCGTCGATCGGCGGAACAAGTCCGGCGCCGTGGTCACGCTCCGCCTCCACACCGTCGCCCTGACCCACGCGGACGGGCGGCGCGTCGGGTGCCTCGCCGTCATGGAGGATGTGACCGAACGGGAGGACACCGCGCGAAGGCTCGCGGACGCCATTTCCCTCGATTCACTGACCAACCTCGTCAACCGACGGAGCTTCAACTCGGCCCTCAAGCTCCTCCTCGTCGAGGCCGAGCGGACCGAGGAGCAACTGGCGCTCCTCTACCTCGACATCGACAACTTCAAGAGCATAAACGAGGCGTTCGGCCCAAAGGTGGGGGACTGCCTGCTCCGGGAGTTTGGGGAGTTCCTCCACGCGCGATGCCGTCCCGACGATCTCGTGGCGCGGATCGGAGGGGACGAGTTCGCCATCCTCCGGCGCCACGTCGAGGAGCCCGCCTCGATCGCCGAGTTCCTGCAAAGCCTGCTCTCCGGCATCGAGGACGCGTCATTCCTGCGGGAGCACTCTGTCCAGGTGACAGCCAGCGCGGGATATGCGCTCTACCCCGTGGACGCCTCGAGTCCTGAGGAGTTCCTTCGCGCGGCGGAAGCTGCGAACCACGAAGCCAAGCGGCGGGGACGGAATGCCACGCACGCATTCGAGGCGCGGCTGACCACGGAGGCCCGGCGCCGCCACACGGTCGAGGCCGGGTTGAGGAGGGCCCTCGCCGAGGGTGGGTTCGAGATCCACTATCAACCCCAGGTGTGCCTCCACTCCAAGAATGTCCTCGGCTACGAGGGCCTGATCCGCTGGCGCCACCCAGAGCGCGGCCTTCTCATGCCGGGCGAGTTCATTGACATCGCGGAGGCCTCCGGGCTGATCGTGCCCATGGGCGCCTGGGTGATCCGGGAGGTGGGCAGGATGTGCGCAACCCGCCCGAACGGGGAGGGCGTCGCCCCGCGGTTCTCCGCCAACCTATCCGCGGCCCAGTTCGCCGACCCGTCCCTGCTGGAGTTGATCTCCGCGACCGTGCAGGACAACGCCATAGCGGCGGGCATGTTCGAGCTTGAAATCACGGAATCCATGCTTGCGGCGGACCCGGAACGGGCGGTCGGGATCATCCGGAGCCTGCGTAAACTTGGCGTCAGCGTCGCCATCGACGATTTCGGGTCCGGGTACTCCTCGCTCCAATACCTGAAGCGGTTTCAGGTCGACCGGCTCAAGATTGACCGCGGATTCGTGAAGGATCTCCCCCAGGACGAGACCAGCGCCGCGATCGCGGGGGCCGTCGTGGCCCTGGGCCGATGCCTCGGCATGCAGGTGATCGCCGAGGGGGTCGAGACCCGCGAGCAGGCCGACCACCTCGCATCCATGGGCGTGGACGAGGGGCAGGGTTGGCTGTTTGGCAGGCCGCAGCCTGCGGATGCGTGGGGCCTCGGGGCCGCCGCGGGTGCGCCCCTCCTCACCACGTGAGTGGATGGAATTCCACCGAGAGCCGATCAGTCGAGTCATCCCAGGCCAAAAGGGCCACCGAACTGTCCTTCCCGAGGCGGGGCGGCGAGGCGGCGCCCGGATTGACGACCAGCACGCCATCGACTTCGCGCAGGAGCGCCTCGTGGCTGTGACCCGTCAGGACCAGCCGCAGCCGCGGGCATGTCGCCGAGCGCACGAGCGCCACGACTCGCTCCCCGATGTCGGGCGGATGCAGGTGCCCGTGCGCGATGGCGGCAACGCCGAAGGGGAGTTCCACCCGGCGCGAAAGGGGCAGGCGCGGGGAAACCCGGTCGCAGTTCCCCGCCACCGCGAACGTCGGGGCGATCAGGCCCAATTGGTCGAGCACCTCGTCCCCGCAGACATCGCCCGCGTGCAGGATGGCCTCGACCCCGGCAAGCATCGACGGGAGCTCGGGATGGAAGCGCCCGTGCGTGTCGCTGACGAGGCCAAAGCGCCGCGGCACTCAGTCCTCGAGCAGCTTCATCATGTCGCTGCGCACCTGTTCGACCGTCAGAGCGTTCTCTCCCTCGCGCTTGACCTCCTCGAAGATCCGCCGGTCGAAGCCCTTGCGGCTGATGATCTTCGCGGTCAGGGCGCAGTTGTCACCGACGCCCAGGAGGCGCTGGAGCTGCGCCAGGACGCGCTCGGCCTGCCGGGCCGGGCCGAGGAACTCGACGTTCACGATCTGCTCGCCCTCGTTGCGCGAGTCGATGTTGGCATCGAAGCGGACCGCCCCTGCGTTGGTGAGCGAGAAGTAGGTGACCTCGATCGGCAGCCGCCGAGAGAGCCGCGTTCCGGCCTGACTCCGCATGACGAAGTAGTTCTCAGCCGTGTCCTGCAAAACCAATTCGATGCTGAATCTGCCCTGGCGCACTGGGGCGGAGAACTTTTGCCCCCCGGCGGACTCGACCACCACCTCGAGCGCATCCTTGGCCTCGCCGGAGATGATCACCTTCTGCTCCAGGGACGTCGGCGGGAAGGGGTCGAGCACGGGCATCGGCAGCGGGGGGGCGCCACCCCACTCGGTCTGCCCCGTCGGGTCGAAAATGCGGACGAGCGCGGGGACCATCACGTGGAACTTGAGCCCAAGCCTCGGCTCGCGGCCGGAGACGTCCGTCCAGGCGACGGTCCCGCGCAGCTCCGGTACCTGCGAGTGGGCCACCTTCAGTTCGAAGAACCGCGTGCAGAGCGTCGAACCGACGTCGATGTTCTTGTGCCGTTCGTGGATTTCGACCATCGCGCCCCCGGCGCTGAAGTTCAGCACCCGCACCGCCATCGCGATGGGCACGAGGGATGTCTCCGGGATCACGACCTTCAGGACGCCGGGGAAGCTGCAAGAGTGCCGCGGTTCCCGGGACTTGATGAACTCCGCGACGGAGGCCGGCATCTCCGCGTCCCCCCACGCGCCGCGGGGGGGCTTCGGAATCTCCGAGGACGAGGAGAACCCCTCGGGGAACCGGGCCTTCGTGTGCCCCTCCCGCTTGATGACGGGAGTGGCGGCTATCCCCATGTCCTTCGTGTCGTCGTGGCCGTAGTCCTTGAAGAATGCTTCGTCGGAGGACCCCGTGTCGTTCTCCGCCCGGGAGATGGGGGCCGGCAGGGGAGGGGGCCCCGAGGGCGGTGGAGCCATCGGCAGGTACGGGGTCGCAGGCGCGACCCCTTGGGGGATGTCCGACTTCTTGTCAGTCTGCTTGCCCATGAACTTGGTGCTTCTCGGATGGTTCTGGTCGGCGGGTCATCCGCCGTGCGTTGAAAGCACAGTTTACCCCGCCCCGGGGGTGGACAGTCAAAGCGATTGATGACGCAATCGTGTCCTTCGTGCAGGGCATTGAAACAAGGGGCTTTCGTATTGCGCTTCCCTGCCCCCGGCCCTTCCCTTGGCCTGCTTGGCCATTGACATCTCCCCCTCCGAATACCGGGCCCCGAACCAACGATGCGCGAGCTGGCACCTGGCGAGATACTGCTTGGAAAGTATGAGATCATCAAGGTCCTCGGGTCCGGTGGCATGGGCGCCGTCTATCAGGGGCGCCAGATCGACCTGAACCGCGACGTCGCGATCAAGGTCCCGCACCGCGACGCCCTCGCAATCCCAGGCTTCACCCAGCGATTCGCACGTGAGGCCAAGACCGTAGCCAAGCTCGTCCACGACAACGTCGTGCAGGTGTACGAGTTCCACCAGTCCGAGAACGACCTGTTCATCGTGATGGAGTTCGTCGAGGGGAAGGACCTGCAGGCGATGGTCAAGAACCCGACCAACGACCTGAAGGTGAGCGACTTCGCGAAGATGCTTACCGGCGCGGCGCAGGGCCTCGCCTACGCCCACGAGTTCGGGGTCATCCACCGCGACATCAAGCCGCACAACGTGATGGTGGGGCGCGTCGGGGGGAAGGCCGGGCGCTGGCGCGTCAAGATCATGGACTTCGGCATCGCCCACATCGACCAGGGCGCCCAGTTCACAGAGGTCCAGCAGCTCACCATCACCGGCCAGGCGATAGGCACCCCAAGCTACATGTCCCCGGAGCAGGTCCGCGGCATGGGTGTCACGCACCTTTCGGACATCTACTCCCTCGGCTGCGTCCTCTTCTTTGTTTTCTCCCGCAGGACCCCGTTCGTAGGCACAGGCTACACCATCGCGGCGGCTCACCTGGGCGAGCCTGCCCCCTCCATGCACCAGTTCCTCATGAACGTGCCGGAGGAGTACGACCTCCTTGTCCGGCAGTGCCTGGAGAAGGACCCGAGCCTGCGCCCGCAGGACTGCAACGAGATCGCCGAGCGCATCATGTCGTCGCTCGCGCCGGTCATGGACCTTCCGATGTCGGCGATCTGGGCCACCCTGGCTAAGACCCCCGCCCTCCTGCAGCAGGAGGAACACCAGGGAGACCCCGGATCCGAGGGCACGCCCCTCAACATCGCCACGAAGCCCGGAGCCCAGCCCCAGCAGCAGTCCCCCCCACGTGGGCGTACAGAGATCATCGACAACGAGTCGATGCCGACTCAGGCCGCCGATCCCACGGCCATCCTGAAGCAGGGACCCGGGCAGGCGACACAGGCTCCGGCCGGCGCTGCACCCCCCCTCAAGCGCGTTTCCCCACAGCAGCAGCGCCCCGCGGCCCCTTACGGTGTCTCCCCCGAAGTTGCCTCACTCGTCGTCGCCGCGCAGCACCACGACCAGGCCAAGCCAGCCGCCGAAGAGGCTTCGAGGAAGAAGTCCGGCCGCTCCCCGATGCAGGTGGTCATCCTGAGCTTCGTCGCCGTGATTCTGCTCATCGGCGTGGGCATAGGCATCGCCTACGCAGTCAAGCCCGACGAGACCAAGAAGGCGCTGGCGGGCGTCGCCCATCAGGTGGACGACCTCTTCTACTCCAACGTGGAGTTCGACAAGGCGATCAGGATCACCGGCCCCGATGGAGTGACGGAGGGCGTGGTCTGGCCCGACGGCACGGACGGGTACATCGTCAATGTCGCCGCACATCGCCGCGTCAGTTGGACGGCCTCGGTGGACAATGCCGAGATGCTCCAGATCATCGAGCCCCCCGCCGAGCTCTCCGGCGAGGCGAAGCTCACGATCAAGGTCGCGCGCAACACCGGACCGGGCCGCGAGGGCCGACTCAAGATCGCCTCCGCCGATGCGACCACGGAGTTCCTCTTCACCCAGCAGAGCGGCTGCAAGGTCGAGGTCCCCGACTCCTCCAAGGTCGCCGAACTGGCGGCCGGCGGGGAGGGGAAGCCCACCCCGGCAACGTCCTTCGCGGTCAAGGCGGGCGACACCTGCACATGGAAGGCCATCGTCGATCCGCGCAGCCCCTGGCTCCGCGTCGCGTCGGGAGTGGATAATGTGGGTCCCGTGGAAGTGCGCCTCGAGGCTGATCCCAATCCGGGCGACACTCGGCAGGCCAAGCTCACCATCCGCGACGACGCCGGCAAGGAGAAGGCCCTCGTCATCACGCAGGCGCCTGGCCAGTGCTCGGTCTTCCTCGACACGAGGGGCACCTCCTTCCCACCCACCGCGTCGGGGACGTTCATCTTTGCGATCAATGCAAGTTCCACCCGTTGCAAGTGGCGGCTGGAATTGCCGAACTGGATGGTCCGGGCGACGGAACCCACCGCCGACGGCGGGTTCGACCTGGGGACCCAGGAGATCCACTGCGTGATCCAGCCGAACACGGTGCCGGCCAACCGCTCGGGACGCGTGGTCATCATGGACCCCGACGGAAAGGAACTCGCGGGGGTGGACGTCACACAGCGCGGCGTCTTCCTGCTGAAGGGCATCAGCCCGCGGAACCAGGAGATCACGTCCCAGATGTCGGGAGGATTCGACGTGGATGCCGATGCGGGCTGCGAGTGGAGCGTCTCGATCGAGGCCGGTGCGGACTGGGTCGTGATCGAGAAGGGTGACAAGGGCGTGGGCCCCGGCCGCGTCGAGTTCAAGATCGTCGAGCTCAACCAGAAGGGCGGCAGGCGCTTCGCGCGCTTCAACGTCTCCTCGCCGGACCAGAAGCCGATTCAGTTCACGCTCGCACAGGGCAAGGTCGAGTAGCAGGGGCGCGCAACTGCGTTCGTGATCGGCGCCCCGTCCAGGGGCGCCGATCGTGCTTCAAGGCTCCTTGTTGCGCCGCCGGAGTTCCACGCCCGCGTCGGGCTGGTCCACGAGGACGATCATCTTCAGGTAGTCGGTTTCCGGCGTGGAAAGCAGTGGTGCATGGTCGGCAGGCGGGCCCGCGCGTTCCGGCAGGATGCGAAACTGGCGTCTGGCGTCACGAGCCGCCATCCGCAGCGCCTCCAGGAAATCCTCGCGCCCCACGTGGTGGGAACACGAGCACGCGACCAGGATTCCTCCGGGCGCCAGGTGCCGCATCGCGAGCCGGTTGACGTCGGCATAGCCGCGGAGGGCGACCTCGCGCGACTTGCGGCTCTTGGCGAACGCGGGCGGATCGCAGATGACAAGCTCGAACTCGCCGGAGAGTGACCGCAGGTGGGCGAAGACATCCGCCTCCACGGTGGCCAGGCGTGATGGATCGAATCCATTGAGGCGGGCACCATCGCGGACATCCGCGAGCGCCGCCGCCGATGAGTCCACCGCGGTCACGTGCGCGGCCCCTCCGCGGAGCGCGTGAAGCGACCAGCCCCCGGCATGGCAGAACAGGTCGAGCACGCGCGCATCACGGCCAAATCGCCGCGCCAAGTCCCAGTTCTCCGACTGATCAAGGAACAGCCCCGTCTTCTGGCCCCCGCGCAGGTCGACGAGCATCGCCACGTCCCCGAACTCGACGCGGGCACGCGCCGGTGGATCGCCGAAGACAACCTCGGCGCGCTCGGGCAACTGCTCGTACGCCCGGGCGGCGGAGTCGCTGCGGTCGATGAGTGACTCGGGAAGCAAGTGCTCGCGGATCAAGTCGATGAGCAGGTCGCGCCGCGCCTCCATGCCCGCTGTCAGCAACTGCATCACGATGTGTCCGCCAAACCGATCAAGGATCAGCCCCGGAAGTCCGTCGGCGTCCCCGTGCACGAGCCGCAGCGACGTGCGCCCGCCGGCGAACCGCTCGCGGAACGACCTCGCCTGAAGGAGCGCCTCAACCAGGTAGGGCCGGTCCATCGCGACGCCGGCACGGGAGTAGATCCGCGCCGCGATCAGCGCGTGGGCGCTGTGGAGTGCCGAGCCGAGGAACTCCCCCGAGGCGGCGAAAACCGCGCACTCCCCTCCGTCAACAAGCGCGGGGTCCCGCTTGGCGATCTCGTTCGAGAAAATCCAACGGTGCCCCCGCGACACCCTCCTCAGGGCCTCGCGGTGCAGGTCGATGCGGGGGAGTTGGGCCAAGGTGCTGGGCCTTAGAAGTCGCGCGGACCGACGACCTCGTCGGCCTCGATCCGGTAGAGGCTGACAATGGACCTGTTCTTGATCTCCTCGCCCAATGAAAGCCGGCCCCGCACGGTGATTGGCAGGTCCATCATGATGAAGGCGCGCCCATCCCCGGCCATCCTCACGAGGAACCACTCGTTGAGCTTCGGCACGAGACCGAAGCAGCAGACCAAGGGGCTCGAGACGAAGACGAAGGACTTCACTTTGTCGCGGTCCACCTCGACCGGGATCATGTACCCCTCGACGGAGATCTTCTCACCATTCAGGTCCCGGATCGGGGGTGGGAACCTCTCGATCGAAGTCAGCGCAGGGGGCACCTCCCCCTCCTTCGGAATCGCGGGGGGCTTGTACTCCCAGGAGCCCATCTGGGTGAATGTGACCTTTCGGTAGTCGCCATCCATCACGATGGGTATCTCGCGGATCGTGCGCTTCTCCATCTGGGCGGCGTTGGTGAAGTCGAGCTTCCCCGTCGCGAGTGCAATCGCGGCCTTGGCGCCCTCCGCCGAGGCAGTGTTCGGGTTGGATTGCGAGGGGGGCACGGTGGCTCCGCGTCCGTAGTCGACGAGCTTCCTGCCCTGGACCTGGGGCGGCGGCGCCACTGCCGCTGCGTCAGGGCGCCCGCGTCCGCCCGCCCAGAGCACGACGCCCGCCGCGCAGGCGAGGGCAACCGCGCCGAGCACGCGCCTGCCCGTGGATCGACGCCGCGCGGGCGGGGGTTCCGTCGCCGCCACTCCGGCTGGGCTAGTGTTCGTGGTCGTGCTCGTCATGGTCGTGGTCTTCGTGGCCGTGCGCGTCATCCTTCCCCCCAACGCTCTCATTACCCTCAGGGAAGACGCACACAAAATCGGTGAGTTCGAGGCCGCGCACCACCAGTCGCGGGACCCGGACCTCGAATCGGGTCGTGCCCTTCAGCTTGGGCGCGATCCCCTCGTACTGAGAAGTTGCTCCCCGGGTCTCACCCGTCAGCGCGCTCTCGATCGCCAGCATGACGACCTCGTGTTCCGTGCCCGCGCCATCGCCATCGAGGGGCTTCACGATGATCGGAATCGTCTCGTCGGCGATTCGCACCGCCCCTCGTGCCTCGGCGTCGAGGAAGTAGAAAGTCAACCGGCCGTTGGGGGGATCGAACACGACCTCGAGGTGGGCCAGGTGGTCGCCAATCACAGCCAGCGCTCCCCCGTGCGGCGCGGTGTGGTGATGGCCGCTCTGTGGCTCCGCCTTGGGCTTGCCGGGTTCCATGGGTGTCGGGGCCGGCGTGGGGACGGCCACATGAGAAGCGGGCCTGTCGCGTACGACGACCGGAGCCTCCTCGGAACCGCATCCGGCGAACAGGACCATGGCGCCAACTGCCGCCCCGGTCAGGAATGTCGTCCCTTTGGGACTCATGGCACTCGAACCTCCGTCAGGATTGCGGGGCCAGATCGGCCGCCACTTCGCCACGGTACGCTGCGGCGGCCGGGATCAAGCCCGCCAGGGCACCCACGGCGAGCATCGCGACGGGCACCGTCAGCAACTCGGGAACCATGCGATAGGCGTCGAGTGCTATGCCTGTTTGCGAGCGCAGCACCCCGGACGCCACGAAGAGGATGATACCCTGCACGACAAAACCACCCAACGCCCCAATGCCTGCGGTCAACGTCGCCTCCCCGATGATCGACACGAACAGGAGCCTGCGACTCGCCCCGAGGGCCCGCATGATGGCGAAGTCCCGTCGCCGCTCGTTGATCGTGTTGTGGATGCTCGCGAGGATCGTCCCGCCCGCCACGGCCATCGTCAGGTAGGCCACAACCTCCAACACCCGGTTCATCCACCCCATCTTGTCGAACAGATCCGCCATGACGCGGCTGATCGGGTAGGCGAGCGTCGCCACGGTCCCCTGCCGGTTGATGGTTTGGGACATGCCCATGCCGACCGCGGGGCTTGTGAACTTGAGGAGGACCGCGCTGACCTCGCGGTGCTCCGGGGGGATCGTGCGCCCCGCCTCAGCGACGTACTCCGTGCCCGCGCCGCGCAGCACGTGGCCCTCCATCCGGAAGATGCCCTCGATGGGGATGAAGATCGCCCGGTCGTTGGGTGTGTTGGTCGGGTTCAGGATCCCGACGACGGTGTACTCCTCGTCGTGGCGCTCCGCCTCATTGTACGTGAGCCCATGGTAGGGGTTGAAGGTCTGGCCGACGCGAAGGCCCGTCCGCTCGGCCACGTAGGCGCCGACCACAGCCTCCGCATTCTCAGGATCAAAGACGCGCCCCCCCGGCGCCGGCCTCAGTCCATCCCCGCCCCGGAAGGCAAACTTCGAGAAGAGATCCGTCGAGGTCCCAACGATGCGGAAACCCTTGTAGTTGTCGCCAAGCGCATACGGGACGGCGAGTTCCACGTTGGGATCATTGCGCACCTCCTCGTAGATGCGCCACGGGATGTTGCCCGGCGAAGTCTCGAGGTGGTACACGGCGTTGAGGACAAGCTGGAGCTGGCTCCCCCTGGCGCCGAGCACCGCGTCAAAGCCGATGTCGCTCCCCGTGAACGCCTCATAGGTCTGCGTGCGGATGCTGAACACGGCCATCGTCAGACCCACGGCCAGCGCGGTGGACAGCGTCGTGACCGCGGTTGCAAGGATGTGCTGGCGCAGGCTGCGCGTCGCGAGAAGCCAGAGCGTGCCGGCCGCCGTCGCGCTCACGGGCGCACCTCCGCGGCGCGCCCCGCGCGGTTGATCGCGTGAAGGTGCTCCGTGCGCGGGAGCATCGCCGCCACGGCCGGGTCGTGCGTGACGAGGAGGAGCGTCGCGCCAACCTCACGGCACAGCTCCAGGATCAAACCCATCGCCTCGCGCCCCCGCCCCTGATCGAGGCTCCCCGTCGGCTCGTCCGCCAGCACCAGCCGCGGCTTGTTCACCATCGCGCGCGCGATGGCGACGCGCTGCTGCTGACCCCAGGACAACTCCCGCGGCCGAAAGTCAACCCGGTCCCCAAGCCCCACCCGCGACAGCATCCCCTTCGCGAGCACTCGATCCACCCGGCCCGCGAACCGCATCGCCAGTTCCACGTTCTCCAGAGCCGAGAATCCCTGCAGCAGGTTGAACGTCTGGAAGACGTAGCCGATCCGTTGTGCACGGAAGGCGTCCATCTCCCCCTCACCGAGACGCGTGATGTCCACTCCGTCCACCTCAATGGACCCGCGGTCCGGGCGGACGATGCCGGCAATCACATTGAGGAGCGTCGTCTTGCCCTGCCCCGACTCGCCGGTGAGCGCGACCAACTCCCCTTGGGCGAGGTGGAACTCCGGCACGTCCAGCACAGGCACATCGCCACCCCCCGGGGAGGTGAACGACTTTGAGACCTGTTCGAGATGAATCGCCGCTTTCATGAGAAGTCGATCTCAAAAACGGCAGGGGCGGTCAAGTCCAATCGGCGAGCAGCCCGCGCCGGATCCCGTCCCGGTCAGAAGAATCGCAGCCCCGGGGGGATCAGGTCGGGCTTCACGAATCGGATGACGAGGTAGATCACGGCAAGACCGATGACGCCCTTGACAATCATGGCGAAGATCGACTGCTGCTTGAACCGCGGGATGTCCTGCCCGGCCTTGTCGCTCATGCGGCACCTCAGAAGAATCGGAATTGGGCCGGAATCAGGTCCGGTTTCACGAATCGAACGATCACATAGGCGATCGCGATCAGCACCGCCAGCTTCAGGATGGATGTGAAGATCGAGGGCGGGCGCAGGGTCTTGATCTTCTTGTCCCCCATGGCGTCCTTGTACTGCTCGAACTTGACCCGGTGCTCCTCGGAGCAAAAGCACTTCTTGGCCAACTTCGGGTCGGCGCTGCGCACGACGCACTGCTCGCACACGGGGACGTGACAGGTCTCGCAATGCCCGATTGCGCGCTGTCCGGGGTGTTGCTTGCAGATGTCCAGTCCCATCGGGGGACGCTCCTGCATTCGGATTTCGTGGCCTCACGGCCCGGGTCTGGAGATGGGAGATGATTCCGAACTTTGTGGAGAGTCCACACAAAACCTCCGGCCGCCTTCCTGCGTCATGTTTTCCGTTGCAGTATCGGGGCCTCCGCCCGCCTGCTTCAGTGTTCTTCCCGATACGACCCCGAACGCAGGACTCCCACCGTGTTGCGACGCAAACCCATGCTCCTAGCCGCCGCATTGGCGGCCATTTTGGCGGCCCATTCCGCCCATTCCCAGGATGCGACCCCCGGACCGGCCCCCACCGCGGAGGCAACCCCCGCAAAGCCCACGCCGACGCCCAACCCCGCCCATGTCAACGCGGCGTTCGTGCCCTTCGATGGTGGCGTCGATCCCTCCACGCTCACCAAGGAGCAACTCGGCAACAACATTGTGGTAACCGGTAACGTTGTCAAGTTCGAGCCGTCCATCGGGGAACGCGTCCCCCATCGAATCACCATGTTCGAGGAAGGCGACCGCGTCTTCGAGGTCGTCTATTGGCCCGACGTGGCCTCCCGAGTGCACGGCGATAATGAAGCCATGCCTTTTATCGGCCAAAAGCTGTCCGTTAAGGGCAAGATCGGCGAGTACCGCGACAAGCTCCAGATCCGCATCAGCAACCCCAAGGCCATCCGCCTTCAGGGCTTCAACGGCTCGGACCAGCCCCCTGCAGAGGCGCCGCAGGTCGCTGCCGCCGCCAACGCCGACGGCATCCTCACGGTGACCCAGGTCCTCGCGCTCCCCGATTCGAGCAAGCCCCTCACCGTCGAGGGCGAGGTCGCTTCGTTCAAGGCCTCGTGGGCAGACCGCGCCCCGAACCTCCTCAAGCTGACTGATTCCGAGAGCGAGATTGAGGTGGTGTTCTTCCCAAACGATAATGTGACCGCCCCGGAGGAACTCCTCAAGTCCGGTTCCAAAGTCCGCGTGGAGGCCCGCCGTTCCGACTTCAACGGAAAGACCCAGTTGAAGATGCTCCCGGGCAAGGAAATACGCCCGGCCGGCTCAGGCCCCGCACCGGGTGCCGAGGCGGGAGGCACCGTCAACCCCGACCGCATCGTGAACTCGGGAGACCTGGACACGATCCACATCGGCAAGACCGTCACGGTGGCGGGCACCCTTGAGGGGATCGTCCCCGCATCCGAGGGTCGCTATGCCGTCGTCCGCGACCGTGATGGCGTGTTCTTCGTTTTCATCTCCCCAGAACTGACCGGAAACGCGGACCTGGATGCAAAGCTCGCCAACGGCAACCGCCTGAAGGTGAAGGGCGAAGTCGAGTTCTCGAAGCTGCGCTCGCAACTCGTGGTCGTCCCCAAGGGGGGAGACTCATTCGTCGTGGCGAAGTCCGGGGAATGACCCGGCGGGTTCGGGGGCCCTTCAGCGCTTCATGTTGATGTACTGGAGCGGCACCTTGAACTCGGCGGCGCTCAGCAGTTGTATCACTGCCTGAAGGTCGTCGATCTGCTTCCCCTCGACGCGGACTTCCTCGCCTTGGATCGACGCCTTCACCTTCAGCCCCGACTCCTTGATTTTTGCGACGACCTCGCGCGCGACATCCTTGTCGATCCCCTCGACGAGCTTGCCCTGGATGCGTATCGCCCCGAGCGACGCCTCCTCCCGCTTTGAGAGGTCGACGGTTTTCGGGGAGAGCTTCTGGTCCATCAGGCAGCCGATCAGGATCTGCTGGACCGCCTTGAGCTTCATCTCGTCGGGTACCTCGAGCTTGACCGTCTTCCCCTTCTTGTCGAGCTCGAGGACGATGGTGGCTCCCTTGAAGTCATAGCGCTGGTTGATGCGCTGCTTCGTCACGTTGATCGCATTGTCCATCGCCTGCATGTCGATCCTGCTCACGACGTCAAAGGAAGGCATGGGTGCCTCTCCTGCCTGGAATCGCGCGTCAGCGCATGGGGTGCTTTTCGAAGAAGTCGAGGGCTACCGTGGCGCCGTCCACGGCGGGGGGGACTGCCTTGCGCTTGCGCCGATCCGTCTTCGAGCCGGGCCACCGGTGGTCCTGGTAGACCAGCGAGATCCGCACGACGAAGTTCTTCATGTTCGCGCGAGGGTAGCCTTCGACGAGGATCCGGCCGTCGGAAAGGCTCTTGTTCTCCGGCACCTTCGAGCACGCCGTGTAGTCCACCCAGAGCTGCACGGAGTCCTCGCCGGAGGCGAGCACCTTCCACTTGGCCTCCGCGACGCTCGCGCCGCCGTAGGGGACGTGTTCGTCGCGCATGCCGTGCATGTGCAGGAGCGGCACCGGCCGCACGGGTGGGGGGACTCGGAAAACCTGCGCGGGCTGCATGCACCCGGCGCTCGCACCATAGACGGCGAAGGACGCGATGCGGTCCGAAAACTCCGACGCGAGGCGGTAGGCCATATTGCCCCCCGTCTCGTGCCCGACCACGTGGATGCGCTCGGGATCGACGGGGTACTCCTGGACGAGGTGGTCCAGAAGCGCGCGGAAGAACTCGATGTCGCTTGGGTCGGGCCGGAGCTCGAAGTGCCCGGCCTTCCAATCGGAGCGGGCCTGCGGGAAGACGGCGATGAACCCACGCTCCCGCGAGGCTTCCACGAAGCCGAGGTCCTTCGCTGTCGCGGCGGCGGACCCGCCGCGGGGATGGAGCACGAGCACCAGCGGCACCCTGTTCTCCGCCGAGGCCTTCGGCGGAACGCACGCGATGTACTTGCGCGTCCTGCCTTCCACGCTGATGCGGGATGTGCGGGGAAGCTTGACGTCCGCGCCCTGCGCCGGCGCAGGGGCCGTCGCGATCAGCAGGACCAGCAGCATCGTCAATCCCCGGGCAATGATGTTCACGTGGGCCTCTTCCTTGGTGGTCTTTCGAGCCTGGCGAGGACGGCCAGGTTCATGCGGTCGTTCTCGTGTTCGTCGTCCTTCTCGGTCTCCAGCGCCATCGGGATGGAGTCGAACCTCGGGTCGTTCAGGAGCAGCCGGAACGCGGCCTCTCCTATGCAGCCCTTGCCGATGTGCTCGTGCCGGTCGCGCCGCGAGCCCAGCTCCATCTTCGAGTCGTTCAGATGGATCGCCGAAAGGCGACCAAACCCCACCGTGGCGTCGAACTCCGCGAACGTCGCGGCGAAGGTCTCGGGAGTCCTGATGTCATGACCCGCGGCGAAGATGTGGCACGTGTCCAGACAGACACCCGTGACATTCGGCATGCCCGTCAAGTCGAGCAGCTCGGCCATCTCCCCGAAGGTGCGCCCGAGCGTGTTGCCCGTTCCGGCGGTCGTCTCGTACAGGAGCCGCACGCGGCCATCCACGCGCTTCAGGATGGCCCGCGCGCGCTCGGCCACAAGGCGGATGGCACCCGCCTTGTCCCCCTCCGGGCCGGGGGATCCAGGGTGCATCACGAGTCCCATGATCCCGAGCTGTTCGCACCGGCGAAGCTCATCCTCCAGCGCGGCGATGCTCTTCTCGACGATGTCTGGCCGGGCGGAGGCGAGGTTGATCAGGTAGCTCGTGTGCGCGAAGACGTGCGCGGGCTCGATCCCGGCGCGCTTCAGGTTCGCGTGGAAGGCAGCCACGGACGGGGCCGTGATCGGCGGCCCGTCCCAGCGGTTGTTGTTCTTCACGAAAAGCTGGAGCGCGCGGCACCCGATCTCGCCCGCGCGTTCCGCAGCCTTCTCCACGCCGCCCGCGCTGCTCATGTGCGATCCCACGTAATGGCGCGCTGGAACAGCCTGCTTGGTCGTGCTCTTTTTCCCTGACAAGGTGATCGCGACCCCGTGACGATCCAGATGCACGGCATCATCCCCAGCCCCGGCGGCGCCACAAGACCGATGAACGACGAACTGCCCCTCCCGGAACTCATGCACCACTTCATTGCGCACACGCTTCCCAAGTCCCGGTGGACGCACCATGCGCACATGGCCGCAGCCCTCGGCCACGTACTTGAGCACGGGGGACCGGAAGCGCTCACACTCATGCGCGAACGCATCATGTCCTACAACCTCGCAACCGGCGGAAAGCCCACGGACTACCACGAGACGGTCACGGCAGCCTGGGTGCGCCTCATCGCGGACTTCGCGGCACGCCACGCGGGGGTGTCTGCCGAGGAGCTGCGCGAGCGAATGCTCGAGGAGCTGGGCGGGCGGGACCAGCTCCTGCGCCACTACTCCCGCGGGCTGATAGGCGGGGACGCCGCCCGTTCGACTTTCGTCGAGCCGGACCTGCTGCCACTGCCCGACTGGCCACCCAATCCCTAAGCCGCCCTAGACCTGCGCCGTCTCGTTGAATGGCTTGGCGTTCAGCACCTGCTCGAGGACTTCCGGGTCCACCTCCTCGGACGGGCGGCCCGCGGCGATCCACTTGTCGATCTCCTCGAAGAGGGCCTCGACCATCTCATCCTCGCGGCATGAGCGGACGACCTTGCCGAGGCGGTAGATGGCGCCGCGCCCGCGTCCCCCCGCGATGCCGAAATCCGCGATCTGGCCCTCGCCCGGGCCGTTCACCGCGCAGCCCATCACGCTGACGGAGATGTTCTCGCTCCCGTACGCGCGCAGGCGCTCCTCGACGGCATGGGCGGCGCGTTCGAGCGCGATCTCCACGCGTCCGCAGCTCGGGCACGAAATCAGGTTCGGCCCGGCATTCGCCAATCCGAGGTTCGCGAGCATCTTGCGTCCGACGAAGACCTCCTCGCGCGAGTCGCCCGTCAGCGACACGCGGATCGTGTCGCACAGGCCGTCCATCAGCAGCGTGCCGATGGCCATTGCGGACTTGATCGTGCCCGTGCGCACCGTGCCGGACTCCGTCAGGCCCACGTGGAATGGATAGTCGCACTTCGGCGCCAGGGCCCGGTAGGCGCGCACCGTGGTCTCCACGTCGGACGCCTTCAGCGAGATCTTGATCTCCCTGTAGTCGAGTTCCTCAAGCAGCGCGATGTGCTCCAGGGCGCTTTCCGCCATGGCTTCGTGCGTGGGCATCTCCCCCGCGAAGACCTTCTTGCGCAGCGGCTGCGAAAGGGACCCGTTGTTCACGCCGATGCGGATCGGGACCCTTCGCTCGCGGCAGCGCGCCACAATCTCCGGCAGCATGTCGCGCCGCGCGAGGTTGCCCGGATTCAGGCGGATGCCGTGGACGCCGGCATCCAGCACCATCAGCGCCATGCGGTAGTCGAAGTGGATGTCCGCGATGAGGGGCACCGGCGTGGCCTTCACGATCGGCACGAACGCCTCGGCCGCCTTTGCATCGGGGCAGGCGAGCCGAACGATGTCCACGCCGGACTTCGCCAGGTCGTGGAGCTGCGCCAGCGTCGCATCGACGTTGCGCGTGTCCGTTTTCGTCATCGTCTGGACGGGGATGGGCCCGCCCCCGCCGATGGCGACTCCACCTACATGCACCGTGCGGGTCCTGCGACGTTCGATGGCCACCTGTCCGAGCGCCTCCTGAGCGCGAATTCCGCCTTGATGCGGAAGCGCGTCATTGTGGTGAACGGCCCGGCACCGGCTCAACGGGGATTGGTGCCGCCGCGGAAAGGCCTCAAGGACGGGAACGCCAGGTACTTTGGCCTTGTTTGGAGGGCTCAAGGGGGGTCCCTTCGACCATCGAAGCACCCCGGACCCCTCGTCATGCCAAGATCCACATCCAGTCCAGTCGAGTTCTGCCGCAGCCTGCCGACTCTGATTGCGCTCGCAATCGCAGGGGTCGCTCCCGCGCAAGTCCTCATCACCGAGGTGATCCCGGGCGTCTCGACAACGGCGACAAATGGCGACACGGTGGAGATCTACAACTCGGGTCCTGACGCGGTGAACCTCGCCGACTGGAGGCTCACCGACCTCGATCCCGGCGCCGTGGAGACGAACGTCCTCGTCGAGCCGACTTTCGCGCCGGCGTCCCTCGGCATGCCGCTTCTCGGGTCCGGGGAGTACGCCGTCGTCATCTTCACGGATGGGAGCGCCGGCGGCACCGCGCAATTCACCTCGACCAACTACGGACTGCGAATCGAGGCGCCTCTCGCCACCGCCGCGTCCTCCTTCCTCGATGTCGCGATTGAGCAGCTGCTGCTCACCGATGCCACGGGGGCGGGCGTGGACTTCCTCGCCTGGCACGATACGGCGAGCACCCCGTCCGCGGCGACCGAGACGGACATGACAGGTGACCTTGGAGCGCTCACCCTTCCCGACTCGGGGTATGGTTTGGCGATTGGCGGGGCGGCATGGGCAGGGCCGGACGTGCCCGCGGACGCCGCAGCCTATGCAGCCGCCACGATCGACTTCACCGGATTCACATCGGTCACCACTCATGGACAGGGAGCGATTCGCAGGCGTTCGGTGGGGGAGACGTTCTCCGTCGGCGCCCCCGACGGGCCGACACAGTGGGAGGCCGTCGCGCGCGACGCAGTGCGGCTGGGCAATCCCTCCGATGTCGTGGCGACGGCAGGAGGACTCAGGCCCACACGCTACGCAGAGCACCTGACGGCCTGGCTTTCGGAGGCCGCCTCCCCGAACCACCCGGACCGGAGGATCGCGCGCGATGCAGACGCGAATCCCCCGGACTTCATCGAGCCGGCACCCGGCGACTTTGCCGCCTGGGAGGGCATCCTTGCGCTTGCGATGTCCGGCAACTGGCACGCGTGCAACGCGGCCGCAGCCTCCCAGGGGTATGAAGTCGTCGAGATTTTCGACCTGCCCTCGGCGCGCACGGTGCGCCTGCTTCGCGAGCGCGTGATTCCCGGCCAACCTGGGTTTCGCGGTCAGGGATTGTACCTCTTCGACGATGCCCCCGGCGCGCGACAGCGCTTCGTGCTCGAGATCCCGCATCCGCGATTCGACAGCCTCACGCTGGAGGAGGGCGCGCTGGCCATCCCGCAGCTCCGCCCGAGGGTGACGCTCATCGCAGGAGCGCACCGCAACAACCACCCCACGGTCACACCCTGCGACGGCACGCACACGGACGGGCAGCCCTACCGCATCAGCGACGCGGCGCACTACACGGAACTCTTCTTCCACACCACGCACAAGTTCCTGCGCGCCAACCTCCCCGGGATGCTCGCGTTGCAGCTTCACGGGTTCTGCTGCCCGGGGGCGCCCCCATACGGGTCGCTCACGGACGACACGATCGTCTCGACGGGACATAACTCGTCGCCGGGGGCCGGCGTGCTGGCGAGCCTCATCCACGACCGCATCGAGGCCCAGGCGCACTCCATCGCCGGTGACCTGACAGCCTGTGCACTCTATCCGGATGAGACCCTGTTCAACGGCGCCACGACCAACGTGCAGGGGCGGATCTCCAACGGAGTGCCCGAGGGGATGGAGTGCACGACCGGATCGGCCGCGGCTTCCGGCGACTTCGCGCACCTCGAGCAGGACCCCGAGGTCCGGGCCGATCCACAGCACATCATCACCGCGATCGGCGAGGCGCTCGACCTGCTGGGACTCCAGTCCACCGTCCCGGACTGGCGGGCGTACGACCCGTAACCCGCGCGCGCACTACCGCCAGTCGCCGGATAGCACCACGCCCCCCCAGTGCGCGGGGTGCGGCTGGCGCGCCCTCACGGAAAGCTGCGCCTGGCGCAATGCCTCCGCGCGGTCCATCGCCGCCATGTTGCGGTAGAAGTGCTTCATCAGAACCGCGGTGGAGACATCGTCCACGCGCCATAGCGTCGAGATCACCTGCCGGGTTCCCGCGAAGACGAACGCGCGGTTCAGCCCCACGATGTCGTCGCCGTTGGACAGCCGGCCCAACCCGGTCTGGCACGCGGAGAGCGCCACCAGGTCGGCCCGCAGCGCCAGTCCGAAAACCTCGGCCGATGTCAGCAGGCCATCGTTCTTCGAGTCGGGCGCGAGCCTGAGCGCCGAGTGCAGGGGATTCGCCGGGTCGAACTCGCCGTGCGAGGCGATGTGGATGACCGAGAACTCCCCGATGTTGTCCGCGAGCCACGACTCGGTGGCGCGCCCGCCCGTCAGCAGCGTCGCCTCGGGGTACTGCACGGCGAGCCGCTCGGCTTCACGCTGCGCGAACGGCAACTCGGGGAGCGCTCCCGCTGTGTCCGGGTCGCCAACCGCGAGGACGCTTCCATTCGCCATGGCCTGGCCCCGGCGGGCAAAAGTGTGACGGAGCACGCTGCATCCGGGCGCGCCGAACACTGCATGCGATGCGATGAGGGGCTCCCCGCCGGGCATGGGCCGGAGGACCGCGAATGGAAGGGCGTGCAGTTCGCGGTGCGGGACGACCCCAAGCCGGCGCGCATCCGCGATCAAGCCTGCGACGGGCTGAAGCAGTGTCCGCGACAGGAGTCCAACTTCGCGATCCACATCCTCGAGTGACTGGAGGCGCGCGCGCAGCGACTCGACCTGCGCGGCCAGTTCGCGACGGCCGACGGGCGTCCGGGCCGCCTGGATGAAGTCCCGCCCGATGACCCAGGCGATCACTTCCGCATCCGTGACGTGGTAAACGAGCAGCCGCGTGTCCGGCTCGAGGAGCGACTGCACTTCGTCCAGGCCGACGGGCTCCACGCGGACGAAGGCAGCCAACTGCGGATTCCGCGCCCGCAGCTCCAGCATGAAGTCCGAGTAGCGCGTGCGCGCCTCCGCAAGGGCCGCCCTGCGAGCGCCGAGGGTCGAGGCGTCCGCAGACCCAACGGCACGCTCAGCCTCCTCGATGGCGATGCGGAGCACCCGCTCTCGCTCGAGCGACTCCCCGTCGGCGGCCTGCGAAAGCGCGAGGGTTCTGTTGCCCAGCAGGTCGATGAAGTTCCTGCCGCGGGACCGCTCCGACACTTCGAACGCGCCCCGCGCATCACCCATGTCGAGAAGAGTGGTGACCAGGGCATCATAGGGGGCCTGCTTGTCGGCAAGGAATCCGTCCTGGAACTCCTCCAGGCGGATGGACGCGCGCAGCGACTCGACGACATCGATGGCGGATCGGAATCCCGCCGCGGCGGCGGGCAGGTCCGCGCGATCGCGCGCGAGCATTGCGAGCCCATGGTGCGCGCGCCACGCCACTTCCGGAAGCGGGATCGAATCGGCCTCCGCAAGGGCTTCCGCGTAGGCGGCCGCCGCCGCGGGGGCATCCCCAGTCAACCTATTCGCCTCCCCAACGAAGAGAAGCGACTTTGCGGCGGAGGTTCGGTCCCCGATCGCACGCGCGAGTTGAAGCGACTCGGCAAGCGGTTCCGCAGCCTCCGTGGCGCGGCCCATCTCGACGAGGGTGATGGCCGTGTTCCGGCGGGCGTACGCCATGCCCCAGCGCGACGCCGCGCGAGAGTCGGCCCTGTAGGTGTCCTCAAAGCCCGCGAGTGCCTCGTCGTATCGGCGCAGCGCCCTGAGCGCGATCGCGCGGTTGTTCAGGCTGCTCGCGAGTTCCCGGTCGTCCCTCAGCACCGAGCTGGCGGAAACCGCGCGGTCAAACTCTGAAAGGGCTGTTGCGGGGTCGCCAACCGACCAGCGCAGCAATCCCGCGACGTTGTGCAGCGACACGGCAAGGCGTGCATCCCCGATCTCCTCGGCGATCGCGAGCGACTCGCGCTGTGCGGTGAAGCTCCCGAGATAGTCGGACCGGAGCCACGCCAGGTTGGCGAGGTCGCGGAGCGCCTCGGCCTCGAGCGCGCGCGAGCCCATCGCTCGCGCGGCCTGCAGGGCCTGCTCCGCCTCTTCGCGGGCGTCCACATAGAATCCACGGCGTTCGCGCACGCGCCCAAGGTCGAGGTGCAGCCTGACGGCAACCTCGTCCAACCCTTCGGGAACCGGCATCGCCCGGACCTGGAAGTGGACGATGCGCTGCTCCACCCCGCGCAGGACCTCCTCCGCGGCAGGGTAGTCGTTCCTCCCAAGAGCGTGGACGCGCGCGATGCGGAGACGATGCCGCAGCGCCGCCATCTCGTCCCCGCCTTCCGCCGAGAGGGTTGCCGCCCGCTCGAAACACTCAATCGCCAAGGTGAACTCCGAGGCATTCTCCCGGACGATGCCGAGCTGCACCTTCGCCGTGATGGCACCCTCAAAGTCACCCGCCGCCCGCGCGAGCGAGGCCGCCTCCTCGAAGGCACGCGCCGCCTCGTCCCACATCTTCGCGCGAGAGGCGTTCCCCCCGACCCGCAGCAGCGCCTCACGGAGCGCCGCGTCATCGCCGAGGCCCCGGATGCGCGCGACGGCCGCCTTGCCCGGGGGGATGGCAAGGTCCGGGCGTCCGAGGCCGTCGTATGCCTGCGCCAGAAGCTGGTTCAGCACTTCGGTGCCGGCATCGTCCCCGACGGCCGCCTTCAGCCTGAGGCTTCTTTCAAGCGCGGATGCCGCGATGCGATGATGCGCGGATCGCAAAGCCGCGAAGGCCTCCCCGCGCGCGGAATCCAGGGCATCGGCCGCTCGCGCGGGGTCCTCCGACATGCGGATGGTAGGCCCAATCCACCTGGCCGCGGTGCCGCGCGGGTTGCCGACCTCAAGCTGGGCGAATCCCGCCGACTGGGCGGCAACGGCCAGCGCGAGCTCCTCCATCGCCCGCCATGGAGCCCGGACGGCTGGAAACTCGGGGGCGGCGACGGAGAGAACCTGACCCCGTGAGCCGGATGCGATCACCTCCCCAAGCGTTTGTCGCCAACCCGCCGGGACGCGCGAGAGCGGATCCCCGGGGCCGGGCGGCAACCGCGCCGGCAGTGCGATGACCTCACCGGCGGCGGCCTCGCCGACAGGACCGTCCGTGGTCAGGTTCGTACGCGCTTCCGTAGTCAGCATGGGCAGGGCGCCAGCCTGTGCGAGGAGGGACTCCGTGGATATGATGCGGACCACGTCCACGCCGGCCGGGGGTTCCAAGTCCTTCGCACCAAGCACCAGCCACACGGGCTGCGCAGAGCCTGCTCCGTAACCCGGGGCGGCCCGCTCGCCATCCGACGTCATGACCCGGACCCGTGTGCCTCTGCCAGACGGCCTTGCGAGCACGAGTGCGGTCGGACGCGCGACGATGGCTCCCGGCTCGAGGACTATGGACGCGTCCGCGAAAGTCATCGCCCTCGGGCGCAGCGCCATTGCGGAAGCGTGTCCATCCTCCCGTCCGGCGTCGAGAAGCGCGCGGAGGCGCTCCCTCACGCCATGCGCTTCCAGGCGCGCACGCTCCGCACCCGGCGAACCGAACGCCGACTCCTGGAGTCCGGCGTTGATGTTGCCGAGGACCGTGCGCGCCGCATCCAACTCGGCGAGCCACGCGGACTCCGCCTCGCTCGCCGGGACCGGGTGGGCGTCGAGGGAAAGCAGGGTCAGCCTCGCGGCGCGCCACTGCTCTGCTTCGTTCCAATCCACATCGAACGCGTCCGCCTCCGAACCAGCCTCGACGGCGTCCAGGACATCCCAGGGAATCTCCCAGCCACCGGTCGCGTCCCCAGGAACCAGCATGCCGATCTTCTCCAGGACGCGGCCTCTGGCGGCGCTGCGCGACTCCCGGCTGGGGTGGTGCAGGGCAGTTTGCGCCTCAAGCCACCAATCCATTACGGCGAGGCCGCGTCCCCAGGCTTCGGCTTCGCCCTGCTGCGTCAGTTCCTCGACAGTGTAGTTGTCCCCGCGCCTCGCTGCGGCGGCGATCAGGACGCCGGTGGCGGCGACGGATAGGCGCGCAGCCTCCGGCGTGGGCTGCGACTGCACGAGTGCCGCGCGCGCCGCCTGGGCGTGGCGCTCCAAGGCCCGCAGGGAGAGCTGGACATCCGCCGCCCGCGAAAGGTCCTCCACCGTGCGCAGTTCGCCGGTCCCCGCCTCCGGGAGCCGACTCATCGCGAGGATCGCCATCGCGAGCTGGACGCGCGCGGTGGCGATGGGTGCATCCGCCAACTCCGGTGCCCGGCCCAGCCGCGCGAGCAACTCGCCGAACACCTCCGCGGGCGCCTTGCTTCCCCAGGCGCGGGACTCGCGGCGCGTGAACAACCACGTGCCCGCGAGTTGCGCGGTGTCCAGGACCGAGGGATCGCGCACGGACACCTCCGCAAGCCGCAGGGCGGCCCGCGTCGCGGCGTCGATGTTGGTCAGGTCGTCCCCTCCGACGCGGAAGTGCGATTGGGCGACCACGGTGCCAAAGACTCGTGCCGCCTCGCCCGTGCGTCCCGCGTCCAGTGCGAGTTCCGCCTCGCGCAGGCGCAGTTCGCATTCGAGCGCGCGTTCGTAGGGACGAGAGTTGCCGCTGGTCTGCGACGCCAGGCCGCGTGCTGACTCAAGCTGCGCCGCCTGCGCATCCGAGTCTCCCAGCAGCGACGCAACCTTCGCAAGCCCCCCACGAATCAGGCGCTCCTCGTCCGCCAGCGACAGGAAGACCTGCGCACCCCCCCGGGCGGCCTCCGGAGAGAGCTCGAACTCCAATCCGATGAATCCGCCAGACGCGGGCGCCAGCCTGCGAGCAGCCCGCCCCATCGAAAGTTCACGCAGGGCGCGCTGGAATAGGTCCCCTGCATCCACCAGTGCCACGGCCCTCTCCCCCCCGCGCGCGGACTCCGCGATCCCCAGCAGCGCAAGGCCCGCGCTCCGAAGCGCGCGCGTCCGCCCCATCGGCGTCAGATCGGCGTCGTTGGCGAGTTCCCGCCACAAGGCTGCCGCTGCGGCGGCGTCCCCACTCGAGTTGAGGGCGAGCGCAAGCCTGTCGGTGAGCTCAAGCCTCATCTCCCGCGCGTCCGAGACGAGGAAACCGGGCCTTGCCTCCCGTGCGGCGGGGAGTGTTGCGAGGGCGCGCCGCAAGGCCTTCGCCGCGTCGGCCGGCCGCCCGGCCCGGAAGAGTGCAATCCCGTGGTTGCGATGAAACAACAGTTCGCCGACGGGATGGTCGAACGGCGCCCCCGTGCCGAGCCTCCGGTCGAGGAGCCGCGCAGCCTCGTCGTCGCGGCCGATTTCCAGCGCGATGTTCCCGGAGTTCTGGTATAGAGCCGCGACGGCGCTGGCATCGGCGTCCGATGGGAGGAGCGCCAGCGCCGCCTCGTAGGAGTCCTGCGCATCGATCGCGTCCTCCCGTTTCCGTTCCGTGCGCCAAAGCTGTTCGCGAACGTAGCCGAGGGTCTGGTGGTACCAGTGCACGGAGGGGTCCAGCCGAACGGCCCTCTCGAGGGCATGCTCTGCTCCCCGCCAATCACCACTCCGATAGGAGCGCGCCAGTCCGTAGCGGTACCAGGCGAGGGCGTCGGCTTCCGAGGCCCGGGCTGCATCACGGTAGCGCCGGATCGCGGGCTCCAACTCTCCATCGAGCGATGCCTCGGCCTCGATCCGCCCGCGCCAGGCCGTTACGGAACCCGGGTAATCGGCGAGCACGCGCGTGAACATGGCCCGTGCCAGGGCATGGTCGCGCAGCGCCAGCGCATCCCGCCCGCGTGCCTCGAGTTGCGCGGCCAAACCCCGCCGCAGGGAATCGCCAAGCGCGGCGGCGTCGAAACCCGCTTCCTCGCGGATCTCCTCGAGTCCTGCAAGGGCCTCCTCGAACCTGCCGGTCGAAGCCCTCAGCCCTGCGAGCGCGATCGCGGCATCCAGGCGGGCGGCGGCGGGGGTGCCACCTCGCCCAAGCGTCCCCTCGAGGACGCGTGAAGCCGCATCGAGGCGTCCCTCGCGGCGGAGCTCGTCCGCGGCCGAGAACTCGATGGCGGCGCGGGAGCCCGGGTCGCCGACCCTGGCGGCCAAGGCAACCAACGCTTCGCCCGACATCGCCCCGGGATCCCCGCGGACGCCGTCGGTCAACTCCTCGACGGCGAGCCATACGGCAAGGCGAGGAGACCCCGCATCCTCGCAGATGCGGATGAACTCGGCTTCGGACTCGGCGCGCAGCCGCATCCTGCGATACAGCCTTCCCCGCTCCAGCCGCGGCTCCCATGCGCTTGCCGGATCGGCCGCGACCGCTGAGTCGACGGAGGCGAGCGCCTCGTCCATTCGGTCGAGGCGCGCGAGCGCCGAGGCACGGGTCATGTGCAGCGCGGCCAGTGCAGCTCCGGTCGCGCCGCGCTCCGCCGCACGACTTGAACGAGCGAGGAGGAGTCCAAGCCCCTCTGGGCCGCCTGATCCGCGGGAAACCGCGCGCGCCTCGCGCTCTGCCAGCGCGCGCAGGCGAAGGGCCCCGATCAGGCTGCCGTCCTCCACGCTCGGGAACAGCCGGTCCACGATGGGCAGCATCGCGGCTCCCCGCCCGTGGGCCAGGTCCAAGGCGAACCAGAGTGCCGCGGAGTCTCCGCGCGTCGCGTCATCAACGGCCGCCAGCGACGCGGCGTAGGCGAGGTCGCGCGCCTCGTCGTGGCGGCCTTCCGAGAGCGCCGCGCGCGCAGTGGCGAGCAGGGTCGCAGGCTCGGCCGAAAGCCCGGAATCCGCCCGGCTCTCCACAAGGTCCAGCCCAGCCGCCCCGCGAACGCAGGCGATCAGGCGCCCCGCGTCGCGCGCGGATGCGCCCACCAGGTTCGCATGCGACCGCGTCAGCAGCCGGGGACCCGCTTCCCTGGACCAGTCGAGGACGGCCGCGGCATCCCCCTCGCCCAGGACCCCGTCCCCATTTGTGTCCACCGTGGCCACCACGCAGAGGGCTCCGCTGCGATGCAACTCGCCGGGCCACGGCACGTGCCCGGATTGGGTGTCCTGCCCAATCAGTTTTCCGGTTCGTCCATGGAGCATCCGCGTCCCCGGCGCGTCGGAAACCCATGATATCCCGTCCTCCGAACGCCACACCGGGAGCGTGTCTGCAATCCCGTTGCTCGATATGGAGCGCGCGGAGGAGAATGGCGCGGTCGCAACTGCGACGTCCCCAAGCGCATCCGTCCGGGTCGTCTCGAACGCCAGCCGCCGCCCCGATGGGGACCATGCTGGACCCCACGAATCGGAGACGTGCTCAGCGACGGGGCGGGGTGCGGCGCCGTCCCGGTCGAGCCTCAGCACGCAGAGTTGGCGATGAAGTCCGTCACGACGCACGAATGCGAGCCACCGCCCATCGGGGGAGACCTGAGGGTCGGTGTCATCCTGTAGCGAGACGGCCACGGGCCTGCCGGAGAGGATGGGCGGCTTGGCCTGGGCGGCCGTCGCCGCCAGCACGGCCGCGATCGTGGCGAGCGCTCCGAGCCTCACTTCGTGCGCCAGGTGCCATCCCGTTCCTGAATGGGACTGCCCACCGGCGCGGCGTCCCTGTTCAGGCGGGCGAAAATCCATGCGACTTCGCCATGCTGGTCCGGCCGCAGCCCGGGCACGGTCAGTCGCAGCCGCTCCAGCAGGACCCTGCGGTCGATGTTCTCCTCCTCGACAATGCGCTCGATCTCGGGGGGAGAGATGGTGCCGACGGCGACGGGCGGGTTGCGCCTCAGCACGAGGAGCCCGTCGTTTCCCTCGCCCATGGCACCGGCGGCGAGGAGCGACTCGACGTCATCCCGGTTGTAGGCGCGGCTCTGCATCGCACGCATCGCGGCGGCCTCGCTCTCCGTGGCGGGGGGCGGCATTCGCAAGGTTCCGTCGGGCTCCACCCCACGCACGGACGAGTATGCGGCAAGGTCGGTGCCCAAGCCCCGGTAGCTGCCTAGCACCTGCTTCTCCAGCGCCGTCTGTTCCCCCACCACCAACACGTTCACGTCGACGAGCCTTCCCCCGCACCCGAGGGTGCACGCGAGCAGCACCAGAGCGGCGGACCGCATCATGGGCGCCCCCTCCCCGATGGGGGTTCGGCGGCCCGGCCCGCCTCGGTGATAGTCTCCGCGAGGATGGCCCGCAGTGCCACGCGCGCCATCCCGATTCGCGCGAGCACCCCGCTGAAGTCCTTGGTCTTTGTCGCGTTGGACAGGTTGATGCGGTCCACGAGGTCTATGGGAATCGGCACCGGGGAGAGGGCAGGCTTCGCCCTCACCTGAAATGTGAACGTGCCGTTCCTGATCGTCATGGTGGCGTCGGATGGCACGCTGTAGCGAAGCGCCGCCTCCGTCGCGACGGACTGCGCACTGCCAATGATGGGCTGGAAGGCGCGCAGGATTGCGAAGATGGTCGCCAGATCGATCCGTGGAATCGCCGACGTGACTTCAAGCCCCTCGAGGACGTTGCGCGTCTCCAACATGCGCCCCATGTTCCAGCTCACCCTAGTGATGGCGTCGAGTTCGAGCGGTGCCGGCGCGTTCTTGGCCGGGGGCGGCAGGATTGTCCGCAGGTCGAGTTTCGTGGACTGGAGGCTGCCCTCAAGCACGGGCTCCCCCCCCACGAGGTTGATCGTCCCGTCGAAGGCGGCGGGTCCCCCGTTCATGTAGGCCGTGCGGGCCTCGATCACGATGCCATTGTCCGCGGCGCGCGTCCTCAGGGCCATGTTCCTGATTCGGAGCGAGAACGGCGGATTGTCAAACTCCACGCGTTCCATCAGGGTGGACTTGAACTGGGGATCGGGCGCCCTGAAGCCCGCGCGCCCGATCCTCCACGACTTCGCCAAGCCCAAGGTTCCCGACGTCTGGTCCACGCGCCATGTTCCGGCTGAGGATGCGCTCACTCCACGGGACAGGACATCCAGGTCGAGCCCGAGCGTCGTGTCCGGTTGGGAGACCGCGTTCCAACGAACGTCCAGCGGCCCGGACATCGCGAGCCCCACGGCCGGGTCGGACAGCGCCGCCGTGTCCAGCACCGCGTTTCCGGCGGACTTGAATGAAAGCACCGACAACCACTCCACCCCGGAGGGCAGCGAGGCCGGGCGGCCCGCGGCGGCGTCCTCCACGGCGCGCGCGAGCAGCGGGTGGAGGCCCACGACGCTGGCCGTCGCATCCAGCGACGCCTTCATGTTGCCTGCGGCGGCCCTCAACTTGGTGACGTCCACCCGGTCCAGGTCGGTGGTGGCGGCGGCAAACTCGAGGACGACGTCGGCAAGCGGCTTCGCCGGCTCCGCTGCGGTGCGCAGCGTCGCGAAGCGCAGGTCCCCGGCAGCCGCCAGCCTCGCTGCGTCGGCGGTCAGTGTGAGGGTGCCCTTGCCGCCCCCAAACGTGCGCCCGTCGTGCATGTCCGCGGCGAGCGTCTCGCCGCGCAACTCGACGGAGCCGCGAAACGGCATGACCTTGCGGCCCAATTCGCCGATGGGATTCGGAACACCCGAGATGTCATGCGTGATGCCGAGGGAGCCCCACCACTCGGCGGGCGGCGCCGCGCCAGGGGCCGGCTCGAGCATGCGCGACGCGCTGGACAGGTCGGATATCCGGCCGTCCCCCTTGAGGCTCCATGCGCCGGTGCCCCGGTCCAGCGAGCCGCTCCCCGTCCAGGATAGGATCGTGCCGATGCTGAACCGCGACGGCTCAAGCTTGATGGCTGAAAACCCGCGTTCTGTCCTCAGGTCGAACGCGGCACGCGTCGAGGGAACCGTGAGGCGCCCCGACTCGGTGTCGATGCTGGCCGATTCAAAGGAGAATCCCGGCATCAGGTTCACGCGGTCCATCGAGGCGCCCTCGACGTGCATTGCAGTCTGGAGCGCGTTGAGCGCGAGTCCGCGCGGGCCGGCGGCACGCTCGGCGCGATGCTCCCAGGTGGCGACGAACCGCGCCTTCGACGGCTCCGCAGGTGCCAGGTCGGCATCGACGGAGGCCTTGAGCGTCTGGCCTGTGAGCGTGAGCGGCCCTCCTTCCAGGGGCACCGTCATGCGGGGGATCGATGCGTCGGACTTGAGCTGAACTTGCAGGGAACCCGGCGCGGTATTCGTGGGCGCCGCGTCGCCCCGCACGGAGTACGTCGTGGTGGAGGTCCCATCAAGCAGGAGGCCCGCCGGAGCCTTTGCGCGCATGGCGGCCGGGAGATTTGCGAGCAGGCCCGCGTGATCCAATGTCAATTGGCCATCCAGCATCGTCGGAATGGAGGTGCCCTCCGAGGCGATGCTGCCCTTGGCGGACACCGATCCGACCCCGGGCCATGCCGCCTCCGCACGGTCGATGCGCACCGTGGGCCCTGCCGGGCGATCAAGCGTCGGGGTGACGTCGAAGACGAATGTCGCCGGCAGCGGCACCCGGTCCCCCGAGTCGAGCACGGCGCGGCCGTCCGCGATGGAGCCCTCAACAAAGACCGTCGGCTCCTGAGGCTTCGTGTAGCGCGCCGACAAGCGTCCCGACGCCAATCCGGCGAGGTCGCGGAGCCCCGAGACGGGTTTGGTCGCGTTGACGACGGAAAAGATTCGCGCGAGGTTTGCGGACCACTCGGCATCGACCACCGCGCCCTCCCCCTCGACGAGCTTGCCCGCTGCCGTCACGTTCGCGAGCGGGGACCGCAACCCTGCGGACTCCACCAGCACCGCCGCGTCGGCACCCCCGAGTTTCACCGTCGAATCAAACGACACCGGCTCGCCGCGGAAAATGGTCATGTGCGGCTCGCCGATGGCTAGTGTCAGGCTCGGGACTTCCGCGCCGAAGTCCAGCGACGTGGGACGTCCCTCGGCCGACCGGACCTGAAGGCGCGTCTTCGAGTTGCCGGAGAGGGTCCCGAGTGTCGCCGGCACCAGGGGCCCGAGCGCCGATCTCAGCCTCCCGAGGTCCAACTCGAGGTTTGCGACGAGGACTCCCTCCGGCTTCGCACCTGCCGGAAGCGCGCCATTGACCGTCACGATGCCGTCCCCAAGCCCCGGTGCCTTCCATGCGAGGCCCTCCGACTGGAGTGTTCGGGCCTCGGGGTCGAAGGTCACGGCGCCCGCCAACTCGAAGCTGGTCGGGGAGAGGTCGAACGGCCCTGCCTTGAGAGCGGCGGGGTCTTCCGCGAACGGGGCGAGAGTGCGCAGCTCCCCGCCCGTCCACGCAACCCGCACGTCGAGCTGCGTCGGGGCGTTCTCCTCGAGGCCGGCGGTGGTAGCCGCCGAAAGGCTGAGCGAGCCGGTCGCGGGTGCCTTCGTGGACTCCACCCCGGCCGTCTTCATGGCGGCCAGCGTGAATGGTTCCAGGGAGGCATCCAACTTCATCGAGAGGGCGGTGTCGCGGGAAGGTCCGCCAAACGGCAGCGAGGAGAGGCTCGCGGTCAGGTCCAATCCCGTGACGGAGGCCTTGAGGGCGAACTGCTCGAGGAACTCGTCCATCACGCGCAGCGCCGCCGTGCCCTGCATGGTTAGGTCCGGCAGGATCACCGGCTTTCCCTCCGCGCCGGGGACGGCCACGGCGGAAGTGGCGACATTGAGCGCAACCGTGGTCCTGTCGCCGCCGATTCCGGCAATGCGCAATTCCCCCCGCGCGCGGCCGTCGGCCCGGCCCATTCCCGCGCCGGGGGCGGCTGCCTGAATGATGGTGGCGACCCGCGCCAGGTCCGCATTGAACCTCATCGCCATGATCCTGTCGCCGACCTTTTGTTGCAGCCCTCCCTCGATGATCGGGGGTTCCGCGCCGTCGAGGAGAAGGCGATACGTGACGTCCGTTGCCTCCGGGGTGGGAATCGCCGCGGCGTCGGTCAACTCGGCGAGTGCGACCACGAGGTCCACCGGCACCCTGGCGTCGTTGACGCGGCCCCCACCGACGAGGGATGCGATCACGGAGTCGCCGGGGCCCTTCCAGTCGACGTCGAGCGCGGCATCCTCGACGCCCGCGACCAGGCCGCTCTGCTGGTCGTGGAAGCGCGCGCTTGTCCTCGAGACCTTTGCCTTCAGGGTCCTGATCGGCAGGGGCGTCGGGCTGCTCGGCTTGACCTGCTTGTCGCCGTCACCCCCGTCGTCGGGTGGCGCCGAGGCGTTCCAACCTGCGAGCGCGATCTCCACGTTCGTCCTCCCGTCGTCGAACCGTACCACGTTCGACTCGAGGACGCCGACGGAGAGGAGCCCGAGGTCGAGCGGACCATCGCCGAGCAGGCTCCCGACACTGATGGGGGCATGCAACTTCGAGATGGCGAACATCGGCCCGGCAGCACCCTCCGACGGTAGCGAGGGAATGCTGACCGCATCGACGCGAAGCTCGGTGAACCACCCGAAATCCACGTCGCCAATGACCACGGGACGCCCAATTCGCTCCGAGAGGTTGGTCTCGACGCGCGAGAGCACAAATCGGGAGGTGGCCATGGTGGGCAGGAGCGCGACCAGGAGCGCCGCTCCGCCAAGCGCGCCGCATGCCGCGAGCAGTGCGCGCCGCCGCCACGGCCTAGCGGGGTTGCCCGTAGCACCGCCCGGCGTGGCGGGCCCCTGAGCGGGCTCGCCTGCGGGCCCGGGAGTCTCGTGCTCGTTCAAGTTTGCTCGACCGCCTGTCAGGGCTTCGGCTTGGGTTTCGGGGTCGGGGTGGGAACCGGGGTCGGCGGCGCCTCCCGCATCCGCGATTTCATCTGCTGGTATCGCTCGCGGTTGCGGACGCCGGTCATGCCAGCGACGTCGCCGGAGAGCACCGCCCGCGCGGCCGCCTCGCGTTCCTTGCGACCGGGCGCCCGGCCAAAGGTCCCGCGCGACTCCGCGTCCTCCAGCCTGTCATAGAACCGCGCCAGCGCCTCCGGGTCGTATCCCGTGGCCGCGAGCATGCGGACGGCAGTTTCGTCGGCGTCGACCTCACGCGATGATGCGAGGCCCTTTTCGAGCGTCACCGCCGCCGCATGATCCCCCAGCGTGGCGAGCGCGGCGCGGCGCGGCTCCCCATCCGGCGGGAGCCTGCGCAGCACGCCATCGTCGAAGAGTCGCCGCTCGATGTTGCGCCTCGAACCGTGCACGATCTCCCGGGCGAGGATGGCCGCCAACTCCGCCTCGTCGTCCGCCCTCTCGACTGCCGCGGTCGTCACGAACACCCAGCCACCCGGTGCTGAGTATGCTGAAGGCTGCGTCGATTCCACGACGACGAAGGTCCAGACGGCATCGGTTCGCGGCGCCTTGAGCGCCACGCTCCGTCCCACCAGGTTCACGTATCGCTGGAAGGCGTCGTTCGCGGAACGCGGCCCGAGGCGTTCGAAGATGCGGATCGCAGCCGTCTCCCCAACGCGGTACTCGTCCGCCACGGGGAGCAGCGATGCCTCCTCCTGCTCCGCTTCCCTGCGCTTTTTCTTCTCCTTCTTCTCCTGCTCCTCGCGTTCCTTCTGGGCTTCCTTCTCGGTGGCGATGCCGACGCCGATTCTGAAGATGTCGGACAATGGGTCGCTCCCCTGTGCCGGGGCCGGGACCGGGGCCGCGATCGACAGGGCGAGAATCGCCGCGTGCGCGCGTGCTTGCATGGAGGGGTCACCTTCCCCTCGGCCATGAATGCCTTCACGTCCTCGTCGGATACGGCGGCCCCGATGGCGCGCGCGTTGGCGAGCGCCTCGTCGGGTGGCTCCGGCACGCCGGGGGCGCGGGGCGCCCGGATGCCCCGGATGGAGCCGCCGGAACTCGCCTCGTCGCCGCCGCGGCTCGCCTTCAGCAGGTCGGAGAAACCCGAGTCGTCCTGCTTCGGCCGGGTGTTCGAGGTGTTCAACTTCACTATGAATCCAACCACCCTGTTGGGGGCTTCGACCTTCAGTCGCTGCCCTGCTGTCCCAAGGACGCGCAGTGCCGTGCCCTTGGGCACCTCGGCGACGACCGCGGCCGAGGCGGACTCTCCATCGCGGATCGTGGCCCTCGTGACCGACACGTAGACGGTGGTCGGCGCCGCCGGCGCTGAGGTGGCCGCAGGGGTCGCGGTCGGGGCCGGAGAACGGGTCCCCCATTGGATTGTCCTGCGCGGCGTGGGATTCTGTGCCAGCGCCTCGCCCGCCAATCCAGCGGCAAGGAGCGTCACCGCCGCGACCGTGAGGATGCGTGCCGGCAGCTTTTCGGGGTTCATGCCTTTGCGACCTTTTCTCGCGCTCCCGTCCATGCGTTGAATCCGCCATTCAGGTTGCTGACCTGGCGGAAGCCGACCTGCAGGAGGAATGCGCCCACCTCCATGCTCCTCATGCCCGACGCGCAGTAGACGACGACGTGCTGGTCGGGTTCGAGTTCGGTCTGGCGGCCCTGGATTTCGTGCATGGGGATGTGGACGCTGCCGGGAATGCGCCCAGACTCTTCGATTTCGTGGTCATCGCGAACGTCCAGCAGGACCGGCGGCTGGCCGGATGCGAGAAGTGCCTCGACCTCGCGTGCGGCCAACTCCTGCGGGACGCCCGACTCCGACGCCCACGAACGATCAGACCCGGACTTGGCCGGGGCCGGTTTGGGCGTTGACGACTCCGCAGGCTTCTTGTCTCCGCCGAAAAGCTTGCTCAGGAACCCCATCCGCGGGCGACCTCCTTGCAGGCGCCTCCGAAGAGCGTCGGGATGCACTCCCGGGCGGTCAAGCGCCGGTGGTTCCCGCCCCGGGCGCCGCCCTCCCGGTGCACGGTTTTATGCACGCGGGGGCACCATCAGCCTTTGACCCGATACAGGCCCGCTCCATCCTGCATCCTTGATCAGGCGACCGAATCCAAGCAACACCCCTGGTGGACCATGCGCATCCTCCTGCTCTTCCCCCACTTCCCCCCAGACATGGAGCACTTCACGCATGGCCTCGGGGAGGCGGGCGCCGAGGTTCACGGCGTCGCCGACGTCGAGGAAAGCCTGATACCCGCCCACGTTCGGCAGCACCTCGCGACCTACACGCGCATGCCGGACTTCCGTGACGAGGAGAGCATCCTCAACGCCTGCGCAGAACGGTTCCGGGGACTCCAGATCGACCGCGTCGAGTGCCTGTGGGAGGCTCTCGTCCTCCTCGCGGCGAAGCTGCGCGAGCGGCTTGGCGCAAAGGGGATGACCCACGACCAGGTCCTCGCATTCCGCGACAAGGACATCATGAAGCAGCGCGTGCGCGCCGCCGGTCTCCGCGTGCCGAAGTCGCGGCGCGTAAAGTACGCCCGCGAGATCTACGAGGCGGGGGAGGAGTTCGGCTACCCGATTGTCATCAAGCCGATCGCCGGCGTGTGCTCCGCGGACACCTACCGCTGCACCTCAAGAAAGGATGTCGAGGACATCATCCCGCAGCTTGCCCATCTGCAGGAGGGCAACGTCGAGGAGTTCATCCACGGCGAGGAGTTCACCTTTGATGCGGTCGTGATCGACGGCGTCCCCGCCTTCTACAGTGTGAACCAGTACCACCCGACGATGCTGGTGGCGCGCCAGCTCGAGTGGATCAGCCCGGCCGACCTGACCTTCCGCGACCCCGACATCCCCAAGCTGAAGGGGGGCGTGAAGCTCGCGCACGACGTGTGCAAGGCGCTGCAATTCGAGACGGGCTTCATACACATGGAGTGGTTCCTGACGGACAAGGGCGAGGCCGTCTTCGGCGAGATAGCCGCGCGCAACGGTGGCGGCAACCTCATCCACCTCGTGAACTACGCCAACGAGTTCGACGCATTCCGCGAATGGGCGAACGCCATCACGCACGGCAGGATCGAGCGCGCCCCGCAGCGCAAGTACAACGTCACCATGGTGTGCAAGCGAGCCGAGGGGCAGGGCCGCATCCGCCACATCGCGGGGCTCGACCATGT
>CAZUCD010000008.1:0-44797 GCA_964618855.1 uncultured Candidatus Sumerlaeota bacterium
GCGCCGAGTGCGCTCCCTTCAACTGACGTCCGAGCGGTTCATCCCTTCCAAGGCCATCCACCCAGTAGTCCTTTGGGTCCGAGATTTCGCTGCCAGCTCTTGCGGGCTTCGCAGGCAGCCCGGGCAGGGCACTCTGCCGGATCGGGTTCGTCACTGGCGCGATCGGCCACGTGTGGTGCTGGGCGCTGACGAGGATGTAGGGAACGCTCCGGGTTGACGATGCTGGGGCTGTTGGTCGGCGGGTTCTTCTGAGGGGGAGAGCGGAACCGCTCAGTACTTTCCACCCGGCTTGTATTCCGCCGACATGCCCGGAGCGATCGAGAGCCACTGCCAGTCCCCAGCGTGGAAGAGGCGCGCGAGGAGGACGATCTGGCCGACGTGGTAGCCGTAGTGCGCGAGTTGGCGGTCGATCGCCTCGACGACCGTGTGGGACTTCCCGCGGATCGTGGTCGTGCGCATGACGTCGTCCGGTCCGAGGGACTCCAGCGTCGAGAACAAGCACGCCCAGCCCTGCTCCCACTTGGCGAGGACGGTTGCCCGGGTGCACTCGGCAGGTGGAAGGAACTCGCGGTCGCGGTCGCGCCAGGGCTTCTCGCCGTCGGTGGTCAGCAGGTCGGTCCAGCGCGATAGCATGTTGCCGTGCAGGTGGTTGACGATGACGGCGATGCTGTTCATGCCGGGTGCCGGTTCACGACCGAGGGCCTGCTCCGGCACCTGCGCGAGCGCGCCGTCCCCGACGTTCTTGTAAAACCGGAACGTGTAGAGGGCGGAGGAGAGGAGGTTGGCGCCGATGGGCTCCATGGCCTAATCCACCGTGATGACATGGACGAAGTTGGTGGAGCCGGGGACGTAGAGCGGCAGTCCTGCGAGGACTCCGACCCGCATGCCGGTGCGCAGGAGGTTCTCGCGCTTGAAGGTGCGGATGGATGCGCGGACGATGGCCTCGGCATCGCCATGGGCGGCGTTCTCGTCGGAGGAGATGCGCTCCATTTCGCGGGGGATGACGCCCCAGGAGAGCTGGAGGGCGTGGACGGCGGATGGGGAAAGGCTGCACGCCAGGACGCGGCAGTGCGGGCGGTAGCGCGAGACGCGCCGCGCGGTCGAGCCCGTCGTGGTCGGGACGACGATGGCATCGAGCTTCAGTTCGCGTGCGACCAGGATCGCCACGCGCGCCATCACCTCGTCCACCTTCGGCACGTCCTTGTCGATGCCGAAGCGTTCCGCCCGAAGGTAGTACTCTAGCGAATTCTCCGCCTCCATCGCGACCTTGGACATCATGCGGACGCTTTCGATTGGGTATGCGCCCGCGGCGGTCTCCCCCGAGAGCATGAGCGCATCCGTCCCGTCGCAGACGGCATTGTAGACGTCGGTGACCTCCGCGCGGGTGGGCTGGGGGTTGCGGATCATTGAGTCGAGCATCTGCGTTGCGGTGATGACGATCTTCGCGTGGCGGTTGCAGAGGCGGATGATCTGCTTCTGGATGCCGGCGACGCGCTCGATGGGCACCTCGACGCCGAGGTCGCCGCGGGCGACCATGGCGCCGTCGGCCTCCGCGAGTATCTGCTCGAGGTTGTCGACCGCCTCGGCCTTCTCGATCTTGGCGATGATGGGGGGGATGCGGCCGCAGCGCTTCATGTGCCTGCGCGCCTCGCGGACGTCGTCCGGCGTGCGGACAAAGCTGAGCGCAATGGCGTCCACGCCGTGGGAGAGGGCAAAGGAGATGTCCGCCTTGTCCTTTGGCGTTATGGCGCTGATGGGGAGCTTGGTGCGCGGCAGGTTCACGCCCTTGCGGGGCTTTAGGACGCCCCCGATGATGACCTCGCAGAGGAGCTCCTTGTCCTTCTTCCCCGCAACGCGGAGCTCGATTGCGCCGTCGTCGATAAGGATCGGCTCGCCCTCCTGAGCGGCTGTGGCGAGGGACTTGTGGCTTATCTGGAAGCGGCGGCCGGTGCCGTCGGCCTTCGTCGGCGTGAGCGTCACGATGTTGCCGGGTGCAAGCTCGACGGTTCCCTGCCGTATGTCCCCGATGCGGATCTTGGGCCCGCAGATGTCCGCGAGGAGCGCGATGGGAAGGCGGAGCTTGCGCGAGATGGCGTGGATGGTCTCGATGCGCGCGAAGTGCTCCTCGTGCGTGCCGTGGCTGAAGTTGAGGCGGAAGATGCGCGCGCCGGCCTCGACCAGGGCCTCGATGATCTCGGGCGTGTTGCTCTTCGGGCCAACGGTGGCGACGATCTTGGTTCGCTGCGGCACCGGGAGCGGGGGGAACTCCCCGCGGACGAAGATGTCTGGCTTGTGGGGCTTGGAGCGGGCCATGTCGGGCCTCCGTGGTTTGTGCGTTCAGTCGAGGAGCCCTGCTCGGGCCCGCTCGCAGATGGTGGTGATGATGTCGCGCGTGCTGTTTTCCTTCGGTGCGCCCGCGATGAAAGTCGAAATGCCGAGTTCGCGCGCGGTCTCCCGCTCCGGCACGGTCTCCGACGTGTAGTCCGTGCCCTTTGCGTGGACGTCCGGGTGGAGCACGCGCAAGGCGCGATCGGCGGTGGCCTCGTAGAAAAGGGCCAAGCGGTCCACGCACTCGAGCGCGGCGAGCACCTGGAGGCGGTCGGGCTCCGGCAGGACTGGGCGGCCCGCGCCCTTGAGTTCGCGGATGGACCTGTTGGAGTTGATCGCGAGCACGAGCATGTCCCCCTGCGCGCGCGCGGCCTCCATGTAGTCGATGTGCCCGCCGTGAAGCAGGTCGAAGCAGCCGTTTGCGAGCACGATGCGGCGCCCGGATGCGCGCAGTGAGCCAAGTTCCTCCCCGAGCTCGGTCAAGCCACGAAGCTTGGAGGAGAGGGGGTCCGCCGGAGACTTTGCGTCGGTCACGAGGCGGGTGAGGATGCGCTCCGCGGCGTCGAGGATGTCCAGGCAGACGGGCGTGCCGGCCGGCACCCGGTGAGACTCCGATGAGCCGTTTCCGGTCATCACCATCATGCCGCGTCCCCCTGCGTTCGCTCCGAGTTCCACGTCGGAGAGCTTGTCCCCGACGGCGAAGACGGGGAGGCCGGCGATGGGCAGGTCGCGGCAGGCGTCGTCGTACATGCCTCGACCCGGCTTGCGTCGGATGTCTCCCGCGTCGGGGGCCGCGGGACAGAAGTAGGTGGCGTCCACCCCCACGCCCGACGCGGCGAGCAGTTCCCCAAACCTGCGCTCCGTTTCGCGGTACTGCGCCTCGGAGATGATGCCTCGGCCAATCCCCCCCTGGTTGGTGGTGACGACCAGGGCGACGCCCTCCGCGCGGAGGAGCGCGAGTGCCTCCGCCGCGCGCGGGAGGAGGCGGACGTCCTCGGCGCAGTTCACGTAGCCCGTGTCCTCGATGAGTGTCCCGTCGCGGTCGAGGAGGACGACGGCGCGCCAGCGATTGGCGGTCATGGCTTCGCCTGCGTCCCGGTGCCGGAGTCGCGCAGCTCGGCCAGAAGTTCGCGGCGCAGGCGTTCCTGCGCCTCGGGGGAGGTGATCTTGTTCATTTCGAGGTCGTTCACGTAGAAGACATCCACAATCCGGTAACTTTCCGTGGAGATGAGGGCGAGGGTAACGGCAACCTTGTTGCGCTCGAGTATTGTCGCGATTCGCCACAGGAGCCCGGGGCGGTCGGGCGCCTTGATTTCGAGTACCGTGTGCTGGGTGCTGATGACGTTGTTGAAGTCCACGGTCGCCGGTCGGCCATCGCGGGGGCGCGGGGCGCCGCCGGGAGCCTCGATGATCTTCCACACGGGCGGCGTTTCCCCCCGCAGGACAGAGTTGAGGCGGGCCTCCAGGCGCTCGATCACGTCCTCGTCCGGGGAGGAATCGGGATCGGCGTGGCCCTGCACCTGGAACACGTTGATGCAGGCGCCGGAAGTCCCGAGGTATGACTGGGCGGAGAGGATGTTGAGCCTTCGGGACGAGATGGCACCACAGAGGTTGGAGAAGAGAGCGGGATCGTGCTGGGCAACGGCGGTCATCTCGCTGTAGTTCGCGCCGGGCCTTGGATTGAGCTCGAGGCGCACGCGCCGCTCCCTGCCGATGGATTTCCACATCTCGAAGTGGCGGCGCATCTCCGGTGCCTGCGTTGCGCGGCGGTAGCGCTCGGGCATGTCGGCAAGGAAGTCCTCGAGGGCGCCGCGCTCCTTCTCGTTGAGGGGGGCCGCGTGGCCGGCGGCGCTGACGGTGCGGACGAGGGGTGCCACGCGGGTTGACTGCGGAACCTGGTCGCGGCGCGCCTTCAGGTAGTCGAGCACGCCCGCATAGAGTGCGGTGAGTTGTGCGGCGCGCCACTCGTTCCAACTCGCGGGCGACACCGCCATCATGTCGCATGCGGTGTGGACGAAGAGCATGCGCAGGTGCTCGACCTCCTGCACGGCGTCCCCGATCTCCCGCGCGGAGTTCGGGTCCTCGGGATCGCGGCGCAGGACGAGGTGGCTCATGCGCTGGTGGTTGTTGACGAGGAGGTGGAGGATCTCCTGCTCGCGGTCGTTGAAGCCCATGCGCTCGGCGGCGGCCTTCATCATCTGGGCGCCGCGCATGACGTGGCCGGAGTGCTTCCACTTTCCGACGTCGTGCATCAGGAGCGCAAAGTTCAGCAGGTCCACGCGTAGGAGGTTCTGCGCCACAATGGCGACGGAGGTGCCTGCGCGCGGGCCATTCGGGTCGCGGAGCTCGTCGCTCGCGGCCACGCTCCGCAGGAGGTGCTCGTCCACCGAGTACTTGTGGTAGTGGTCGATCCGGGGCAGGTTTTCGACGAGCGCGAACTCGGGGAGGTATGCGCCGAGCACGCCCCAGCGGTGCATCTCCGATAGGATCTGGTATGCGCGGCCGTGGGAGTCCATGATGGCCATGAATCGCTCGCGGTTGTGGGCGGAGCGGCGCTCCTCGTCGTCGAACTGGTCCACGCGCGCCGCCATGGACTGCAGGACGCGCTCGTCGAGTTCGAGTCCCTCGACGGCGGCGATTCGGAAGTAGTCGAGCATCCACCCCGGATCGCCGGAGAGGGCGCGCCCGGGTTCCCTTGGGAGGAGCAGCGTGTCGCCGGCGATGATGAACGGCATGCCTGCGGGCCTGCGGCGGATGGCCGTGCGCGGCCGCCCCCCCTGGTCCGAGAGGCGGCGGACGTGGCGCAGCACGCGCGTGCAGACGCGGTCTATCAGCTTGGCGTGGCCGTAGTACTCGCGCATGAGCGCCTCCTCCGCGCTCGTCGTCTCCGAGGCGGCGTACGCGAACTCCTGCGCGGCGGTGTGCTGGCGCTCGAAGGTGAGGTGGTCGGCGATGCGCCCCTCGTCGCGCTGCGCGGCGTTGCGCAACTCGATCAGGAACGACTGCGCCTCCCTGAGCCGGCGCACTTCGGTGGCGGTGAGGAGGCCGCGCTTGGCGAGACGCGCGCGGTCGTACCTGCCGGTGAGGGCGAACGCGATCCACCCGAGCGTCTGGAGGTCGCGCAATCCCCCGCGCGATTCCTTGATGTGGGGCTGGAGAAGGAAGACCGTGTCGTCCCGCCGGTGCCTCGCCTCGACCTCCGCGCGGACGAGGCCGAGGAACCACTCCCGGCGCTCCTCGTGGAGGAGCACGCGCACCCGCGCCTCCATGCCCGCGAAGAGGTCCTCGTCCCCCCAGATCCACCTCATGCCGACGAGGCCGGTGGCCAGGTGCGTGTCGCGCTCGATGGACTCGATGAGCTGCGCGGGCGTCATGGTCCAATGCCCCACCTCGATGCGCATCTCGTAGAGCGCGTGGAGGAGCTCGCGCAGGAACGCGGCGTCGGCGTCGCCGGGCTCGGTGCGGAAGATGAAGCCGATGTCGATGTCGGAGTGGAGGGACTGCTCGCGCCTGCCGGTTCCGCCGTGGAGGACGACGGCGAGGCGGTTGCGCATGGGGAGGTGGTGGGCGCGCTCCATCCTGCGGAGCATGGATGCGAGTGCGTGCTCGATGGCGATGGAGTAGTTGCGGGCGAGGACGATGCCGGGGACCCCGTTGGCGCGCTGCGCGGCGAGTTGCTCGCGTGCCGCCAGGATGGCCTTCCGGAGCGCCTCGTCGCGCGCCATCTCAGTGTGCCCCGGGGAAGGGCACCTCGATGTCCTCGTGGGCGACCAGGGAGATGCCGGCGGACTGCGCCAGCGCCCGCGCGGCCTCCTGGTCGAAGAAGAGGGATTTCTTGGCCGTCACGCACATCGCGGCTGCCCGGACGGAGGCCAGGTTCCTGACCGTGGTCAGGCCGATGATGGGGACGTCGAACTTCATGTTCTGGCGCGGCTTGCAGACCTTGACGAAGGTGATCCCCGGACCCGCGAGTTCACCCGCGCGCAGGATCAGGTTGTCGGTGCCCTCGAGCGCCTCCACGGCGATCACGACACCGTCCTTCACGGCGACGGTCTGCCCGATGTCGAGGGCAGCGATGGCCTTCGCGTTGCGGTAGCCGAACTCGATGTCGCGGGCAACTTCCTCGGACGGGGGGACGCCGGGCGTGAGCAGCCCAGCGTCGGGCATCGCGGACTCGACGAAGGTCGTCGAGTCCAGGACGTCGAAGCCCTCCATCTCGAGCTCGCGCGTGAAGGCGCCGAGGACGGTGTCGGCCTTCCTGTTTGCCAGGCTGCCGAGGACGCGCCGGATGCGGCCGTCGAACAGGAGGAGCGGGTTGAGGAGCACATCGTGCGGAATGCGGCCGGCGAGCACGAAGTGGCGGACGCCCGCGCGGTGGGCCAGGCCGATGAGCTTCGAGACGTCGCCGAGCGAGACGATGTGGTATTCGCTGCTGAGGCTGTGGAGCGTCTCGTTCTCGTGGTCCTTGAGGCAGAACGAGAAGACGTGGATGCCCTGAGCCCGGGCGGCGCGGGCGATGAGCACGGGGAAGTCGCCCGTGCCGGCGATGAGGCCGATGCGCTCGGGCAGCCTGGTGCCGGAAAGGGCGGGGTTCATGGGATGCGGGTCGAGCACGGTCATCCGCCTGAGGCGGGCGCGCCGCCGTCCCCGCGCTGGAAGGCGAACAGGATCGTGGCCGAGGAGATTTCCTTGCCATCGACAAGGATACGCGCGTCGATCTGGCCCGTGCGGCTCTTCAGGTTCGAGACCGTGCCCTCGATCTCGAGCGTGTCCCCCGGCACCGCGGGGCGGCGGAACTTCGCCTCGCTCACCTTCATCAGGAAGGCGATCTTCCCCTGGTTCTCGGGCTTTGAGAGAATCCACACGGCCCCGGCCTGCGCCATGGCCTCGATCTGGAGCACGCCCGGAAACACGGGATGGCCGGGGAAGTGCCCCTGGAAGACGTGCTCGTTGATGGAGAGGTTCTTCGTCGCGCGCACCATGGTCTCGTCCATGAACGTCACCCTGTCGATGAGCAGGAACGGAAAGCGGTGCGGTATGATCTGCTCGATGGTCTCGACGCCGAATGGGGGCGTAAATGTCTGGGTCATCTCCTGGATGCCATCTCCTGTAGGATGAAGCGCGCGAAGCGCACGTGGGACCGGTGTCCCGCCCGCCAGGCCGAGAAGTGGCCGACGAGGGGAACGCCGAGCAGGGCGAGGTCGCCAAGCAGGTCTATCAGCTTGTGGCGGGCCGGCTCGTTGGGGAAGTGGAGCGATTCGTTGTGGAATCGCTCGTTGTCGAAGATCACGGTGTTGAGGAGGTTGCCCCCCTTGCCGAGCCCCGCGGCGCGGATCATCTCCACGTCGCGGGCGAGGGCGAAGGTGCGGGCGGGCGCAGCCTCGCGGCGGAAGCTCTCGGCATCGCCGAGCGAGTTTGCGCCGCTGCTCCCAACGACGGTGCCGGGGAACTCCACGAAGGCGCTGAGCTCGAGCTCCTCCGCCGGGGAGGCGGTCATGATCGCGCCGCCATCGCGGAAGGACATCGGCTCCGTGATGGCGAGCGGCTCCCACGGCACGCCGAGGTCCGCGATTCCCGCGGAGGCGATGGCGTCCATGAACTCCGCGCATCCCCCCCCCATGAACGGGGGTTCGATGCCGCCCTGGATGATGGTGCAGTCGGAGATGCCGTGCGCGGCGAAGGCGGCCAGGACATGCTCCATTTGCTCGAAGGCGATCCCGGCCGGGGAAACGAGGACGGTTCTGCGGTCGCTCCTTTCCGCGTCGGCGTGGTCGATGGATGCCGGGCACCGGTTGCCGCGCGCATCGACGAGGGTGAGGCCGTCGGAGGGCGCGGCGGGCTCCAGGCGGACGCTCGTGGCGAGGCCCGTGTGGATGCCCGTCCCGTGCAGTTCCACGGGACCGGCGAGCGTCTTTCGCATCATGGTCACGGTTTGAGGGGCTCTAGCCTCTTGGGCGGGTCCGCGCGGCGTGTGGTGCCGCTGGTCTGGGTATCGTTGGGCGAAGGGTCCTTCGCCGGCCCTGCGGCGGCAAGCAGTTCATCCGCCCGCGCGTCCAGCTCGCGGAACACGACCGCGGTCAGGTCCGTCGTGTTGCGACCGTACAGCACGGCGTCCCCGCGCAGCACCATGTCGTAGCCCTCGCGTTCTCCGACGACGGCGACGATGCGCAGGACTTCCTTCAGGATCGGGTCGATGGTGCGGCGCTGGCGGTCGCGCAGGTCGCGCTCGATGCGCACCTGGAGGTCGTCCATCTCGTCCATGAGCGCGACGGCCTCGCCCTGCAGGCGCCGGCGCTGGTCGTCGGAGAGGACGGTGCCCTGCGTCTCGAGTTGCTGCTGCTTGTCGCGGAAAGTGCGCTGGAGTTCGCGCAGGCGGCGGGCGCGGCCGTCCATCTCCGAGTCGGCGTGCTCGATCGCGCGGCGGATCGCCACGCTCTGGTCGAAGATCAGGTCGAGGTCCACGAACCCCACCTTGAGGGTGGACAGCGCCGCCGCATTGCCCGAGACGACGGGGGGCGTGTTCTGCGCAGGGGAGGAGCCCATCGTCGCGGCGAGCGCCAACGCCAGGAGGACGGGCCGCAGGCGCGGTGCGGGGCCATTCCGCCGCATGCGGGTTGCGCCCGGCGCGGCATGCACGGGCGGGAGGCCCGTGCCACCAGCGACTCTCGACTTTCGGCTTTCAACTTTCCTCACTGCACAATGCCCTTCGTGACCTGCATGAACACGTCCTCGAGGTCGATCTCGAGTTCGCGGACGCTGGTGAACTTGATGCCGTTCTCGACGAGCGTGTCGGTGACGAGGTCAGCCTCCTGAACGTCGAGGGGGAGGTGTATGCGCAGCGTGGTGCCCTCGCGCTCGACCTTCTCCACGGGCTTCTTGTTCAGGAAGACCTCCTCCGCCTTGGCCTCGAAGCCCTCCTTGACCTTCACCTCGTAGACGCGTGCGCCGCGGAGCTGGTCCGTGATGGCCTTGATGTCCCCCGCGTAGAGCAGCTTGCCCTGCTCGATGATGCCCACGGAATTGCAGAAGTCGGCGAGTTCGGTGAGGATGTGCGAGCTGATGAGGATGGTCTTCCCCATGCGGCGGAGTTCCTTGAGCAGTTCGCGGAGCTCGATGCGGGCGCGCGGGTCGAGGCCCGAGGCGGGCTCGTCGAGCAGCAGCACCTTGGGGTCGTGGACGAGTGTCTTGGCGAGGCACAGGCGCTGCTTCATACCGCGCGAGAGCGCCTCGACGGGGGCATCCTTCTTGTGCGTGAGGTCGGTCAGCTCCAGGACGTCGTCGATGATCTGCTTCCGGCGGGCCTTTTCGATGCGGTATGCGGCGCCGAAGAAGTCGAGGTATTCCCAGACCTTCATGTCGTCGTAGACGCCGAAGCTGTCCGGCATGTATCCCATGACTCGCTTGACGTCCTCGGACTGGGTCAGGACGTTGTAGCCGCACACGAGGGCGTAGCCCTGGGTGGGCTTGAGGAGTGTGGCCAGAATCTTGATCGTTGTCGTCTTGCCGGCGCCGTTGGGGCCGATGAAGCCGAAAATGTCCCCCTCGTTGATCTTCATCGAGAGGTCCTTCACGGCGACTAGTTCCTTGTAAACCTTGGAGACGTTGACGATTTCGATCATGCCTGTTGGGCTCCGTGGGCTCTGGCGTTCGGGTGGCCAAGGGCGGGAGATTCGCGGAAGGCCGCCCCGGGATGCAAGGCGGAGTCCCAGTGCCCCCCGGCACAATGGCGGGTTTGCACTTGTCGGGGAGTTGTTCCCGGTCTAACTACTCCGCTGGTTGCAGGGTCGGTTGTTCGGGCTCCCTTGGCCCTGGTGGGGATTCCATGCGGCGGTTGACTTGACATGATGAAAGCATGCGCCGGTTTGGCGGGGAGAGGTTGCCTTTCGGGGCTGGTGGGGTTGGCGCTGTTGGCCCTGCTCGCGATCCCGCGCGGGGCAGCCTGCGACGAGGCGCGGATCCGGTGGCTGGATTCCTGGCCGGACGGCCTCGAAGCCATGAAGCGGGACTCACGCCCCGTGATGCTCTACTTCTACAACGACAAGGCGCGGCCGTGCGCCGAGATGGAGAACGGCACCCTGTCCGACCCCGGCGTGGTCGCGAAGGTGGGGGGATTCGTGCCCGTGCGGCTGCATGAGACGCGGAACCGGGCCCTCGCCAACCAGTACCAGCTCCTAAAGGTTCCGACGGTGATCTTCCTGGACGCGCAGGGGCGTGAACTGGACCGCGCGGTCGGGTTCAAGCGCGCGGACTCGTTCCTTGAGTACGTCGACCGATTGAACGCGCGGGCGACACGGGAGGCCGCGGCGCCCTCCACGGCCACTGGGGCCCGGTTCGACACCGCCGCCGTGGACATCTCCAGGCCCAGGACGGGCACCCAGTCCTTCACGTTCACCGCACGCGACGACGCAGCGAAGCAGGTCTTCCTGGTCGGCGACTTCAACGACTGGCGCGAGGACGCGACGCCCATGACGAAGGCGCCCACGGGGGAGTGGGCCTGCACGGTCCAGCTCTATGACGGCATCTACGAGTACCGGTTCAAGACGGACGAGGGACGCTGGTTCGAGGACCAGAGGATCAACACGCGCAAGCCGAACCCGTACGGCCAGTACAACTCCGTCGCGGTGGTCGGCAACGCCAAGCGCTCGCCGATCGTCGAGGGCCGCTCGGTAACATTCATCATGTACGAGCCCTCTGCCCAATCGGTCGAGATTGCCGGCTCCTTCAACAATTGGGAGCGCCTCAAGATGTTCCGCAATCCGAGCGAGCCCGGAATGTGGGGCGTGCGCTACAACCTGAAGCCGGGACGCCACCAGTACAAGTACGTGGTGGACAACCGCTGGATGCCCGACCCGGAGAACTACTCCCCCGCAGACGACGGCAACGGCAACGTCAACAGCACTTTCGTCATCGACCCGTAGCCATCTCTGCGATCAGCCGCACCAGTTCCTCCGGAACGAAGGGCTTGGCGACGAAGACCCCGTCCGGGGCGTCATCGCGGCCCTCCCCGTCGTCCGTGATCTGCCCGGATGTGTAGATGATCTTCGTTTCGGGGTGCATGGACCGGATGATGCGGGCGATGTCGCGCCCCTTGGCCTTCGGAAGCACCAGGTCAATGACGAGGACCGAGATGGTGCGCGTGTACGCCTCTGCGATGGCGATGGCGTCCGCCCCCGAGACGGCATCGAGGACGCGGAATCCGCCCTCGCGCAAGATCTCCGCCATCGCCGTGCGAACCTGCGGCTCCGGTTCCACGACGAGGATGGTGGCAGGATTGCGGCCCGAGTGCCGGCTGCCCGTGGAGTCCATGCGCGGCGCCGACTCGTCGGCGCTCTCCTCGCGGCACCGTGGAAAGAAAATGCGGAAGCAGGTGCCCTCGCCGAGCTTGGACTCGATGCCGATGAGGCCGGAATGCTCCTGGACGATGGAATAGACGGTCGAGAGGCCCAGTCCGGTGCCCTTTCCCTCGGGCTTGGTCGTGAAGTAGGGTTCGAAGATGCGCGCTAGGGTCTCAGGGCTCATGCCCGTGCCCGTGTCGCACACGGAGATCATGACGTACTCGCGCCCGGGTTCCGCGCCGACACCGGTCGCCAGTTGGTCTGAGCCCATCACGTTGCGGGTTTCCACGGTGATGCTCCCGCCGTCGGGCATGGCGTCCCTCGCGTTGATGACGAGGTTGAGGAGCATCTGGTCGAACAGCGCGGGGTCCATGCGGATGCGTCCGACGCCGCGATCCAATGCGAGATAGAAGCTGATCGCCCCCCCCGCGAAGCGCTGGAGCATCTTCTCGATGTCCACCACGGCCCCGTTGGGGTCGAGCACGCGCGGCTCGCTGGGTTGCCTCTTGCCGAAGAGCAGCAGGCGCCGGGTCATCGCGGCGGCCTTCTCCGCGGCGCGCCTCACCTGCTCCAGGTGCGGCAGGATGTGCGCGTCCTCCCGGGTCTGGATCCGCGCGAGGCTTGCGAAGCCCATGATGACCGTAAGGACGTTGTTGAAGTCGTGCGCGATGCCCGAGGCGAGGCGGCCAACTGCCTCCAGGCGTTGCGCGGTCTGAAGGCGCCGCTCGGCTTCGCGCAGGCTTTGTTCCGACCTTGTCCGCTCCGTCGTCTCCTCCCCGTGGATGTGGACGACGCCGTGCAACTGGAGAGGATGGTAGAGCCAGCGGAACTCGCGCCCGTTGGCCTCCACGGTGAGCCCGCCTTCATTGTCCCCCGACTTGAGAACGCCCTCCACGATGGCGGCGTGGCGCTCGGGGAGGACCTCCTCCAATCCGCCGATACCCTCCATCAGCTTCATCGCCGCGGGGTTCGCGTAAATGATCTCGCCCTCGGAGTCCGCGGCCAGAATGGGATGAGGGCTTTCGCGGGGGATGCACGCGAGGCGCGCGTTCTCCTCCTCGGCCTCGCGCAGCAGGGTGACATCGATGCCAATGCCGACCACGAACTCGGGGCGGCCGCTCGCGCCGTTGAGCGGACGCTTGATCGTGAGGATTCGCCGGTTGTGGCCGTTGGAGTCGCGCGTGCGCAGCTCCGGCAGGATCTTCTCCTCACCCGAATCGATCACGTGGCGGTCCTCGGCGAGGAAGCGCTCCACGAGTTCCGGGTTGCGATAGATGCTGCGCTCGTTGCGCCCGATGAGGGCCTCGGTCTCCGTGCCTCTAAAGTCGGCAAAGGCGCGGTTGACCAGGTGGAAGGTGCCATCCCCGTCCTTGACGAAGAGCAGGCTCGGGACGGCGTCGAAGACGCGGGTGAAGAACTGGACCTTCTCCGACAGTTCCCTGCGCGCGCGGACGGCATCGGTGACTTCCGTCCCGTTGAGGACCATTCCACGGACGCCGCGGTCTGCGGAAAAGTCCGTCAGCCGGATGTGGAACCAGCGGGGAACGCCGTCGCCGTCGCGGATCTCGAACTCGCCGGCATCGACGGGGCGGCCGGGGGTGGAGGATGCGCGCTGGAGGGCTTCGCGGATCCGGTCGCGCGCGCCATTGTTGCCAAAGAAATCCGCCAATCGAAGGCGGCGAGGGGCGACGTGCCGTGGGCGCAGGAACAACTCGAGCGCGCGCCGGTTCGCATACTTGATCGCCCCATCGCGGTCCACGACTGCTGCAATCTCCAGCGAGCCGATGAAAACCTTCTTCCAGCGTCCCCCGCGTCCGGAACGCGGGGAACTCGAATCGGAGCGCCCGGCAGGGTACTCGCTCCCTGAATCATCCGCACTGTTGTGGTCGATCTGCATCGTCATGTACTTCCACGCGGCTTTCCCAGATCAACAGTATGTTGAGACTGGTCGAAGGTCCCCCAACCAACCCTGTTTGCCAACAACAATGAGGATGCTGGCGGAAGAGCCAGAATCCGGAGAGACTCGCACGCACTGGCGGCAAGCTGTGACACCCGGACGAGTCCGCATCTCGGTCGGGTAGGCACTTGACCCTCGAAGCTTCCTTCTGGTTACTCCGGTCTTGTGTGGCAGCCGACCTTCCGAGGAGTATTCCCCGTGCGCACCAATCTGATGGCTACTACGGCAGCGTTGCTGTCGCTCCTGGCAACTTGGATCCCGGCCGAGACCGTGTCCCTCGGCTCTGTTCAGGGTGATGGCGCGATCGGCACGGCCGGCAATTCGACTGGAAACTTCAACCTGACGACAACCGCCCCGATTCAGCGGATCGTCACCTCCATGGCCGTCAGTTCCTCGTTCCCTGCCGAGGCGAGAATTCGTTTGGTGGCGCCGGGAGGGACTCCCGTGATCGACATGCAGCTCTCACCCACGGGAGTGGCGGGCGGCACGCAGGTCTTCTCGGGGGCGGGGATCGCCAACCCGGCCGCGCTCAACGGGACGTGGACCTACGAGTGCTTCGACAGCTTTCCGGATGCGGGCATCGACTGGACGGGGACGGGATTGACTATTTCCCTGGAACCGGCGCTGGCCCCTTCGGCGCTGGGTCCCGAGACTTTCGCGACCTACACGGCGGCGAGCGGGAGCTTCCAGGGTGTCTTCGCGGCGACGTCAGCCGCCAACGGTCCCATGGGGTGGTTGGAGGCCCAGGGGGCGCTCGGTAATCCCGTGTCCTTCGGGGCGACACCGCCCCTTTCGAACGGCGCCCGGGCTGCGTGGTCGCAGGATGGCTTTGCCAATGCCGGGATCGCCGGTGCGGTAAGTCTCAACATCTTCGGGACTGGATGCGACGAGTGGCTTATCACGCCGATGGTCGATCTGGGCGCGGGGGGCACGGACTACAACCTCTCATTCGACATGGCGCTGACGACCTTTGGAGGGACGGCTGCCACGACGCTGGGTCCGGACGATTCGTTCGTGGTTCTGATCTCGGACGATGGCGGGTCCGTGTGGCGGAACACGGGCGGACAGGTGCTGCGGACGTACACCTCCGCGGACACAATCTCCAACACGGGACAGGCTGTCACGATCCCGGTCACGGGATTCACGGGACTGCGCCGATTCGCATTCGTGGGCTTCAGCAGCACGGTGAATGCGGACAACGACCTCTTCATCGACAACGTGCGGCTGGAGGTGGCGGCCACCAATTCCGTGGATGTCAGCCAGGCCGATCCGGACTCGTCGGTGCAGCGGGGCGACTCGGTGTTCTACTCCGTGAACGTGACGAACACGGGGTCGGCTGCCGACAACTTCGCGATTTCCGTGACGGGCAATTCGTTCACCACGACGCTGTTCGAGGCCGACCAAACCACTCCGCTGGGCAGCCCGATCAACCTCGGGGCGGGCCTGACGCATCCGATCGAGGTCCGCGTTGATGTGCCGGCGGGAGCGACGGTGGGCCTGGCGGACACGGCGACGGTCACGGCGCTCGGGCTTTCCACCGACTCCGAGGCGCTCACGACGACGGCGGCGGAGTTCAACTTCGGTGGTGGCGGCGTCGCGGAGGGGGGCTACTTCTTCGCGAACTCGCTCGCCTCCGGTCTCGCTCCGTCCCGCCCCGTCTTCGCGTGGGTCGACATCTCGGGCACGGGCACGGACATCATTGGCACGCTGGACGACGATGACTTCGACGGTCCCTTCACGATCGGGTTCCCATTCAGTTACATGGGGACAGCGGTGTCGGAGTTCTACGTCCACGACAATGGCTTCGTCACCTTTGGGTCCACTCCGCCGACGACGGGACTCAACACCAACGGGAGCATCCCGAACGTGAATCCGCCGAACAACGCCGCGGATTGGTTCTGGGACGACCTGAACGCCGATGACGTGGACGTGGCCAACAAGCACGTTTACGTGGGCGCCGCGGGCGGCAACCGCGTCATCACATGGGAGCGCTACCCTCGCTTCGTCTTCGGCACGGACCCGGATGCCTGGATTACTGCGCAGATGATTCTGAAGCCCAATGGCAACATCCTCATCCAGTATAGCGCAGCGGGTTCGACGATGCCGACGGGAGGCGCCACGGTGGGCATCGAAAATGCCTCGGGCACGGCGGGGATCGAGTACCACCGCGATGGCACCAAGGGCCCGGTCGCGTTCCCGCTCGCGGTGGAGTTCGGGCTCGACAACACGCAGTTGACGGGCGTGTCGGGCATCGGGGACTGGATGCTTAGGTGATGGGCAGGGGGGCTGGCGGGGACGACATGCTCCTGCCGGCTCCCCGCCTGCCGCCGCCGGGGCGGATTCTACATTTGCGCACGCGTCCGGGGGCTGTGACTTTGCGCGCATGACCGCAATCGACCTGCTCCCAAAGATCGACGAGTCCGCCGCCGCACTGCGCGCGCGCTTCGGGACATTGCCCGACACGCTGGTGATTGCCGGCTCCGGCCTTGGTTCATTCGCCAAGCGGGCCAGAAATGCGACCACGGTCGGCTACGGCGACCTGCCGCACTTCCCGGTGAGCACGGTGGTCGGCCACGCGGGGACGCTGGTCGTGGGGGAGATCGGCGGGCGCCGCACCTGCGTCATGAACGGCCGCAAGCACCTCTACGAGGGCGTGGACCCGGAGGTCGCCGTGCATCCCCTGCGGGCGCTGCTGCGGGCGGGTGTCCGCACGGTCATCGTCAGCAATGCGGCCGGGGGCCTGAACCCGGCGTTTGACGTCGGGGACCTATGCCTCCTCAGCGACCACTTCAACGGCATGTTCCGCAACCCGCTGATCGGGCCAAACATCGATGTGCTGGGACCACGGTTCCCGGACCTTAGCGAGCCGTACTCGCGGGAGCTGCGGGCGCTTGCGCGCGAGGTCGCGCGGGAACTGGGCATCATCCTTCGCGAGGGGGTCTACTGGGCCGGCACGGGGCCGAGCTACGAGACGCGCGCCGAGGTGCAGATGCTCCGCCAGTTCGCGGACGTCGTAGGCATGAGCACCGCGCCGGAGGTCCTCGTCGCGGTGCATGCGGGCGCCAGGGTGCTCGGCATTTCAGTCGTGACGAACTCGCTTGTGAAGTCCACCGGCCCGACCACGCACGAGGAAGTGGTCGAGGTGGGCAAGGTCTCCGGCGAGCGCTTCAGCGATCTCGTCGAGGGCATCCTCAAGAGGCTCGGGTGAGCAGGCACGACGACGCATCCGGCCCGACCCCCGACCCGGAGGGGGCGGACTTCTGGCGCCTCAAGCTCGAACTCGACGTGCTCGCGGAAACGAGCGCCGAGGCCAGGACGCGCACGGCCCTGATCGCTGCATTCACGGACGAGGATGGGGACAGCACCACGACCCCGGAGGAACTTGACGTGATCGTGGCCCGGCTTGTGGAGCGCGGGTTGCTACAACAGGTGGCATCCTCCCAACAACCGGCATGGTTGGCCACGGACCAGGGGCTGGACCTGCTGGACTCCTACCTCGACCAAGAGTGACGACACGGTGCGCATCGAAGTATCCGGTCTGACCAAGCGCTACGGCTCCACGCTCTCGATCAATGGGCTCAGCTTCTCGGTTCCCGAGGGTTGCATCGCGGGCCTGCTGGGACCGAATGGCGCAGGCAAGTCCACGACCATCCGCATCCTGACCGGGTTGGCGCGGGCGACGGCTGGGCGGGCGAGCATCGGCGGCCACGATGTCCAGCGCGAGCATGCGGCCATCCGGCCGCGCCTCGGCTACCTGCCGGAAATGGCGCCGACCTATCCCGAGATGACCGTCGAGGGATTTCTGGGCTTCATGGCGGGGACGAAGGGACTGCGCGGCCGGGAGGCGGACGCCGAGGTCGCGCGCGTGCTCGCGCTGCTGGACCTGCGGGCGTGGGGTCCACGCCTGATCCGAAATCTCAGCAAGGGCACGCGCCAGCGCGTCGGCATCGCGCAGGCCCTCGTCGGCCGCCCCTCACTGGTGATCCTGGACGAACCGACGGCGGGGCTCGATCCGGCGCAGATACAGGAGGTTCGCCACTTCCTTTCCACGCTGCGCGGCCAGTGCACGATCTTCCTCTCCACGCACTTCCTTCCGGAGGTGGAGCTGAGCTGCGACCGCGTGGTGGTGCTCAACCGCGGGAGGCTCGTGATCTCGGGGACACTGGACGAATTGAGGCATGCACCCGGGGGCGATGCCGGCATGCTCGTCGAGATCGAGTGCACGGGGGACCAGGCGGCCATTCTGGCCGCGCTGGAGGCGTCATGCCCCGGCGTCGTGTTCACGCACGCGCAGGATCCCGGGGGCCTGCTGCGCATCACGGGCCGGGGCGGGGGCGAGGGCGCTGCGTGGCGTTCCGGGGCGGCCCGCGCGATCGTTGGTGCCGGGGGCGGGCTGCTGCAGATCGCCGTGCGCAGGCCGACGCTGGAGGAAATCTACCTGCGGGCCGTCAGTGCAGCCGCCGAAGGGGAGGCCGATGCGGCGCTTTCTGCGTGAGACCGCCCTCGTCGCGCGGCGCGAGCTGTCCGCCCTGCTCGTCGCCCCGCTGTACTATGTGCTGTGCGGCACGTTCTTCGTCCTTGCCGCCTACGTCTTTGTCTCGCTGCTCGTGACGTTCTCGCAGGAGTCCCTGCGCACCGAGGCGGACATGAGCGCGAACGTCACGCAGTCGGTCGTGCGCCAGACGTTCTTCGTCGTGCACTTCTTCCTCCTCGGCCAGGTCCCGCTGCTGACGATGAGGGTGTTCGCGGAGGACAAGGCGTCCGGGACTCTGGACCTGCTGCAGACGACGCCGCTCTCCGACTGGGCGCTGCTGCTGGGCAAGTTCCTCGGGTGCTTCGGGGGGCTGCTGCTTTACATCGTGGCGACGTTGGCGTTCCCGGTGGCGACGGCGTTCGTCAGCCATCCCGAATGGCCTGTCGTCTGGGCGGGGTTCGTGGCGCTGGTGCTGACGACGGCGGCGTACACGGCGACGGGGCTGTTCTTTTCCGCGCTGACGGAGTCGCAGGTGATCGCGGCGGTGTTCACGTATGTGGCCCTCCTCACGTTCGTGCTGGTGGGCGCGCTCGCGGACGTGTCCGCGGTGCGCGTGGTCGCGGACCTCGCGCGCCACATCTCGATCACCGAGCATGCCGAGGCGTTCCTGAAGGGGGACATCGCGTTCTTCAACATCGTGTACTTCCCGATGGTGACGGGGGTGTTCCTGTTCCTGACGGCACGTGTGCTGGAGGCGCGCCGATGGGCGGCGTGAGCGCCCCCTCGCCGCTGGCGAGGCTCCTTCCCGTGGTGCTCGGCCTGCTTGCGATGGCCGCGGCGATCGTGCTCGGCCTGGTGCTCGGGCGCGTCGAGTGGTGGCACCATGCACTCGGGCTCGCGGGGCTCGCCGCGGTCTTCGGCGGGGTGCTTTGGACTCAGGACACGAGCTGGCGCGACACGCTGGCTTCTCTCGCCTACGCATTCTTCGGCGTCGTGTGCGCCCTGGCGCTCTACCTGATCTCGGCCAATCGGCCGTGGCGTATCGACCTCACACGGGAGGGGCTCTTCACGCTGTCGCCGCAGACGGTTTCGCTCCTTCGCGACCTCCCGGAAGGCACGGCCATCGAGGTCGTTTCGCTCCTGCCGTACGAGGAGCACGAGGAGCAGATGAAGTTCTTCCGGATGTACGGGGAGCACGCCCCGCAGATCAGTTTCCGCGTCCTGGACCCGGACCTGGACATCGTGGAAGTCCGCGGGATCGAGGAGATGCCGCTTCCGGGGGACCTGATCGTGGTGGCGCGTCGGGGCGGTGAGGTTCTGCGGCGTCGGAAGTTCAAACTGGCCTCCACGGGGGCGATGCGCGAGCAAACGCTCTCCAATGCGCTGGCGGAGATCGCGCTGGGCCGGGAGAAGAAGCTCTACTTCACGATGGACCACGGCGAACGCCCGCTCCACGCGCCGAAGGATTGGCCGCAGGCAAAGCGCGGGCTCGTCCTGGGACGCTGGACGGACCAGCTCGACGAGCGCGCCTACCCCTGCGAGCCGATACAGGTGTCCCAGGGCATCCCGGCGGACGCCGCGGCGCTGGTGATCGCGGGGCCCGAGCGGGATTTCTCCGCCATCGAGCGCGACATCGTGCTCGAGTACCTCCGCAACGGCGGTTCGCTGCTGATGATGTTCGACCCGCTGCCGGGGGACGACGCGCCCACGCCGAACCTGGATGAAATCGTGGCATTCACGGGGTTGTCCGCGCCCAACCGCATCATCCTGGATCCTTCGTCGAGCGGCCTGACGCGGAGCGTGTTCACGCCGCTTGTGCGCGCGGAGGGGAAGCACCCCGTCGTATCCGGCACGAACCGCGAGCCCTTCCACATGAACCTCGCCCGGCCCCTCATGCCGCAGGGGAAGCCCGATCCGTCGATCAAGCTCGAGGTCATCCTCGGCACGGGGGGCACTTGCTGGAGCGAGAGCCTCGATGAGCTGCGCGACAATCCGCGGCACGTCCCGCCGAGCGACCCTTCGCTGATCGGCGCACTCGCAGTCGGCGTTGCCGCGACGGTCCCGACGGGGACGGAACTCCGGCCAGCCACGGCCCGCATGGTGCTCCTTACCGATTCCGACGCATTCACGGACGCGATGGTGACGAACGAGTCCGCGGTGCTCGGGCTGATGGCGGTGAACTGGCTTGCGGGGCGCGAGAGCATGCTGTCGGTGCCGCCGCGGCTGATCGAGGCGACGCCCGTGCGGCTCACGCAGGCCGGGTTGTTTGCCATGTCGGGGACGTTCCTGCTGATCGGCATCGGGTTTGGTGCGGGTGGCGCGGCGTTTGCCCTCGCGAGGAGGCGTCGCCGGTGACGCTGCTCCGCCCCGTCCTTGCCGCGATTGCAGCGGCGCTTCTGCTCGCGTTCTACGCGTGGGACAAGCAGGCCGCGGAGCGCCGCATCATCGTGGCCGCCGCGGACGACCGGTTGTTCGTCTTTGATCCGACGCAGGTGGCATCGATCCAGGTGCGCGGACCCGGGGGGGAGTTCTCGCTCGAGCGTTCCGCCGACGGATGGGACATCACCGAACCGCGAAGGCTCCGGGCGGACACGGCGCAGGTCGATGCGCTGCTGGGCAACATCGGGGGCGCGCGCAGGACGAAGCCCTTCGAGGCGGCGAACCTTGCCGACTACGGATTGGAGCCGGCCCGCGCAAGCGTCGAGTTGGTGCTCTCTGCGGGAAGCGAGACGCGACGTTGGCGGCTTGACCTGGGGGGGCAGCGTGGCGAGGCCGGGCGCGTCTTCGCCCGCGTCGACGGTACCAACGAGGTCTTCAGCGTCGGCGACTGGGTTGCGCGGCAGACCGAGCGGCGAATCGAGGAGTGGCGCGACCGCAGGCTCTCGCCCGGCATCCCCGTGGACGCGCCCCGGTTCACGATCGAGAATCCCCGCGGACGCGTCGAGTTCACGCGCGACGCGGGGAAATGGCGCATGCTCACGGGCTCCGTCGAGGCACCGGCCGACAGCGTGATGCTCGATTCCGCGCTCGAGACACTGGCACGGGGCCGCGTTGCCGTCGTGATCGACGAGCCCACGAGTTCGACCACGGAACTTGGCTTCGACAAACCGATCTGCACCGTCCGCGCCGGGGATCGCGACGTCCTCGTCGTCGGCCGCAAGCTTCCCGGCAAGGGGGACTTCTCGATCCGGCTGGAGAACGGTTCGGTCGGGATCGCGACCCTTTCCGCGGTGCGGGACTTCATGCGCGGACCGCTCGACTGGAGCAGCAAGCGGTTCGTCTGGCACGAGGGTTCGGTCGCGGACGAAGTGGAGATCGACTCGGGGGGCTCGGCGCAGGTCCGGCTGGTGTGGCACGAAGGGGCGTGGCACTTTGGGGGGCCGAACGCAGACGAGATCCTCGACGTGCCCGTGAACCAGGGTCGCGCGGCCACATTGTGGAGGGACATCACGTCCCTCGCGGCGCTCACCCTCGTGGATGGGCCGGAGGCATCGCCCGAGCGGCTGCGCCAGCTCGGCCTGGCGCCCCGGCCCGCGCTCAGGCTGCGCGTTCGGTTCGAGGATGGCACGGAACAGGGCTTCGACATCGGCTCGACCGACACGAAGGAGGGGCGCACCCACGTCCGGCGGGCGCAGGACGGGACGATCTGGGGAATCGACTTCGTGCAGGTGAACCGGTTCTACAAGTTCAGCGGGGACCTTGAGGACCGGGTCGTCCTCAAGGATGTCGCGAAGCGCACGCAGCGATTCACGATCAAGTCCGGGGACAAGTTCTTCGACTTCACGCGGCGCGATTCGAACTGGCGGGTGGCGATGCACGACGGCAGGACCGCCGCTGTGTCCGGCCCGACAGTCGATGCGTTCTTCGCCGGGGTCGAGGACCTCGAGTGGGAGAGCGCGCTCGACAAGCCGAGCGAGAAGCCCCCTGCCGCCACGATGCTATTCCACGATGGCAAGGCAGCAGAGCCCTTCCACCGGCTGGACGTCATCGACGGGATTCCCGGCGCGGAAGGCTCACCGGTGGCGGTGATCCTCACGATCGACGGGGAAGGCTTCACGGTGACGCGCGAGGAGTACGACGGGTTCGACCGCCCCCTGAAGAAGCTCATCGTCGAACTGGCGCAATCCATCGACCAGGCGCCCACGAAGAAGTGATCGCGCGCATCCATCCCGCGAGGGGTCCCCTCCGCGGGCAGGTCCACGCCCCGTCATCGAAGAACTACACGACGCGGTACGCGCTTGTTTCGGCCCTTGCGCATGGGACAAGCCGCGTGCTCCGCCCGGCGGTCCAGGACGACGCCGCTGCGCTGCTGCGGTGCCTGCGCGCGTTGGGTGCGCGGGTCCACCAGGAGGAGGGGGGCCACCTCGGGATCGAGGGGTTCGGCGGCTCCCCGGTGCTCGCCCCGGGCGCGGAGATCGACCCTGGGAACGCCGGGGCCGTACTGCGCGTCCTCATGGGCGTGGGAGCTCTCCTTGAGCACGCGACTTTCACGACTGACCACATGGACTCGCTCGGCAAGCGGCCCAACCGCGACCTGCTCGAGGCGCTCGGGCAGCTCGGGGTCGAGTGGACGGCGAGGACCGCCGATGGATGCCTGCCCGTGACGATGCGCGGTGGGCGCGAGCGGCTGCGGCGGCACATCCTGGCGCGGCGAGCCGACGAGGCACTGCGCGAGGGGGAGCCCCTCCCCGTGCGCGTCTCAGGGAGCATCAGCAGCCAGTTCACGAGCGCACTTCTGTTCCTGGCGCCGCTTCTGGATGAGGACGTCGCCATCGAGGTGACTGGGGAACTGCGCTCGCTGCCCCTTGTGGAGACGACGCTTGGGGTCATGACCCGGGCGGGCATCGCCGTCGAGTCGTCGCCGGACCTCAGGCGCCATGTGGTCCGCCGCGGACAGTCCTATCGCGCGCGAGCGTGGGAGACGAACGGAGACTGGCCGGGGACGGCGTCCATCCTGTCCGCCGCGGCGGCGGTCCCCGGTTCGAGCGTGCGCGTGGGGGGCCTCGTCGCCGACGACCAGGGTGAGAGGCGCTGCCTGGACTTCTTCGCCGCCTTGGGGATGGTGGTGCGCTGGAACCCGCGCGACGGCGAGCCGTCGGAAGTGGAGGCCGTCCATCCAGACGCCGGGGGCATGGTCTCGACGACCATCGATGGGGACCTGTGCACGGACGCGGTGCTTGCGATGATCGCGGCAGCCTGCCTCGCCGGTGGGACCACGAAGTTCACGGGCGTGCGCAACCTGCAGTTCAAGGAGTGCGACCGCGTGCGCGAACCAATCGCGGAACTCCGGCGCATCTACGGGACCGTGGAGGGGCTCGACCCTGCATCCATGCTGCGCTGGGAGCCCGCCGGAGATCCGGACGCGATCATGGTGACGGGAGTGCCCGCCGGTTTCGTTGGTGGAATCGAGGTGGACGGCAGGGGGGACCATCGCGTGATCATGATGCTCTCGGTCGTGGGGCTGCGGTGCAGCAGGGGCCTGACGATCCGGGGCGCGGAACACGTTTCGAAGAGCTTCCCCGGATGGTTCGACCTGCTGCGGGCCCTGGGGGCGGAAGTGACACTCGAAGGGGGGACGTCGCACCCATGAGCCAGGCGCGCATCATCGACGGCAAGTCGATCGCAGCGGCAATCCGGGGGGAAATCGGGCAGGCCACCGCGCGCCTCGTGGGCGAGGGGCATCGCCCACCGGGGCTGGGCGTCATCCTGGTGGGAGACAACGCGGCCTCGCTCTCCTACGTGGCGGCAAAGACCAAGGCGTGCCGCGAGGCGGGCTTCCACTCCGTCCAGCACAACCTGCCCGCGACGGCCACCGAGGCGGACGTCCTTTCCTGGATCGCAAACTACAACAATGACCCCGCAATCCACGGCATCCTCGTGCAGTTGCCGCTCCCCCCGCAGATTCGCGAGGACGCGGTGATCGAGGCGATCTCGCCGCTGAAGGACGTGGACGGGTTCCACGTGGAGAACGTGGGGTTGCTCGCACGGGGGACCCCGAGGTTCGTGCCGTGCACGCCGCTGGGCATCCGCGAGCTGCTGATGCGGTGCGAGATCGAAACGCGCGGGCGGCGCGTCGTGGTGGTCGGGCGCAGCAACATTGTCGGACGGCCAATGGCGGCGCTGCTCGGCATGAAAGGGCGCGGTGGGGACGCCACGGTGACCATCGCGCACTCGGCGACGCGGGATCTTCCCAGCGTATGCCGGGAGGCCGAGATACTCGTCGCGGCGATCGGCCGGCCGCGCTTCGTCACGCGGGAGATGATCCGTCCCGGCGCGGTCGTCATCGACGTGGGCATCAACCGGATCGCGGACGAGTCGGCGCCCAAGGGCTCGCGGATCGTCGGAGACGTGGACGAGGAGGCTGCGCGCGACCTGGCGTCGGCGTACACGCCCGTCCCCGGCGGGGTCGGGCCGATGACGATCGCGATGCTGCTTTCGAACACGCTGGAGGGCGCGCGCCGGGCCGCGGGACTCCGGAGGCCCTGATGCGCGCGGGGGCGGCGGCCTGGCTCGCCTGGCGCGAAGTTTCCCGGACTCCCGTGCGCAGCGCGGTCATCGTCTTCTGCGTCACGGTCGCCACGGCCATCGCCGCACTGTCCGCCTCGGCCGCCTGGAGCCTCTCGCGCGACCTTGAACCCCGCGTGCGCGCCATGTTCCCACCGGACCGCATCGTCGCGCGGGCGAAGGCGCTCGACCTTGCCATCCTGAGGTTCGACTCCGCCCGGATCGGGGACGATACTGTCGCCCGCATCGCCGCGATCCCCGGCGTCCGCCGCGTCATGCCGCAGCTCTCGGCGTCGTTTCCCGCCTCCGCCGTGATCGAGTTCGCCGACAGCGCGTTCGAGACCGAGGCCATCCTGCACGGCGTCCCGCGCGAGTTGGTGGCGGGAGACCTGCCCGACTCCGAAAAGTGGGAGGCCGTGGCCCCGGACTCCAAGCGGCCCATCCCGGTCCTTGTGTCGGCATTCTTTCTGGACCTTTACAACCTCGGCATCGCGGAGGGTTCCTCGTTGCCGAAGCTGAGCCCGCGCGCGGCCATCGGCAGGACCTTCGAGCTGAGGCTCGGCGAATCCACGATGGGAGTGGGGGCCGGCATCGCGCGCCCGCGCTCCGTGCGGTGCCGCGTGGCGGGGTTGACCGCGAACCCGAAGCTGGTCGGCATCGCGCTGCCGCTGGACCAGGTGCGCATCTGGAACGCGGAGTTCGCGGGGAAGGCCTCACCCAACCACTCCGCGCTGCACATCGACCTGGCGGCTGGCTCCCCTCCAGGCCCGGTGCTGGCGGAGCTCGCGGCGCTGCGTTTGGAGGGGGATTCCGACGATGCCCGGCGGGAGGGCTTCGAGCGGATAGCATCGGGAGTGCGGCTGTTGCTGCTTGGGGCGGTTGCGCTCGTGGGCATGCTGGCGGGTGCCGGGATCGGGAGCGTGGTGCTGGCGGCGGCGCGCGAGCGGGCGGGGGCTTGGGGCATGATGCGGGCCGCCGGAATGTCGCGCACGGCCCTTCTGGCCTGCGGTGCACTCCAGGGTTTGGTGCTGGCGCTCATGGGAGGGGCTATGGGGCTCGGCCTTGCCTTGACCGGTGGGCGCGCGCTGACGTCGCTCGCCGCGCCACTATTGGCCGAGTCGGCGCTCCTGCCTGCGGAGCCATTCCCCATGAACGCAGTGATCGCGTGCGGTGTGCTCGGCTGCGGGCTCCTGCTCGTGGAGGTGCCGATGTTCGCCGTGGCCGTTGGGGTCTCGCGCAGGTCCGTCGCGGCACTTCTGGCGGAACGCTAAGGCACGCCGGGCGGGCGGATGGCTTTTCCAACAATCCGAACTTGACGCGCCCGTTCGCCGGGTGTGCCCTTCCTTCGTGAACCAGAGAACCAATCACGTGCAAGCGGCGCGAGACTTGCCGCGCCGCGGGACCGCAACGTGAGGTACGACCTCCTCGTCCTGGGCGGTGGCGTGATCGGGCTGTCGTGCGCGCTGCATGCGAAGCGGGCCCGGCCCGATTGGAGGATCGCGATCGTCGACCAGCCCACCCGCGCGGGCATAGCGTCCACGGCGGCGGCGGGGATGCTGGCTCCGTTCAGCGAGTTCTCCGAGGATCACGCGCTCTTCAGGCTCTGTGTCGAGAGCTTCCAGTACGCGGAGGCGTTCCTCGCCGAGTTTGCCCCCGGCGTTCGGATCGGCAGGTGCGGAACACTCCTGCCGCACAATTGGCTGACGGGCGCGACCGGAAGGGCGCTCAACCGCAACCTCGAGCCGAAGGTCCGGCTCGCCGCGAAGGCGGGGGTGAAGGCCGAGTGGTGGAAGGGGCGGCAGATTCGCCTCGCGGAGCCGGAACTCGTGCGCCAGATCGACGACGCGCTCCACATCGAGGAGGCGATCGTCAACCCGCGCGACATGCATTCCGGCTTGCTGAAGTCGGCGGAGAACTGCGGCATCGCCATCTTGAAGGCCGCACCCATCGGCTTTGGCACAACAACCGGGCGCATCCGGTCCATGGCGACATCCGGCGACGGCATCGAGTTTGACCGGGTACTCATCGCGACCGGGGCGTGGAGCTCCGCGCTCGCGCGCATGCTCGACCTCAAGCTCGACGTCGTGCCGATCAAGGGGCAGATCGTGGAACTGGACCCGCCAAAGCCGGACTTCCTGCGGCACATCGTCCACACGGAGGCGATCTACGTCGCGCCGCGGTCGGCCTACTCCATCCTCGTCGGCGCGACGATGGATAACGTGGGATTCGATGCGCGCGTGAGCGACGACACGACAATCAACCTGCTCGCGCCAGCCTCCGCGCTCCTGCCGGGAATCGCCCGCGCGGAGGTCGTCTCGTCCTGGATCGGCTTCCGCCCCAAGACGCCGGACGGCTGGCCGATTCTGGGAAGAAGCTCAAAGTACGAAAACCTCTGGTTCGCCACGGGGCACTTCAGGAACGGCATCCTGCTGACCCCGATAACCGGGAAGGTCCTTGCGGACTCGATGTGCGAGGTCGCGGAACCTCCCGCCGAGTTCCTCCCCGCGCGGTTCAGTCTGTAGCCTCCGCATCGGTGGCGGGCGTCCGGGGATAGATCACCTGCTCCGTTCATCCCTGTACGTTTCGGTACGCCCGGGTGGTTTCCCCTCAGGGGCTGCTTATGCTTTTCGCGGAAAATCGGGGACTTCCCGGCAACTTCTGGGAGTGCGACAACTTGGCCGGTTGATTGCAGTGGAGGCGTGGATACGCACCACGGCCGCAACCCGAACAGTCGGGTCCGAGACCACGCGGCCGCGCAGGCGCGACAAGCGCCTCCGGGGAAGGTGAAGCCCACACCATGGCTCTCCTCGATCCCTACACGGGACCATGGACGGAGAAGGAGGCGGCGCATCTTGCGCGCCGCGCAGGATTCGGAGCCACGCCGGTGGAACTGGCGAGCCTCGTCTCGATGGGCATGGCGGCGGCGGTTGATTCCTTCGTGGACTATCCGTCAACCGCGACCGGGATGGAGGCCATCCTCGCAGCGCTCCCGAACGACACGACGGACAAGGGCAACCTCCGCAACTGGACGCAGCGCCAGCACTTCGAGGGCTGGTGGCTCTACCGGATGGCGAAGACCGAGCAGCCCATGCAGGAGCAACTCGCCCTGTTCCTGCACGACACCCTCGTCAGCGACTTCCCAAAGACGACGACGGGCTACTCGTCGCTGATCAACCTCGGCAACGACGGCTCCGTCACGGGGCAGCTCTGCACGACGGGAACCCTCCCGCCGGACACGCTGCGCCAGCGCAAGGAAACCCTGCGGCTGCTATCCGACCAGTTGAGGCTTTTCCGGGAGGAGGGGCACCTGAGCTACCGCGAGCTGGTGCGCTCCGTGACGCGCGACCCCGCCATGCTGCTCTACCTCGACAACTACCTGAACACCAAGACCAAGCCCCAGGAAAACTATGGCCGCGAAGTGATGGAGCTGTTCTCCATGGGTGTCGGCAACTACTCGGAGAACGACGTCAAGGAAGTGTCGAAGGCGTTCACGGGTGAGACCGTCCTGACGACCTGCTCACTCAACTTTCCATACACGCACACGTTCAACGCGGTGAACCACGACACGGGGACGAAGACCGTCTTTGGAACCTCGTTCAACAATCCCGCGCCCGGTGCCGACACGGATCAGGTCATCGACATGATCTTCGACAGGATCAGCGGTGCGTCGATCACGCCGGCTCACTCGACGCTTCCCGCTGCGTCGATCTACATCTCCTGGAGCCTGCTGCGGTGGTTCCTGAACGATGCGATCACGCTCGACGATCCCGCGGTCGTCGAGGCGGCGACGATCTTCAACCAGTCCTCCGTCAACGGGTTCCGGTACGATGTCCGCGAACTCCTCCGTACGCTGCTCAGGTCGCAGGCCTTCCAGGATCCTGCAAACTACTACAACATGTACAAGCGTCCGCCGGACTACGCGGTGATGGCGCTGCGCTCCCTCGGCATCGACGAGACGAGCTGGTCGAGCAGCCTGCCGAACGCGGTGGCCTCGATGGGCATGCGGCTGTATGGCGCGCCCAACGTCGCGGGCTGGGACCACGGGAAGGCCTGGATCAACTCCGGGAGCCTCATCGCCCGGTTTAACTATGCGGATCGCCTGTCCGGAAGCACCCGTCTGACGGATGCAATGTGCGATGCGCTGATCACGAGCGGCCATGTCTCGGGCATCACCGACAACGCCGGGATCATCGAGTACTTCCGCGCGCGCCTGATCCAGGAGGCACTGCGGCCAGAGGAGACGGCGGAGCTGACGTCGTTCATGTCGGGGGTGGACGCGGGGGCGCCCTCGCAGTCGCGCTACAGGCGCAAGGTTCGAGGCGTGCTGCACCTGGTGATGTGTCTGCCGCGATACCAGCTCAAGTAGGCGGCCCGTGGACGATCACGCGTTGGGGAGTTCCGACAAGGCGCGGAGAGGATGCCATGCACGAAGATCACGATGACGAAATGCAGGGGCCGGATTCGGGCTGGAGCCGCCTCAATCGGCGCAACTTCCTCAAGGTGGGCTTCTCCAGCCTCGCCTGGTTTGCGGCCCACACTGGGGCGCCCCGGTGGTTCGCCGCCTCGGCGGAGGCGGCGCAGTGCGGCGGCTGCTTCACGGGCGACAAGATCCTCGTCGTTCTGCAAATGGCGGGGGGGAACGACGGCCTCAACACGGTCATACCCCGAACCGATCCCGTCTACTACGATGCGCTGACGAGGCCGACAATCCGGATTCCGTCGGGCACAGAGATCAGCATCGACGGCCTGAACGGACTCCATCCGGCACTGGTGGACCTGGCGGACTGGTTTCAGCGGGGCATGGGCGCCGTGCTGCACAGGGTCGGCTACGTGAACCCGAACCTCTCGCACTTCACGGCGACGGACTACTACGAGCTTGGCGTCGCGCCTGGCCAGCCGTTGCCGACGGATGGCTGGCTCGCGCGCTACTACGACCACCACTGCTCCGGCTGCGAGGTGGAGGCGTTGCGGTTCGCGACGACGGGGACGAGCTCACTGCCGAAGTCGATGATCGGGGCGACGGGCTACGTGCCCCCGGCCATCAACGACCCGGCCACGTACCAGTTCTCGGCTTCGAATGATGCGGCCGCGAGGCTCGCGTCGATGGCGAACCTGAACAGCATCGCGACCTCGGACCCGGCACTCGACTTCCTGCAGAAGAGCTTTTCCGTCGCGGCGGACTCGATCGCGGACATAGGCGTCGCGCAGGCGACCCCGCTGCTGGTCGCGCCGGGCGCCTACTCGGCGGACTCGCTCGGCCGCGGCCTCCAGCTCGTCTCGCAGGTCATCCGCGCGGGCCTCGGCACGAAGGTGTTCTACGTCACGCAGGGCGGGTACGACACGCACGCGGCGCAGGTCGCATCAGGCGCGGCCGACCAGGGCTTCCACGCGGGGCTGCTGGGCGCGCTCAACCAGTCCCTCGATGCCTTCCTGACGGAGATGGAGCTGAGCGGCAACCTCGACCGAGTCGTCGTGATGACGTACTCGGAGTTCGGCCGCCGCGTGAAGGAGAACGGGAGCCTTGGCACGGACCACGGTGCGGCCAACTGCTCCTTCGTGTTCGGCGGGCCCGTGATCGGCGGCGTGTACGGGGGGCAGCCCGACCTCGTGAACCTCATCTCCGGGAGCCTCGCGCACAACGTGGACTTCCGGGCGGTGTACTCGCGCGCGTTGCAGGGACTCTTCGGCGCGTCGACGCGGGAGGTCTTTGGCGAGGACGTCTACAATTCGATCATCGTTCCGGACATGGCAAAGGTCCCGTTCCTCGTGGGCTCGTCCTCGCTGGAACCCTCGTGGGCAGGCTACCGGTGAGGCGGCCACGGCTCCTCCCGGCCGCCATCATGGCGCTCGCGTGTGGGGCGCAGGCATCCTTCCAGTACATCCTCGTCGAGGGGGGGAACGGCTATGCAGGGACCCGCGATGTCTCGGTCTTCGACGACTTTGCGTCGAACGCGAGCGCGGGCGATCCCGTGCTGTACGTGGGGGTGACGCAGTTCGGGGACTTGAGGCGCGCCTTCCTTCGGTTTGACGTCTCGATCCTGCCGCCCGGGACGATCATCGAGGACGTGGTGCTGGAACTCCACGTGGAGCGGGCCCGCACGGGCGCCGAACCCCACCGGCTGCACCGCGTCACCGCCGGATGGGACGAGGGCCCGGCAACGTCGCCGGACTCCGGCGCGGGAGGCCAGGGCGTCGCCGCTGCGACGGGGGACGTCACCTGGTCGCACGCGAGTTTTCCGCTGGTTTCGTGGTCCGTGCCCGGCGGCGAGTTCGACCCCGCGGAGTCTGCCCTGACCAGCGTGGGATCGGCGGGGACGATGGCGAGCTTCGGGTCGCAGGGCATGGTCGGCGACGTGCAGCTCTGGGTTGATGACCCATCGAGCAACCGCGGCTGGGTGCTCGTCGGCAACGAGGCTGGAATCCACAATGCCAAGCGCTTCCACTCGTCCGAGGGTTCCAACGCGGACACGCGGCCGAAGCTCAAGGTCACGTTTCGATCGCCATCCGCAGCGCGGAATTGGGACCTCTATGAGTAGCGCCGTTCACCCAACGGCGGGGAGCACGCGCCCGGAGACGCTCCCGAATCCCACCCGGTAGCCGTTCCCCTGGCACCAGCCGGAGATCGTCAGCCTGTCCCCATCCTCGATGTAGGTGCGGCGTCCCCCGTTCGGCAGGAAGATGGGCTCGGTGCCCTTCCACGTCCTCTCGAGAAGGCACCCGCGGGACTCGGGATCGGGTCCACTGATCGTGCCGGAGGCCATCATATCGCCGGTGCGGACGTTGCAGCCATTGACCGTGTGGTGCGCGAGCTGCTGCCGCATGTTCCAGTACAGGTGCCGGTAGTTGGTGCGCGCGATGCAGACCGGTGGCTGGTCATCGGCATAGGCGAGATGCGCCTCGAGCTCGATATCGTAGGTCGGGTTGCCCGGGTCGCGCAGGTAGGGAAGGGGCTCGGGGGACTGGTCCTGGCCGCGCACGCGGAATGGCGCCAGGGCGTCGAGGGTCACAACCCAGGGCGAAACGGAGGTGCAGAAGTTCTTGGCGAGGAACGGGCCGAGGGGCTGGTACTCCCACTTCTGGATGTCGCGCGCGCTCCAGTCGTTGACGAGAAGCATGCCGAAGATGTGGTGCTCGGCATGGGCGATGTCGATGCGTTCGCCCATGCGCGTGCCCGTGCCGATCAGGAAGCCCATCTCCAGTTCGTAGTCGAGGGCCTTGGTCGGGCCGAAAACGGGCTCCGTCGCGCCATCGGGGAGGCGCTGGCCCATGGGACGTGGGAAGTCCGTGCCGTCGACAACGATGCTGCTCGAGCGCCCATGGTAGCCGACGGGCAGGTGGAGCCAGTTCGGCATGAGGGCGTTCTCCTTCCCGCGCATCATGATCCCCACGTTCTCGGCGTGGTGCCGGGAGGAGTAGAAGTCGGTGTAGTCGCCGATGCTGACGGGGAGGAACATGTCGGCTTCGTCCATGTCCACGAAGGCGCGGTCCATGAGCATCGAGTCGTGGCGCAGCTCGGTGCTTTCCTCGCTGAGAACGCGGCTGATCGTCTCGCGCGCCTCGCGCCAGGCCTTCGGCCCCATCGCCATGAACGCGTTGAGCGTCGGCTGGTGGAAGACCTTCCTTCCGGAGAGTTCGGAGCCCTTGAAGGTGCCGAACGTGTCTAGCACGGAGAGGTCGAGTATCTGCGTGCCGATGGCGACGCCGACCCGGGGCTGACGGGACTCCCCGCGCCGCGCAAAGATGCCGTAGGGAAGGTTCTGGATGGGAAAGTGCGATTCTGGCGCGACCTGGATGAAGCTGCGCAGTCGGGGATCGGTCGTGGGGTCCATGGATGGGCCTATCGTGGGAGTAGTCCGAGCGAGGCTAGGTCCTCGCGGGGTTCGTCGAAGCTGCAGCTTCCGAAGGAGATGGCGGCATGCCGCCGGATGCGGCGGATTTCCTCGGCGCCGGCGGATTCCGCGCGCCAGGTCAGCGCCCCGTCGAACGTGAACTCCGATGCCCGCTCGCACTCGATGATGTTGACCACTTCGCGTTCCCCGAGGCGACGCGCGTGCGCAAGCACCGCCGCGCCGAACACGTTCACGAACCCGTGCATGCGCGTCGCGACACCCTCGTTGTGGTGCCGAATAGGATGGTGCAGGCCCGCGGTGCACTTGAGGGGCACCTGGGCGTCGCGGCACAGCACGATCGCGCGTGCGACGTTCGCGGCGGAGGGGAACGCCGGCGCCTCCACGCCGCCGCAGCGGAGCTTGAATCCCGGCGGGATGACGCGGCCCCCGGAAACGGAGCGCCGCGCCTCGGCCAGGCCGCGCACGACGGGCTCAAGCAGGTCCTGCCAGTGCTCCGGCCCGCCTCCTTCGATGAACGGCCAAATCTCGATCGGATGCGCCGACTCCAGGATCGCTGCTGACTCGACGACCAGTCGCGTGACGGCACCGGCCTCCCCGCGCTGGAGCGTCTCCGCGGGGAGCTTCACTTCGAGGACCCCGACGCTCCCCCGCCGGTCGAACGACTTGAGGAACGCGAGGATTTCGGCGCTGTCGCGGCGCAGGTTCTCGATCAATTCGTCGCGGGAGGCGCCGCCGCGTCCGAGCGCGGAAACGTCGAGGGCCAATGCGGGGGAGAAGCGCGTCCTGTGCTCCTCGAGCTCTGCCAGCCGGGACGCCGGGATGATGAACCTGCCCAGCATCCACGCATCGGCGCCTGCCTTGTAGGCGGCGTGGTTCGCGATGGCCTCCCCGAGCGGGAGCTTCGCCGGCGGGAACAACCCCGCGTAGTCTATCAGGCCCTCCATGAGGGCGCGCAGTGCCGGTGCGATGGTCGCCGTGGCCACGTGGTTCATCCCCGATTCATCAATGCTGGGGCAGGTTCTCCCGCGGCACCCGCCAGTGCGAGAGGAAATGGAGGTCGGGGGCCGGAGGTCGGGGGCCGGGCCTCCCCCGTTCGTAGGCTAGTGCTTGCGCAGTCTCGGGTTCAGGATCGGATAGAGTGCATCCACGATCAGGTTCGCGCCCACAAGAAGCCCGCAGTAGAAGACCGTGAGCCCCATGATGAGCGGCATGTCGCGGTTCGAGACGGACTCGACGAAGAACCGGCCGATGCCCGGGATGACGAAGATCTTCTCCACCACGAGGGAGCCCGTGAGGACGCCCGCCGTGACAGGGCCGACAAAGGTGACGACGGGCTGGAGTGAGTTGCGCAGGGCGTGGCGCATGACGACCTTCCACGCGGGGACGCCCTTGGCGTGCGCCGTGCGGATGTAGTCCTCCTTGAGCGCCTCGAGCGTGGCGGCGCGCGTCAGGCGCAGGATCGCGGCAAATGGATACGCCGCAAGGCACGCCGACGGCACCCAGATGCGCCACGGCCCCTCCGCCCACTCGGCAGCCGGAAACCACGCCAGTTGCCTCACAAAGATGAAAATCACGAGCGAGGCGAGGATGAAGCTCGGCATGCTGACACCCAGCAGCGCCAGCGTCGTCCCCGCCGAGTCGATGAACCGGTTGTGCCACACGGCGCAGACCACGCCGATCGGCACGCCAAAGATCAGCGCGAGGAAGATCGCACGCACGCCAAGCCGCACCGACTGGGGGAAGTACACACCCAGAACGTCGCGCAGGGTCCTGCCACGCTGCTTGCGCGACTCCATCGAGTCGAACACCAGCAGCTTCTTCATGTGGGCGGCGTATTGGACGTGTATCGGCTCGTTGATGAGCCATTCCTTCTCGAAGGCAGCACGAATCTCCGGTGTGTTGCGCCCCTCGCCCAGAATCGCCTCGGAGCCCGCCGCCTTCGTCAGGAGGAAGACGAGCGTCGCGACCAGCCACAGCGTCAGCAGCGCGCCGGGTATCTTCTTCAGGAAGTAGATCACGCCAACCTCGGGCAATCAGGTGCCCGCACGGTCACGCAAACCTGCCGGAAAGGACAAGCTGAACAACCCAGAGGATGTAGGCGCCGTACAGGACGAGAAGTCCCCTGCCCCAACCATGCGTGACGCCACCGCGACCCACCACGAGCCAAGTGAACAGGGCCATGATCCCCAGCATCGGCGGCAGGTTCAGGGACAGTCCGACCTTCGTGAGGCCGATGGGGGACAGGATGCCGGCGCTGCCCATCACGAGCGTCACGTTGGCGATGTTCGCGCCAATGATGTTGCCGACCGCGAGGTCGGAAACCCCGCGCCTGGCCGAGGTGATCGCAGAGACGAGCTCCGGCAGCGATGTTCCGACCGCGACGATGGTGACGCCGATGATGTTCTCGGGGATGCCAAACTCCGTGGCAATGCGGACGGCCGCATCGACGAGCAGACGGCTTCCCCCGACGACCATGACGGCACCCACGGCGAAGATGGCGGACGCCCGCCCGAGGGACATCACCACCGGCACGTCCTCCGCCGGTGCCTCGTCCGGGATCCCCTCGTAGGGGACGCGGCGGCTCATGTGCCGCCAGAAGTCGCCGGCGAAGTAGCACGCCCCGAGCACCAACAGGATGGTGGAGTCGGTCCGACCCAGCGTCAGGTCGAACGCGAAGACCAGGGAGAGCACGCCCGCGCCGCACATGACGACCGCCGGTACCATCACCTCCGAGCGCTTGGAGACCACGCTTCCCAGGACTGCGGTCACTCCGCCGATCAGGGCGATGTTGCAGATGACGGATCCGGCGGCGTTGCCCAGCGCAAGCCCCGAGGCGTCCCTCATGCCGGAGACGACGGAGACGACGACCTCCGGCGTCGTCGTCGCCAATGACATGAGCGTTCCCCCAACGACGACACGCGGCACGCGGAGGCGTTCCGCTATGGCCACCGCGGCCTGCACGAAGAAGTCGCCCCCCTTCACCACGAGGGCCAACCCGATGACGAGGAAGAGGAAGTCCATGACGCGGCGAGGAAATGGGGGGCTGCCCTGCGGCACAAGGGAAGGTCGGGAATTGGGGCTCCGGAACCGGGAATCGGGGGACCACGATTCCGGGTTGCAAGGGAGGGAGGGGCCGCGCGAGCGTGGAGGGGAAGAGAGAGTCGTGCGATCGCCGCCGGTGGCTCGTCCATCGGGGGAGGAAAGTCCGAACTTCGCAGGGCACGATGCCAGGTAACGCCTGGGCGGGGCGACCCGACGGAAAGTGGAACAGAAAACACACCGCCGATGGCCCGTGGAAGCCCGCAAGGGGGACGACGGGATCAGGCAAGGGTGAAATGGTGCGGTAAGAGCGCACCGGCGGCGCGGCAACGCGTCCGCCTGCAAAACCCCATCGGAAGCAAAACCAAATAGGCGGGGGGCGGTTCGGCCCGGACCCGTGCACCCGCAAGGGTGCTCAACCCGCGGGTTGGTTGCTCGAGGTGCGGCGCGAGTCGCATCCTGGAGGAATGATCGCAGCCGCAGCCGCAAGGCCGTGGAACAGAATTCGGCTTACAGGCTCTCTCTTCAAAACAGGGAACAAGGGTCGGGGACCAGGGTCCGGAATCGGGCGGCCGATTCCAACCGACTCCTCGATTGGGAAGTGACTTCGGGTTGAATGACCGGTCCCAGGTCCCTGACGACGAACCCGGGTGTTACTTGTCGCTGTCCTTCTGCCACTCTTCGCGCGGAAGTTCGTGCGGGAACCCGCGCAGTTCCTCCAGTGCATCGTTGCACCGTTTCTGCACGTCGCGGAGGTGCGCGTCGAGTTTGTCGTCTGTCGCGATGACGTTCAGCGCCTCGATGGCTGATTCGAGTGCGGTTTCGACGGACTCCTGAACCGAGGGCTTTCTCATGGCTGACTCCTCTCGACGCGGTTGCGGGGAGTTCCCGCTCTCTGACGCCTTCGCCTGCGCAAGCTTCGGACCGATCGGCACAAGGCAAAGAGGAATCTGATGCCGGCTTCGCGTTTGTCGGACGCGGGAGGGCGCGCGCCCTCCCGAAAGAGGCGGGCGCGGCGGCGGGTGGATCAACTGGAGCGGCGATGAGTGCGTGCATCGAGGTTCGCACGGCCCTCGGCGCGGGCGGTCTGTCCGGCAAATTGGCTTGACGGCCCTAGGGTCCATCGACGACTCCGCTACGCTTCGCGCGGCGTGCCCAGGCGGCACAGCCGGATGATGGACTTTTTCCCGACGACGAGGTTTTCAACGCGCCCATGCTGATGCAGAAGCTCCGCAACAAGCACTTCATGAAGGGTGCCATGTGGATCATTGTGATCGGCGTGATCCCGTCCTTCGTCGCGTTCTACGGCTTTTCTGCGAACCAGGGCGGGGGTGCCCATCCCGACGAGGCGCTCGTGACCGTGACGCTGCCGGGCGCGGAGAAGCGCGAGTTCAACCGCAACGAGCTCGTGCGGACGCAGAACGAGTTGGCCGGGTACTATGTGAACCTGTACTCGCTCCTGACGGGCCAGCGCGCAAACCCCGAGTTCGCGCGCAGCATCGCCGAGCGCATCTCGAACGACGATGTCGCCGAGCACGCGGCCGTCCGCGTCGCGATGGAGAAGCGGGCGGAGGACCTCGACATCGTGGTTGGCCCGAAGCAAGTGGAGCAGCTCCTCATCCAGGAGGGCGTGACGGCGCAGCAGCTCCAGCAGGTGCTGACGGCGCGCGGGATCTCCCAGCACCAGTTCCTGATGGAGCAGCGCAGCGAGCTGCAGCACCAGCGGGGTCTGGACTCCGTCCAGCGCGTGGCGCGGGCGTCCCTGCTCGAGATGTGGCAGGACTATCGGCGCGTGAAGGAGGAGCTGACGGCGGAGGTCCTCACGGTGCCGGCCGCTCCCCTGCGCGAGGGCATCGAGCCGACGGACGCGGACCTCGCCACGGAGTTGGAGTTGCTCAAGAAGGAGTCGCCAAACTCGGTCCGTCAGCCAGCCGAACGGGTGTACGCCTATGTGCGCGTTGATGGGCCGGAGGAGCCCGTCCCCGCGCAGCCGACGGATGACGAGCTGCTCGCGGCGCTCGACGCCGCGCCCGCGACGGATGCATCGCTCACCGCCGGGGATGGGGCCCGGTTGCGGCACGTCCTCATCGGGGTGGACACGAAGACGACCGACACGGCGCGGCTGGATGCGGCGCGGGAACGCGCGGCCTCGGCACGCCAGCGCATCCTCGGTGGCGAGGACTTCGCGACCGTCGCCAACGAAGTGTCGGACGACTGGCGCAACGTGCAGTTCGAATCCCCGGAAACCTCGCCGACGCTGCGCGGCGGCATCATTCCGCGCCTCCTCGATGGGACACCCATGGACGAGGCCATCTGGGGAGGCAGCCTCGCGTCGTTCGCGGCCAAGGGCTCGCAGGGCGACGTTTCGGACGTGATCGAGACCCCGCAGGGCTACTCGGTCGCGAAGGTCGAGGTGCGCGGAAAGGGGCTCAAGCGCTCGCTGGAGGAAGTCCGGGACCTGCTGTCCACCCGCATCGTTGACGAGCGGCTCAAGGCGGCGGACCAGAAGCGCAAGGACGACATCCAGGCGCTCGTGGAGCGCGTGCGGGCCGTCAGCGGCACCCAGTCCACGCTCGAGGGCATGGCGCGGGAACTCGGCGTCGAGGTCGGCACGACCCCGAAGGTCGCCGTTTCCAGCCGCTTCATCACAGGCGTCGGCGACCTCCAGCGCGACGGGTCGATCCTGGAGGACCTGCGCAAGAACGAGATCAGCCCCGTGATGACCACAAGCGCAGGCGACGTGGTCGTCCTCAAGGTCCTGGAGGACAACCCGGAGCGCTTCCGGACGGTCGAGGAGGCGCGCGCGATGCTGACGGACAGCTTCCGCAACCGAAAGGCGCTGGAGCTTGCCAAGGCACGCGCGGAGGAGCTGAGGGCGGAACTGAAGGCTGAGGACAACCTGACGAGCTTTGGCCTCGAGCGTTCCCTGCAGGTCGCAAAGTTCTCCACCCCGTTTACTCGGGCTGAGCTGCCGATGGAGCTGAACGGCATCCAGAACGTGGCGAACGCCACGCTCGGCGCCTCCGCCGGCACGACGCTCGTCGCCCGCCGGACGGGGACTCCGGAACAGGACGGATACGCGCTCGTGCGCATCACGAGCGTGAAGGAGCCGGACAGGAAGACGTTCATCGGTGAGCTCCAGCAGTTCGAGATGACGATCCTCGGCGCGAAGCGGCAGGGGACGCTGGAGGACTTCTTCGAGGACGCCCGGAGGTCCGCGACAATCACGTCGAGCGAGTTCTTTGTTCGATCAAAGGCAAATGCGTCCGGGCCGAAGGGTTGAAGGGTTTTGGGGGCGTGCCGAGACTCAGGCGCTTTATCCTGAAGGCCCGTTGACCCCCCCGAAATCTCCCTTGAATCGTGGCCTTGACTGCTCGACGATTCCGGTTTGACGGGCTGCGCTTGGCGTCCGGTTCCAGAAGCATTGGAATTGCCGGCGGGTCGGTTTTGCGCCCCATCCGGCCCCTATGAGAGCACGACAGCAGGCATTCCTGGAGGAATGACGACTTCATGGCCGGCAAGAAGACCCCCAAGGCCGCGGCTGACCCGAAGGCAAAGACCTCCGCCACCCAGGCGAAGTCGCCAGCCAAGCCTGCCAAGGCGCCCACCAAGCCGAAGGCGGAGAAACCCGCCGCCAAGTCCGGCACGTCAGGCTCCGCCACCGCCGTGAAGAAGTCTCCCCCCAAGCCCAAGAAGTCCAAGGAATCCAAGGCTGCGGAGAAGCCGGCTTCTGCCGCCAAGAAGGCGGCGCCGAAGAAGTCCACGGCCCCCAAGTCCAAGGCTCCTGCGAAGCCGAAGGCCAAGGCCAAGGCGAAGAAGGAATCCGCGGACGCCCCGACCAAGGCCGCCCCCAAGGTGAAAGCGCCTGCTAAGTCCAAGGCCAAAGCCGCCAAGCCCAAGCAGCCAAAGGTGGCCACCAAAGGCGCCGCGACGTCCGCTCCATCTCCGTCGCCTGTTCCGGCTCCGCCCCCCACGGATGACATCCTGACAAGCCAGGCCCCGCGCAAGGAGCCCTCGCGCGGCCTTGATCGCCCGACCATTCGGTCGACTCCGCCCGGGAAGTCGCCGGTTGCGGCGCGAAAGTCGGAGACCAACGGCAGCCGCCTCAAGGGCGCCCGCAAGGCCGAGGAATCGGAGGTGCGCTGGGACCTGCCCCCATCGAACTTTGGCGGCGCCATGCCGGAGCTTCGGAGCCTTTCCCTTCCTCAGACCGGCCCATGGAATGTGCATGAGGGCCTGCGCGAGGCACGGGCCACGCGCGTGGACAAGACTCCCCCGCCGCAGGCGACCCAGCAGGAGAGGCGTCAGGCTGATGCCGATCAGCCCAAGCCAAGCGTTGCCCCGGCCGACCTGCCGACGTCCTACGGGGAGACGGGGATCACGGCGGTGATCCGCGACCCGGAATGGCTCTTCGTCTACTGGGAAGTCTCCGATGGAGACCGCGAACGGGTGGGCCTGCCTCGGGGCGCACATAACCGCCCGCTCGTTCTTCGGCTAGTGCACCTGAAGCCAACCGACCTCTCGGAGGACCCTGCCAAGCCGCCGACAATCGTTCCCGTTAACGACTCCGTATCGAGCTGGTACGTAAAGGTTCCGGCTGCGGGTCGCATCTTCACGGTGGAGCTGGCGACCTACTCCGAGCGCGGCGACCTGGTGGTGATCGCGCGGAGCGAGCCGGTCGAGGCCCCCCTCATGGGGCTGAGCGAGGAGCTTCCCGCCGATGGTGCGAAGGGTGCGGAGGACGAGGGCTGGCGCGAGGTGTACAACCAGATTCTCCGCCTCTCGGGCGGTCCCGAGGTGCAGAAGGGGCCGAACAGCGAGGACTTTGTGCAGGTGCTCCAGCAGCGCCTGTTCCCCGCGCCGGGATCCCCCTCCATGTTCAGCGGGGTGCTCTCGAGCGGCGCCCTGTTCGGGGGTGAGCAGCCCGTCATCCACCGCCTGGGGGAGAAGGGCAGGGACTTCTGGCTGGAGGTCGGCGTGGACGTCATCGTCTACGGGGCGACCGAGCCGGACGCGTCCGTCAGCCTGATGGGCCGGCCGATCCGCCTTACCCCGGATGGGCGCTTCCGCGTGCGCATGACCTTCCCCGACGGAACGATCGAGTTCCCCGTGGAAGCCACGGCAGCCGACGGGCTCGAAACTCGCTCCGTCATGCCGGTAGTTAACCGGAAGACCTATTGACGGGGCTGGGACCTTGATTGCCATCCCCGCTCAGTTGACGGCGGGGAAAAGCAATGGAAGTCCAGAAGTTTCGCCATACGGCAGTCCTTATCGACTTTGAGAATTTCTTCCTCGCGCGGGAGAGCCAGCTCCTGAGGACCGCGAGCGGGGCATCCTACCACGACATGCCGCTCGCGACGGACCTGCGTTCGCTCGTGCGCTACTGCAAGGAAGTCTCCGGCAACTCGCTGCGCGTCCTGAGGGCGTACTCCGACTACACGGCGCGGCGGGAGGTCCTGACCGACAGGACGGACCCGGGCCTGGGGCCCCCGCGCTACGACTACTACCTCTCGCGCACGCCGCGGACTCTGGTGGAACTCGGCATCGAGCCGATCCAGGTGTTCCGCTACTCTAGTTCCAGCCACGCCGGCCGCGGCAGCAAGAACGCAGTGGACATCCGCATGGCCATGGACGCGTCCGCGCTCTGCCGGGAGGAACCCCGGTTCGACCTGCTGATCCTGGTCTCGGGGGATGCGGACTTCATCCCCGTGGTCGTGGACTGCCGCCGCCATGGCACCCGTGTGTTCGGGATTGGCGTGGGCGGTTCGACGAACCGCAACATCGAGGAGTTCTGCGACCGCTACGAGGACTTCGGCGAGCTCGAGGCCTACATCAACCTCGAGGACGAGGGTCAGAAGCAGCTCGCCCGCACGATCGAGGCGATCCGCAAGGTGCTGACCACGAAGCGGCACCTCCCCGTCGCGGCGCTGCGGCCGGAGCTCAACAAGGTCATGCCGGTCCCGTTCGATCCCGGCACGTTCGGCTGCCAGACGACGGGCGAGTTCCTCCGCGAGTACGACGCCCCGCTCCGCGACAATGGGATCATGGTTCGCCGGTCCGCCGAGGGCTGGGTCGTCGAGGTCGAGCCCGAGACTTGGCAGCCCCAGGGGGTGGCGGGAAACTACCTCGACGGCATCTCGGACCGGGACATGCCCGCCGGGGGGGAGGCCGGCTCCGGGGATTCGGTGCCCATGCAGCGCACGCGCCGGTTCGATGGCCCAAACTACCGCCAACTCCTCCAGATGGGGCCGACGCGGTACTACGTCTATCCGCGCAGGACGTGGCTGGAGGCTGCGCGCTACGTGCTGAGGGCGCTCGACTCGTTTCCCGGTGCACCCACGTACGACGAATTGACCGCAGCAGCCAAGGACCTCGCAGCCGAGGGGGAGATTCCTCCCCTGACCATCAGCGCATGCTCCTATGGAATCTGCGCGGCGCGCGGCCTGGTTCCGGTGGACACCTTCCAAACGTACAGGCGGGTGGACAAATCCTACCACTGGGTTCGGTCACGGGAAATCGAATCGCGCAGCCACGATGAGAGCGCGGAGTTCTGCTTCCGCAAGTTTGCGGCGCACCTGGCCAACGAGCTGCGGCAGCGCTTTGGCCAGCGGCAGTCGTGGGCGACGCTTCAGGTGGATCCGCAGCGCCTCGCGGCCCTTTGGAGCGAGGGGGACCCATCCGAGGAGGATGTGGCCATCGCAACCGAGGCGGTCGCGGCGCTCGCAACCCCGAAACTGTAGCGGAAAAGGAAAAAGGGCAGCCGACGAGGGGGATCGCCGACTGCCCGGGGAGAGGGACACCAAAGATGTGCCCGACTATGCGGAAGAGGGGTCAGTGCCGCACCAGCCATCGGGCCATCGCATTGATGGATGGCAACCCTCGTACCAAGCGCACCCACCTTCGGTCGGGACAGCGTAAGCGACGGAATATCAACATTCTCCGGCGAAACGATGCATCGGGAGCCGCTCCCTCCTGATGGGTAAGCTCTGTTCGTGAGTAAGGGATTACCCTGAGAACGTGGCAGCACATTCACGTCACGACGCGAGGCGGCGGTACACCCGAACGTGGCGCGCAATCATGCTCGATTGTGGGAACGACTTGCGGACCCGGGCCCTCCCGGCCTTTCCCATCGCGACGCGCAGCTCTCGCGATGCGATCAGGCTGCCGAGAGCCTCCGCGAGAGCAGCGGGATCACCGGGGGGGACGAGGAGACCGGTCTCGCCGTGGACGACGGACTCCAGGTTCCCGCCGACCGATGTCGCGATGACCGGCTTGCCGCAGGCCATGGCCTCAAGGAGCACGTTGGAGAATCCCTCCTCGTGTGATGCGAGGAGCGCGATGTCGCATGCTCGGGTGACGGGCCGCACATCGTTGCGCGGACCCGCGAGCACGACGCACGGGGCGATGCCGAGCTCCTCCGCCCGGCGGCGCAGGGAATCGAGTTCGCCCCCGTCCCCGCCGACGCAAAGCAGCCGTGCACCCGGATGCGACGCCGACACGATCCTCCAGGCGCGCAACAGGTCCGCGTGCCCCTTGCAGGGGACGTAGCTGGCGACGCACAGGACCACGACTGTGGCACCTGCGAGTTCGGGGTGTTCGGCGGCCGGATCGCACGCGGGCGCGGATTCCCAGGCGTCGGCATCGATGCCCCCGTAGGCGAGGACGAGCTTGCCGCGCACGTCGCGTTCAACCCGCCGGGTCTCGCGCAGCACGCCCTTCGAGTTGCAGATGATCGCATCCGTCCTGCGGTTCACCCAATTCTCAGCCAAGTGCATCCACCGCGATCCGGCCTTGAAGACGGGGAGTTGCCGGCGACTCGTCACGAGGGGCGCGCGGAAGGCCCCCACCACGTGAAGGACTCCAGCCCACAGATGGGCCCAGAAGAGCCACGCGTGGACGATCTCCGGCTGGAACCTCACCACTTCACGACGGGATCGCAGGATGGCGCCGACGAGGCGCAGCCACGGGAGGATGCTCCAGCGGGGACGGAACACGGGAATGCCCGCGTCGATGATCCTGAAGCCCGCGGCCTCGGCCTCAGGCAGGCGCAGTCCCTCGCGCCGCAGGAGCATCAGCGCCGGATCGTATCCGCGCTGTCGAAGCGCGCGCATGAGGACGAGGAGCTGCCCCTCGGCGCCGCCCTCCCTGAGGGAGCCAATGATGAACAGGATGCGCGTGCGGGTCCCCTGGGGAGGTGGCGCACCGCGCGAGACCCTGTCGAAGAGCCGTGCGTAGGCGCCCGCGACGCCCTCTGGCGAGAACGTCGGCCGTGCAGCGCGGCGGCGCGACTCGCGTCCCATTGCGACGCGGCGCGCACGGTCGCCGGCCAACTCCGCCAGGGCGCCCCCAAAGACATCGGCGTCCCCGGCGGGCACGAGCAGGCCGTTGCGGCCATGCGCGACGAGTTCCGGCACGCCTCCCACGCGGGTCGCCACGATGGGCCGCCCGGATGCCATCCCCTCCAGGACGGCGTTCGGGAAACCCTCCGCGTCGCTGGTCAGCGCGACGATGTCCGATAGGGCGTACACGGGCGCGGGGTCGGGGCGCGCCCCGGTGAAGACAACCCTCTCGGAGATGCCCAACTCGAGGGCGAGCCGTTCCAGCCGCTGGCGTTCACCGTGGTCCTCCCCGACGACGAGGGCCCGGAGGCCGTGGTGCTGTTTGGCGGCCCGGGCGAAACCACGCAGGAATACGTCGTGGCGCTTTACCGGCTTCAGGTTCGCCACGATCACGACGATGCAGTCCGCCCCGCGCAGGGAGGGATGTCCCGCGAGCGCTTCATCAGGGGCGGCAGTGCCGAACCGCGCGGCGTCGATCGCGTTGTGGATCACCCTCAACTTGGATGCGGGGCAGCGCTCCCGTGCGATTGTGTCGCGCGCCACACCGCGCGAGTTCGCGATGACCGCGTCCACGCGCAGGTCCAGGAGCCTCTCGATTGCGGCGTAGTGCGGGCGCCCGTCGCGGTAGGCGCCCATGGCCCGGCGGCACGTGACGATTCCCGGCACCCCCGCCAGCATCCCCGCCAGCACCGCATGCGGGTTCGACCAGAAGAGGAAGGAAACGACGACCCGGATCCGGCGGCGTCGGAACTCCAGCGCAAGGCGGACAAGGGAGGTTGCGAAGTTCCACCAGAATCGTGGAGACCACTTCGGGAGCCACATCCTCGCGTCCGGACAGAACACCTCGAACCCAGCGGCGCGGGCTTCCTCGACCAGGGTGCCGTTCGCCTCGAGGGGCACGAACACGGTGTTCCATCCCAGGCTCGTCAGCCGCCGAGGATCCCCGTCCGGCAATTGCTCTTCGCCTCGGG
>CAZUCD010000009.1:0-35579 GCA_964618855.1 uncultured Candidatus Sumerlaeota bacterium
GACAGCGTCACAGTGCTGCTGAATCTTGGGTTTGCCGCCACCTCACCATCGGCCGCCTCGCCGAGTTGGACGATGTTCGAGTGAGCCGTTATCCGACGTCGTCCGGCGCGACAATAGACATCCCCGGGTAGATCGTGCGATAGGCTCCACGATGTCATCACTGCCCGACCTCAAGGCACCTCCGCGCTCAGCGTCCTCAACTGACCGAGGGGGAAGACGTGAGGCCATGGGCGGTCACCTCCCGAACTCACTGCGCGGACCGAGCCATGACCCATGACCCTTGACCTCCGACCTGAGACCGTCACCCGAAACCCCTCTCCCGTCCCCCGGCCCCCGACCCCCAGTCCGCGGCCCGTGTCTCTGTTGACACGTCCCCGGCCCAGCCCTACAACCCCGGACACTTGACAGCAGGGGGCCCGCCAACCGCTGGGGGACTACCTGAGACGCTTCGCGCTCCCTGCACGCACCCAACCGATCGAGTTTGATGGAACGCCGCTGGATAGCCTTTTTCCTCGTCTGCGCCCTCGCCTATATCGCGTATTATCAGCATCTTGACCGACGCGCCCGGGCCTACAGAGCCTGGCAGGCAGAACAGGCCGCACTCGAATCCTACACCACCGACCCGACCGGCACGGCGATGGCCATGTCGGGGGATGGGTCCACGTCCGGGACAATGGCCTCGCTGTCTCCGACACCGGAGGCCGGGGATGGGGAGTTCACCCCCCCGCCGAGGACGGTGGCCGATGCCCCATCAACGGTCGTCACGACTTCGACAAGCCGGATCGTGTTCTCCCACCTTGGGGCCAAGGTCGTAAGTTGGCGCCTGCTGGCCTCAGCCGCGGTCGTAAACAAGGAGGGGGACGAAGGGGTGGTGGACGGTGGGCTGGAACTGGTGCCCCAGGTGGGGGACTTCGCGCGAAGGGAATGGCCGATGGAACTCGTCGGGCTGCGCGCGGAGGCCTTCAACACCGAGATGTTCACGCTGACGGAGTCCCGCGGTCCCTCCGGCGAGCATGTCCTCGACTTCGTGTCGGAGAAGGCGCCGAACGGCCTCGAGGTCCGCAAGCGGTACACGATTCCGGCGGACGGCTACCTTTCGAAGCTTGAAGTCTCCTTCGTCAACAAGTCGGAGGCGCGGATTCCGCTGGCGAGCCGTGGCCCCGGGATCGGGGTGGGCTGGCTCGGCGGGTTCGGGGTGCCATCGGTCTCGGACCGGGTGCACGGGGTCGAGCGGGCGCTTGTGGCGCTGGGCAAGGAAGTGGTGAACAAGCAGTTCGACCGCGAGTCGGAGGCTGTCGAGTACACGGCGAGCGTTGCGTGGGGTGGGGTGGAGCGGAAGTTCTTCGCCGCTCTGATCGTCCCCTCGCCGGAGAACCCGGCTCTTTCGGCCGTCGCGCAAGTGAAGGCGCGCAACGACGCCCCGGAGTACCACGGCGCAAAGATTCCGCCCCCGGTGTCCCTCTCGCTCTACAGCGCGGGGAAGGAACTCGGCGTCGGCGAGACGCGCACGCTGCACTACAGCCTGTACGTCGGGCCGACGAGCGCGCGCGTGCTTGCCTCCGTGAACCCGCCCGCGATCGAGAAGGGCGCGCCGATAGCATCCGCCGCGTTCCATTCGCTCCCGTGGGGGTTCGGCTGGGCGCGGCCGGTGTGCATGCTGCTGCTGCCGATCCTCGTGTGGCTGCACGGTGCGGTGGGGAGCTGGGGCTTCGCGATCATCCTGCTGACGTGCCTGGTCAAGATCGCCGTGCTGCCGCTGACGCACAAGGCGATCAAGTACCAGGCGCTGACGATGTGGGAGCAGGCGAAGATCAAGCCGCAGCTCGACGAGATCATGAAGAAGTACAAGAACGACCTCCAGCAGCGGAACATGGAGATGATGAAGCTCTACAAGGAGCACGGCATCAGCCCGTTCGGGCCGATGCGGGGCTGCCTGCCGATGCTGGCGCAGATGCCGGTGTTCGTGGGGCTGTACGTGGTGTTCGACCAGGCGGTGGAGCTGCGCGGGCAGGAGTTCATGTGGATCGCGGACCTGAGCCAGCCCGACAAGCTGTTCGGCTGGGGGATGGCGCTGCCCCTCGTCGGCTCGCACTTCAACATCCTGCCGATCCTGATGTCGGTGACGCAGTTCATCTCGATGAAGGTCATGCAGATGCCGCAGACCGGGGACGAGATGCAGCAGGCGATCCAGAAGCAGATGATGTACATGATGCCGGTGATGTTCGGCTTCATCCTCTACTCGATGCCCTCGGGGCTGATGCTCTACTGGGTCGTGAGCAACGTGTGGGCGATCGGACAGAGCCAGATCACAAAGAAGATTCTCGCGAAGCACCAGGCCAAGCTCGAGGAGGAGCGCTCCGCAGCAAAGGTGCGCCCCGTGCTGGCCCGCTGACGCGGTGCAGGACCAAGAGACTTCCCGTGCACACGATACGGCACGGAGAGACGACGGCAAAGGACAAGGTTCCATGACCGAATTCGAAGTGGTGGCACGCTCGCCCGAGCAGGCGAAGCAGAAGGTGGCCGCGCTGCACGGCGCGGCGGTGGACTCGCTGGAGGTGACCTCCGAGTACGAACCGGACGAGGTGGACCTCGGCAGGCTGGCCGAGGAGGAGGCGGCGAACCCGGCTCTGAAGATCGAGGGCGAGCCGGTGCTCTACCAGCTCAAGTCGGGCATGACGACCTACATCGCGCGCGCCCGCGACGTCGCCTCGCGCGTGCTGGGCTACATGGCGGAGGGCGTCACGGTCGAGTGCGTCGCCTTCGGCCACGGGCTCCTGATCCGGATCGACGCCCCGGACCCGTCGTTCCTGATCGGCAAGGGGGGCGCCTCGCTGGACGCGCTCCAGCACGTCGTCTCGCGCTGCTGCAACTCGAAGGACGAAACCTTCCCCGACATCATCGTGGACGTGGGCGGCTACCGCGAGAAGCGGCTCCTGCGCCTCGGGCATGATGCCTCGGAGGCGGCGCACAAGGCCCTGGAGGCCAAGCGCGGCATCGCCCTCGAGCCGATGAACCCGATCGAGCGCAAGTACATCCACAACATGTTGAAGAAGATCCCCGGCATCGTGACCAAGTCCGAGGGATTCGAACCCGCGAGGTACATCATCGTCTCCGTTCCCGACGCGCAGGACGACGCCATCCCCCCCCCGAAGAAGGTGGAGGGGCGCCACGGTCGGCGCGGACGCCGCGGGGGTGATCGCCACGAGGGCGGGGGCGGAGGAGGACACCACCGGCACCAGGGGGGGGGTGGTGGCGGACGCCACAACCGCGAGCACAACAGGGGGGGCGGGGGCGGCGGCCAGCGCTTCCGCGACCGGGACGACCGCGGCAACCGCGCACCACTCGCATCGCCGGTCGGGGAAGAGGTCGAACGCAACTTCAACCGCGAGCAGCCACCGCCGCCGGACTACAGCCGCGAGGGCGGGTACGGCAACCGCGGAGGGGGTGGCGGCGGTTGGCGCAAGCGCGGAGGCCGGGGCAACCAGCGCACCAACGACGGCCGCATGAAGCCCAACGAGCAGTTCGATCCCACGCGCCACATCGACTACGCGGGCCTTCCCAAGATCACGGCCGAGGAGGAGGAGGCAGCCTACCGCGACGTCGCGATCGAGGGGCGCCAGAGCCGCCTCCCCGCCTATCGCGAGCCGGAGCGCTCCCCCGACATGGACGATCCGAACCGCAAGATGGTCGACGAGCTCGAGTAAGCGGAATCCCCCAGCCGCCCGGTGAACAGCCGGGCGGCTGGTGTTTTGGGGGTCGGCGCGAGGCGTGGTGCGCACCCCAAAAAAGCAACCGGCCCCCTCCGGCGTGGGCGCGGAGGGGGCCGTGGTTGTGAAGACTTCTGGAGCGGGAAACGGGGCTCGAACCCGCGACCTCCACGTTGGCAACGTGGCGCTCTAGCCAACTGAGCTAGTCCCGCTCACGGGAGACGAGAAGTAAGGGATCCGTGGGGGGGCGCGGTCAAGGTTTTTCGCCCACGCGTGGTCTCCCATTCCGAATCGTCAGGTGGATGGCTCGCCGGGTCAGGCGGTGGCCCGGGCCGCGTCAGTGCATCTCCCATTCACTGACGCCGGATGACGTAATCACCCCCGGGAGGTTGTCGGTCCAGATGTTGTAGAAGGTGCGGTCGGCCATCTCGGCGGCGGCGGCCACGCGGAGGGCCCCCGCGGTGACCGCGCCGATCGGTTCCGCGAGTGACTCCATCTGGCCGGCAGTGGGGAGGATGTTGGCGTCGTTGTCCACGGCGAGCGGGGCGGGCGCACCCACCACGGCCTCGACATAGGACCGGTCCGGATTGAGGCGGTACCAGCGGCCCGCGTTCATGAATCCGAGGCAGTATTGCCGGACGTGGGCATGGTCCCGGGTCGCTTGGACATGGTCGTTGAACGCGAAGGCACCCATGCCGCGCAATCGGTGCTGGTTGGCCAGGGCTCCCGGGAGCAAGGCCATCGCATCGCGAATCGCCCAGTAAGCGGCGGAGTCGGTCCGCGTCCAGTAGTTCACCGGCCACGTGGAGATGATGCCGGAAGACTCGATTTGAGTGGCGGCGGCGACGGACAACATCCCCTTCGTGGAGGTACCTGTGTTTACAGACAGTCCGTAGAGGGGATAGTCCTCCCCCGGCTCGACGATGCCATCGCCGTCCACATCGACGTCGTCGGTGTTGGGGGGTGAGGAGTCCAGGGTGCCGTTGCCGTTGTTGTCGAAGTAGAACAGCCCGGTCTGCGGCGGCCCTCCTCCGAGGGGTGTCCAGACGGCGCCGGGGGCCCAGCGCAGGCGCGTGTAGTCCACCTCGAGCTGGGGGTAGTTGTTGGTGAGGTAGGCGCCGTTGTGCACGTCGTCCCCCGGGTCGCCGTTGGCATCCGCATCGAACGAGGTGTTGGGGTCCCTGCCGCGTGCAGGGGTTTCACCGGTGAGCACCTGGTCGTTCGTGGGGCTTTCCCAAGGAACAAGGAAGGCGAGGTCGGGCGAAGTGATGGTGGCGCCGTGGCGGGACATCATCGTCGCAGAGATCGAGCCGCCGTTGGAGTTGGCAACGAGTCCGACCACGTCCCCCCGGGCCGGTGCGCCAACGATGGCGCTGAGGGTTCGGCCGAGGGAATCCGTGGCGTTGCCGGTGGCGAAGCGGGCGATGTCGCGCAATGCGCGCTGGCTTCTGTCCCCGCGGTCGTCATACGTCCCATCCGAACTGATGCTCCCTTCGACCCCTCCGGGGAAGAGGAAGGTGATCGCAACGAATCCCTGGGCGCGAAGGAGGGGTTCGTTTTCCAGTGCGAGGGCTCCGGCCGCGAAACCGCCGGGAACGTAGATCGCGACGGGCGCTCCGTCGACTGGTCCCCAACGAAACTGTCCCGGGGAATCAGGGTACCAAACACGCACCGCCAGGGTTCCGCCAGGGACCCCGGTCGAATCGGAAGGCAGCCGGATGTCGGTCTGGGCCGCCCTGAGTGGGGATGGAGCCAACGCGAGGGCGAGGGCCGCGACGAGCAGGTGGTTTCTCATGACTAGCCTCGGGATGGATGCGCGTTCAGGTACGCAAAACGATCCCGTGTTGGACCAAAGCGTACCGTGCCGCCCCTCGAGGGCAGCACGTGAGGGAGAAGGGCAAGGTGTGGGCCCCTGCACGAGTTGGGAGAGGCGCTGGGGAGGTGCTCCGGCGTTCGGCCCGAATCTGGAGCCGGGGATTAGCGCCCCGATTCGCGATAGCGCCGGAAGGTGGTGCGGAGGAGTTCGGCCGATTCCGCTTCGAGGACGCCGCGGACGACCTCCACATGGTGGTTGAAGGCATGGTGGGAGAGGAGGTTGAAGCCGTTGGTCTCGAATCCCCATCGCGGGTTGGGGGCGGCGTAGACGAGCCGGGCGATCCGCGCGTGGACCATGGCCCCCGCGCACATGGCGCATGGCTCGAGGGTGACGTAGAGGGTGGTGCCTTCGAGGCGCCAGTCGCCAAGGCGCGAGGCGGCCTCGCGCATGGCGAGGACCTCGGCGTGGGCGGTCGGGTCGAGGAGGAGCTCCTTTCCGTCGTGGGAGCCGCCGAGGACCTCGCCCTCGCGGACGACGAGGGCGCCGACGGGGACCTCGCCGCGCCGGGCGGCCAGGCGCGCCCAGGCAAGCGCGCGCCGCATCCAATGCACGTCGTCGGGTGCGGGCTCAGAAGTCATCGAATGCACCAGCCTCGTCGACGCCGCCCCGCGCGACGGTGAAGACGTGGACGCTCGCGGCGCCGGCGGACTTAAGGGCAAGCGCGGCGCTCGCGACGGTCGCGCCGGTCGTCATGACGTCGTCGACCAGCAGGATGCGGCGGCCCGCGACATCCGCGGGGCTCGGGACGCGGAAGGCACCAGTCATATTCACGACGCGCGCGGAGTGCGACTTCATGCGAGCCTGCGACGGCGTCGCACGGGTGCGGGCAAGGGCGTCCCCGTCGAGCGGGGTGCGGAGGATCCGCGCGGCGGATGCGGCGATCAGCTCCGACTGGTTGGAGCCGCGCAACCACTCGCGGGACGGGGCCAGGGGGATGGGCACGATCAGGTCGGGGCGGGCGCGGTCGCGCGCGAAGGGCTCAAGGACGGGCCGCGACCACTCGACGGCCCACTTCGCCGCGGAGCGCGCCTGCTGGAACTTGAGCCTTCGCAGGACGGCGCCGGCGGGGCCCCGGTAGGGAAAGGCGGACACGGCGCCATCGAAGCCTTCGGGGAGGTTGCGGCAGGACTCGCAGCGCGGCGCCCCGCCCGGGATGGGGGCCCGGTCCGGGGCACCACAGTGCCCGCAGCAGCGCGCCGGGCTGAGCAGGTGCATGCCGCCGGAGCAGGCGTCGCAGATGGGTTCCACACCGTCCGGGCCGAGGCAGGCCATGCAGGCCAGGCACGGCTGCGGGAATGTGAAGAGCCAGGCGCGCAGGAACGGGCCCGGCGCGGGCACAGCCGCCGCGGGCATCGGTCAGGTTTCGCCGGGTCCCTTGCCGAATCCGAAGAGGAGCCGCGTGCGCTTCTTGTCCTTCTCGCCCTTGGCGGAATCAGACGTCTGGTCGAAGGCGTCCTTCGAGCCTTCCTTTTTCAGGAAGTCGCCAATGGCGCGCGTGGAGTTCCGACCTGCACTGCCGCCGCCCGGACCGCTCTCCGCCTTGCGGACCTCCTCCTCTCCGGAGAACACGTCCACCTCCTTGTTCTTCGGTACGATCATCGAGTTGATCTGCTCGATGGAGAGGTTCTTGGCGCGGATGCGGAAGCCCGGCGTGCGCTGCAGGTCCTTCATCTTCTGGATGAGCTCGTCCGCCTGGAACGGCTTGACGAGGTAGTCGTTGGCGCCCATGCGGCGGGCATAGTGTATGTCGCGTTCCCCGCCCTTGGCGGAACAGACGAGGATGGGAATCTGAGCGAAGGCTGCGTTCGCGCGCAGGGACTGGCAGAGCGTGTAGCCGCTCATCTTCGGCAGCATGACGTCGATGATCAGGATGTCGGGCTGGTACTTGACCAGCTTCTCGATCGCCTCGATGCCGTCGTTGGCCCAGGTGAACTCGACGATGCCATCCAGGGTGAGGCGCATGACGTCGAGGATGGCCTGCTCGTCGTCCACGGCGAGGACGCGCGGTAGTGCGCGCGGGTGGTCCGAGGCCGCGGGCGCGGGTGCGGGCGCCGCCCCGGCCGGGGTCGCGAGCTTCCAGGTTTCCTGTGTGGAGGTCGCGCGGCGGACGCCCTCCATCACTGTTTCGCGGCTGGCCGGGCCGTGCTCGAACTCGACGCCGCCGGGAACGGCGGGCAGGCGCCCCTCCTTCTCCGCCAGCACAAGTTCATCCTGCGTGTAGCGCTTCTTGGTCCGGTTCGGGGGCGTCGTCTCGAAGAAGACCTCGATGTTCTTGAGCAGGCGCATCGGGTCGAAGGGCTTCGTCAGGTAGAGGTTCGCGCCGACGCTGTAGCCCTTCTTGATGTCGTCCTTGGCGCCGAGGGCCGTGAGGAAAAGGACGGGGAGCTTGTTGAAGACCGGGTCCTTGCGGATGGCCTCGCAGGCCTGAAACCCGTCCATGAGCGGCATCATGACGTCCATGATGACGAAGTCGGGCTCGACGCGCTTGATCTTCTCGAGCGCGTCCAGTCCGTCCCTGGCCTCAAAGACCTCGAACTTGGAACGAAGGGTCGCTGCGATGATCGCGCGGACATCGGGCTCGTCATCAACGGTGAGTATGCGCCACATGGGGTCTGGCCTTCCCGCTCAATTGTCGGTTTCGAGACTGCCCATGAATGCCCCGTGTTGCTCCGGACAGCAAGGGAAAGGCGCATGGGGAGCGGAAGTGGGCGCACGCCGGTGCTGGCGACAGGTGCCGCGTGGCGGTGGCGACCGGGAGGATTGGGATGGGACCTGTCCTCCCTTGCCCAAGGGAGCCGGGAGGGTGACGGTGCAGGGGGCGAATCGACCTTGGCGCAGGCAATGACGGCACACGAGCGGGAGGAGGCCCTGTGGCTGGGTCGGGTGCAGACGCGCGCCGTGCTGCCGGTGAAGTGGACGCTCCTCATCCTCACGATGGCGCTTTGGGGTTGGCCGCGCGAGTGGGAGCCTCCCCCGCCGGAGGTGTTCGCGCTGTTCTTCCTGCAGGGGGCCTTCACGGTTGCCGAGACTTGGTTCCTGCTAGCGGGGCGCGTCAGCCCGGGGCAGATGCGGCCGCTTGCGTGGACGTCCTACGCGCTCGACCTGGGCTTTGTGACGGCTGTTACGCTGCTGGATTGGGCGCATCCGGCGCAGGCCGGGGCGGACCGCGCAGGGAGCGAGTTCTCGACGTTCTTCGTGCTCATGGCGCTGCGGGGATTCGCGCTGCTGAGGACGCGCGGGGAATCCGCGAAGGCCGCCATCGCGATCACGCTTCTCTACCTCGCAACCGCCCTCGTGCAGTTCCAGACGGCGGACGCGGTGCACGTCTCGGCGTTGGCATTCCGGCTGGCGCTCGTGTGGACGGTGATCTTCCTGAGCATGGTGATCGTGGACGTGCTGCACCGACAGCGCGAGGAGATGTTGCGGCAGCGCGAGTTGCTGGTGCGGAGCGAATCGCTGGCCCAAATCGGGGAGCTTGCCGCCGGGGTCGCCCACGAGATCAACAACCCCATCGGCGTGATCTCGACCTACTGCGAGTACCTCGGAAAGACGCCCGACCTACCCCATGCGGAGGACATCGCGGCGATCCACGCCGAAGCCAGGCGGTGCGAGGCCATCGTGCGCCAACTCGTGGACTTCTCGAATCCGCGCGTCGGCAAGTTCGAGCCGGTGGATGCAGGGGCCCTCGTCCGGGACCTCGTCTCGTTCGTGCAACTCGACCGCAAGCTCGCGATCCCCGTTTCAGTGGAGGTCGCGGAGGGCCTGCCGCGGGTGATGGGGGACGTGATCCAGCTCAAGCAGGCGTTCCTGAACTGCCTTGTGAACGCCCGGCAGGTGCTCGTCGAGCACGCGACGGCGGAGCCACGGGTGGAGGTGCGGGTGGAGCGGTGCCCTTCGCGGGCGGGGGACCTGCGCGTGACCATTCGGGACAATGGGCCGGGCATCGCGGAGGAGGACGCCGCGCGCGCGTTCGACCCGTTCTTCAGCAGGCGCGCCGGGGGCACGGGCATGGGGCTCTCCATCACGCACCGGATCGTGTCCGCCCACGAGGGGACGATCGAGATCGAGCGGCACCCGGCGGGAGGGACGCTGGTGACGGTGGTGCTGCCCGGGGCGTGAGGGGGACGGAGGCCGCCCGGGTCCGGAAGATTCCCGTTGCCAGCGGGGGCGGCGGTTGTGCCTCGTTCCGGTAAGTCGATTCAGATACCGGGCGGCACCCGCGAGCGTTGCGCCGGAATCCTGAACGCCGGGCGGCATCGTCCGCCCGCATTTGCCACAGAGTGCATGCCCGTTCGTCCGTGACCGAGAAGGTCCGACTCCGCACCACATCCGAACCACTCCGCCGCAAGTCCGGCGGCGGCGCAGCCGCGTCGCCCCGTGCGGGACGGAGCCAGCCCCGAGGGGATTCGCCGGGCGGGGGAAATGCCGCGCGCTCGTCGCCCGGCAGCGTCCCTCACGGCGCTCCACCATCGGGCGGACGGCCATGCCCCTCACACGACAGGAATGAATTTGAACATGCTCAAGCGCATCCTCATCAACCGCGAGGAAAGCGAAATCCGGGTGGGGTTCCTAGAGGACCAGGAACTGGTCGAACTCCACACCGAGGCCGTTAGCGAGAAGTCGCTCGTCGGCAACATCTACCGGGGCGTCGTCGAGGACGTGAAGCCCGGGCTCCAGGCCGCATTCATCGACTGCGGGCTCGAGCGAAACGTCTTCCTCCACTTCATGGACATCCGCGCCGAGTCGCTGGTGCTGGACTCGGACGACCTGCCCGAGGCGATCCAGGAGGCCGCCGAGCGCGGCATCCCGGGCCAGATCATCCGGCCGGGCCGCCGCCCGCGCCAGGACCCCCGCGCCCCGCAGGGCGCCCCCCCCATCAAGAAGGGGGACCACATCCTGGTCCAGGTCGTGAAGGAGGAGATCGGCGGCAAGGCCCCGCGCGTCACGGCGAACGTCTCCATCCCCGGCCGCTACCTCGTCCTGCTCCCCTACCCGAGCCAGCAGGGGGGCGTTTCGCGCAAGATCGCCGTCGGCGAGTCGCGCATGCGCCTCAAGAAGCTGCTCTCCAACCTGCGCCGGGAGGACTGCTCCTTCATCATCCGCACGGCGGGGGTGAACCAGCCCGAGGAGGCGATCCAGCAGGACGTCGAGTTCCTCCTGCACCTTTGGGAGGGGATCGTCGCCCGCTACCGCAGCCTCAAGGGCCCGGGGCTCGTCTACAACGAGCACGAGATCGTCGGCCGCCTTGTGCGCGACGCGTTCGCGCTCGACGTCGATGAGATCCACTGCGACGACAAGTCGGACGTCGAGGAGGTGCGCCTGCACCTGCGGGAGTACGCGCCGCAGCTCGTGGATCAGGTGCAGCACTACTCCGGCGTCGAGAGCCTCTTCGAGCACTTCGACGTGGAGAAGCAGATCCAGCGCGCGCTCAACCGCAAGGTCTGGCTGAAGAGCGGCGGATTCCTGATCATCGACGAGAACGAGGCCCTGACCGCCATCGACGTGAACACCGGGCGCTTCACCGGCGGCAAGGACCAGGAGAAAACCAGCCTCAAGACGAACCTGGAGGCGTGCCGCACCATCGCCGACCAGATCCGCCTGCGCGACATTGGCGGCATCATCGTGATCGACTTCATCGACATGCTGAACCGCGGCAACCAGGAGGCCGTCGGCGAGGAACTGCGGCTGCACCTGCGCCGCGACCGCGGCAAGGTTACGGTCGGCAAGATCGGCGATTTCGGGGTCCTGGTCATGACCCGCAAGCGCCAGAAGATGTCCCTCCAGAAGCACGTCTTCGAGGACTGCCCCTACTGCGCGGGGTCCGGTTGGGTGCTTCGCCGTGAACAGGTCTTCCGGAAGCTGAAGTACGAGCTGCGCACGCTCCTCGCCGATTCGCTGAAGACCTACGCGGCCGTCGTCATCACCGCGAACCCGCAGATGGCCGATGCACTCGAGGGGGAGTACTCCGCCCACATCGCCCGCATCATGGGGGACCGCAAGACGGACCTGATGATCCGGCGCGACCTCGACTGCCACGTCGAGGACTACACGATCCAGCCCGTCGTGAAGGCCGCCGGCCTGCGGGTTCACCGCCCCGTCTCGCGCCGCGTCGAGGAGCATGTCCTCCCGGAGGCACAGACTGGAGCCGACGTCGCCCCGGTCCGAAACGAGTACGAACCGCCTCCATTCGTCGCCGCCGCCGCGACGCAGGTGCGGGCAACGCCGCCGACAATGACGGCCGCACCGCAGGTCGCCTCACCGGCCCACTGGCGCGAGAATCCGCCCTTCGAGCGCCAGGTTCCCGCGCAGCACCAGCCCCAGCAGGGGCAGGGCGCCGACGAGCGCGGTGGACGCAAGCGACGCCGCCGCCGCCGCGGTGGAAGGGACCGCTTCGACGACCGGCAGCATGAACCAGCACAGGTCGTCCCGGTGCACGCCGACCTCAGGCAGGACGAGGAGGAGGCGGAGTACCTGTCCGACGAGCAGGCGGGCCTCCAGGAGATCGAGGCCCCGGTCGAGCTCGACACATCGGAACTCGTGGATGACTCGGTCGAGACGGCGGAGTCGTTCACGGAGGATGAATTCCTGGAGGCCTCCTCGGAGGGAGTCGGCGACGACGAGGATGATGAGGACGGCGCCAGCGATGACTCGCAAGGACAGGCCGCGGGGGGTGACGGCCAGCAGGACGGCGGACGGCGCTCGCGCCGGGGCCGCCGAGGAGGCCGGCGCCGCCGCGGGCGGCGCGAACGCGAGCTTGCCGCCAATGGCAACGGTTCCCCCGCGCCCAGCCAGCAGGGCGGGCCGCAACAGCCGCGCGCGGCTGCCCCGCGCGAGGCGGAGCTTCCCCCGGTGTCCGCCGCTAGCATGATCCGTGAGCGCGAGAAGTTCCGGGTGGAGCCGCGTGCCAACGGAGAGCCCGCGCGCCCGGTCTTCGAGCCGCGCGAGCCGAGGCCGCAGCGCCACGCCGCGCCTCCCCCGCCGCCGCCCCCACCCCCAGCGCCGGCGAAGACCTTCCTCCTTCCGACGATCACGCTCACCCCCGGCGGGACCGGGCCGTCGAAGGTCGTGCAGGTGTGGCCCCCCCCGCCGAAGTCGCCTGCCGCCTCCGCGCCAGCCGCCGCGGCGCCGGCGTCCACTCCCTCCGCCACGGGTCACCATGCCCCGACCCCTGCCGCGCACAGGGAGGAGCCGCGCGCAGACACCGGTGCGCTGAAACGCCCACGGCGCCCGCCGCGTGGCGTTCCCGGTGCGCCCACCATGGAGCAGATCGAGGCGCAGGCCTCGCGTCCGCACTCGTACGAACCTGTCGCGGCGGCACCGCAGGCCGCCGCCGCACTGTCCGAGCCGGTTCCCGTCATCGAAGCGGCGCCCCCCGTGGTGCCGGAGCTGGCGGAAACGCTCCTTGCCGAGCAACTCACCGCGCTGCCGGAGCCTCCGGCCGAACCCGCACGCAAGGCCCGCGGGAAGCGGACTGCGCCGCCGCGCACGCCCCGCGTCAAACCCGCGCCGGCCGCAAAGCCCGCAAAGGCCGCCACGAAGGCCCCCCGGGAGAAGTCGCCCGCGAAGCCCGCAAGGACCGCCGCACCCAAGGCCGCGCCAACCAAGGCGGCCGCATCGGCGAAGAAGGCCGCCACCGCACCCAAGAAGAAGGCCGAACCGGCAAAGAAGAAACCGGCCGCAAAGGCCGCCCCCGCCAAGAAGGCACCGGCCCCCAAGAAGGCCCGGTAAGCAGACGAACGCACGGCGGCGCCCATGTCCACCGCATCCCCCTACGCGGGGGCGCCGCCGGAGTTCCTCGCATGGTACGATGCGCTCTTCAGGTTTGATGCGCTTTCCGTCCGCCAGAAGCTCCTCGCAATCGCGCAGAAGTACTACGTCGAGGACCTGATGGGCGTGCCGAGGTTCTACGTCGTGCGTCCCCCGAAGCTGCTTGCGAATGTGCTGGCGGGGCTGTGCGCATCGGGCCTGGGGATTCTGTTCTTCATCGGCGGGTTCTCGCTCTACATGCAGACGTCCGAGATCCTGCTGCCGGTGCTGCTGATCTTCGTGGGGAACATTGCGTCGGGGGTTGTGGGTGCCGTCCTCGCCCCCTACAGGGACATCACGGTGTTCACGGACGAGACGGAGAGCGTTCCGGTGCTGCTGATCAGGCAGGAGAACAAGCTGGCGCTCTACCAGCGCTACACGCTGCACGACCCGTTCGGCGTGGAAGTGGCGGAGTTCCGGCGCAACAACCTGGCGTCGATCCTGAGGCGGACCTGGGAGGTCCTGACCCCCGCGGGCGAGCCGATCGCCGAGGTGCGCGAGGACCACCTGATGTTCGCGCTGCTGAGGAGGTACTTCGGCACGTTGTACGGCCTGCTGCGGACGAACTTCGAGTTCGTGCTGCCGGATGGCACCATCGCCGGCAAGTACGATCGCAAGCTGACCATCACGGACCAGTACCTCCTCGACCTTCGGGGTGACCCGGGATGCCGCGTGGACCGCCGGGTGGCGCTCGCGGCGGCGATCCTGCTGGACACGGCGGAGAGCCGCTGAGGTGGCCGAGCCCGGCCGCCCCCATTGGGTCGGACTGCTCACCGTGGTCGCGATCACGGACCGCAGCCTGGCGCGCGACGACTTTGACTTCTTCGACCGGTGCGAGCGCCTGCTGTCCGGCGGCGTCCGGACGATCCTGTTCCGCGAGAAGGACCTCTCCGCGCTGCGGCAGTTCGAGATGTGCTCGCGGCTGCTTCCGATCGTGCGCACCTTCCGTGGCCAGCTCATCGTGGCGGACCGCGTGGACGTGGCACTCGCGGTGGGCGCGGACGGAGTGCAACTCTCGGCGGTGTCGCTCTCCGCGGCGGCGGTGCGCCGAATGGTGCCGCCCGGGTTCATCGTGGGGGCGAGCTGCCACGATGGGGACCAGTTGACCGCCGCGGAGGCGGGAGGGGCCAGCTACGCCCTCGTGTCCCCCGTGTTCAACCCGACGAACAAGGACGTGTCGAACGTGCTGGGGCTGGACGGCCTCAGCTACCTCGCGAAGCGGACCACGCTCCCCGTGGTTGCGCTTGGGGGCATCACGCCCCGGCGCGCGGCCGAGTGCCTGCGCAACCGTGCCGTCGGGGTGGCTGCGATCGGGGGACTATTCGGGTCGGTGGAGCCCGGCGCGGCTGCGACGGAGTTTGTCGGTGCGCTCGAGTCGACGCGGTAGGGCTACATCCACGCGCGCTTGCAGTAGATGTACCACTCGAGGGCGAGGATGGCGAAGGCGGCGGCGGCAAGCCAGTGCCAGACCTCGCGCCGCGTCCTCCCCGCATCCGACTGCGCCGAAATCACCCGGTTTCCCGCCACGATGGTCTCGACCGGCTCGATGTCCGACTCGCGCTCGCTGAAGAGGTTCACGGCGAGCGTGCGCGACTCGCCTCCGGGGAACGACACGTCGTAGAAGCCGGCTTCGTTGGTCTCGGTCAGGTAGGCGGTGGTGGAGCCCGCCAGGTCAAAGGACATCTCGCGCGCCGAGGGCGACCTCACCATGACGCTCGCGGAGTCCTTCGGCGCGACGATGGGGATCGTCGAACCCGAGGCGTACGAGGGGCGCTGGGCGCCGCGCCCGGACCGGCGCGCCACGTCCACGAGGTTCGCCATGAAGATCGGGAAGCTCACGTCCACCGGCCAGTACGACTTGAAGATGTCGAAGGCCAGGACGAGGACCTGCCGCGTCTCGGTCTCCGACCACGCCACGAGCGGCGTTTCGTTCGACTCGACGAGCGCGAGCATGTCCGCCGGGAACTCCAGCTTCCTGGCCTCGCCAATCAGGACGCGGTCGAGGTTCACGTAGCGCATGAGGGGGTGGACGCGGTTCCAGTCCACGATGGACGGGTTGTTCAGGGTGCCCGACTCCTTGATCGCGAAGCCCGGCGGGAGCGAGTTCATGAACACGAACATGCCGGCGCCGATCTGCCCCGCGGTGCAGTTGTCGAAGACCGTGAGGTCGAAGTTGCCGGAGAGGGCCTCGTAGTCGGTCGGCAGGACGCGGCTGACCTGCACGCGGGGGTCCACGTTCAGCGCCTGTTCAAGGAAGAAGTTCCCCTTCGACACCACGAGAATGTTCAGCCGCGACGGGGGCGGGATCACGAACCTGGCCGTGTCGTCCACGGGGAAGGGGTCGCCGCCCTCCGGCAGGGAGACCTCGCCGCGGCCGATGCGCTCCCCCGTGAGCGTGAACACCGTGGAGGCGAATCCGCGAGCGGGGACGGGAGTCTCCTTCACGTCCACGGATTGGCCCTCGATCCTGAGTTCGAGCTGCGCGCTGCGTTCCTCCGTGGCGCTGTTCCAAAGCGAGACGAAGACCTGCTGCTCGAACTCGCCGGCGAAGGACTCGCGCACGTCCACGGCGACGATGCCGAGGTTCCCGCCCTGCGTGCCAACGCGGACGTACTCGATGTTGGGGATCGTCGCGAGCTTCTCGCTCACGTCCCCGATCCCGCCGTCGCTGATGAGGATGGTGCGCGTGTTGGTGCGCGGCTGCCTAACGGCCTCGGAGTCCACGCTCGTCGTCAGGCCCTCGAGGATAAGCGCCGTCTCCGAGAGGTTCACCTCGCTGTCGGAGGCCCGGATGCCCTCGATCGCCGCGCGGAGCAGCCCCTTGTCCCCGGTGAGGGTCTGGATGATCTGAGTCCGGTTGGAGAAACCGAGGACGATGGCCTCGTCCGAGGAGCCGAGCTGCTCGACGGCGCGCAATGCGGCGTCGCGCGCGAGGTCCATGCGTGTCTTCCCGCCCGGCTCGACCGCCTTCATCGAGGCCGTTTGATCCACGAGGAGCACGACGCTGAGGCCGGCCTCCTGCCGGAGCCGCAGGACGGGACGGGCAAGGGCGAGGATGAGCGCCGCGAGGATCAGCAACTGAAGGTACATCAGCAGGTTGTTCTTCAGCTTCTGGAACGGCGAGTTGGCGATCAGGTCCTGCACCGACCTGCGCCAGAGCAGGGTCGAGGGCACGACCTCCCTGCGCCGCTTCAGCTTGAGCATGTAGAACAGCACGATGGCCGGCAGCAGAGGCAGCAGGAAGAAGGCGGCGGCTGAGAGGAAGGTCATGGCGTGTGTGCGGGCACCTGACTATCGCCGCAGCGGTTGTGCCTCAACTCAAACGATGCACTCACGGGCCACAATGCTGAAACCGTCCCTTCGAAGAGGGGGCGGAGGTCAGTCATGGTCGAGGCTGCCGCGCGTGACGCCAAGCTTGCTCCTGGCACGAAGGCGACGCCAGAGGTCGCGCCCATCCTCGCGCCCGGTAACGGCGGGAAGGTAGGCATCGATGACCTCGCGGGTTCCCGCGGCATCCTCCAGCAGCAGGTCGGCCCGGAAACGGGTGACGCCTGCGGCGAGAATCTCCGGCAGGTACGCCGATGCGCTCTGAGCCGCCGCATTGAACACCGTGTTGCGGCATCCGGCGTCCGCCTTGACGGGATGCTCCCAGCCCACGCGATCGCGCAGGCGCACCGAGTGGCTCTCGCACGGCCTGCCGCAATTGGTGAAGTCGGTGCCTTTGGAAAGGAACCGGCAAAACACGCAGTGCTCCATGTGGAACATCGGCATGTACTGGTGGATGGTGACCTCGAACCAGCGTGCCGGGGCCGCGCGCAGGAGGTCGAGCAACTGGCCAATGTTCAGGTCGTAGCTGGGCACGAGGCTCCCAATGCCGTTTCGGACCAGAAGCCCCGCCGTGATTTCGTTCGCCACGTTGAGCGAGTAGTCCCCCAGCACGGGAAGGCCCGGCCGGTCGGTCCGCACTATCTGCCAGGCGGCCAGGTTTCGGACAAGGATCGCGTCGGGTTCCGCCTCGTAGAGCTTCCTCACCACGCCGGCTTCCCCGGGTTTGACGATCCGCAGGGTTGCGGGGACGAAACGCGGTCCCCCAGCGGGTACCAGACGTCGCGCCTCGCGGTGCAGGCGGATGTCCTCGAAGTCGGTGTAGATGGTGTCGATCCCACCACCGGAAACGGCAGCCTCGACCTGCTCGAGTGTCCTGCAGAGCAGGGAGAGCGTGGGCGACTTCACCCCGGTCTCACCTTCTCCACAGGGCGGCCAGAGGCCGCCCCCCCGGGCACTTGCACTTTCCTCTCGGGCACTTGGCTGCTCCATCTCTAATGCTAGAGACTTGGGCTCTCGCGACACCCCAGCACCCGGGGGGGCGGCGTCCCGCCGCCCGGCTTCACCTTCATCCCGGGGCTGTAACTCCGGGTGTGGGCGTAGCTCCCTCAGGGCATCCGGATAGGCGCGCCTTCCCCCCCGTGACCGGCGCCTTGCGGCGATGAGTGCCTCGACCGCGGCGCGCCGGAGTTCATTGAGACGGCTGAGGGGGACCATCGTGGGCGCGTCGACCTCCATGGCCACATCCTTCAGTTGGAAGGGCGTGTTGCCCATGCGGCCGAGCTGTTCGAGGAGGACCTCGCGCGTGAGGGGGCGGCGTTGCGCGGGTTCGGCGGGTTCCGTGTCGCGCGCCGTGACCGTGATGCCATCGGCATCACGCAGTTCCAGTTGGAGGAACCGGCCCGGCCCACCGCGGACGGTCGCGTTGACCGGGTCGCGGTGCCGGATGCGGTCGCCTTCGTAGCTGGCCGCGAGTGCGGCGTCGCGCGCGGGGTCGCTGGTCAGCCAGATGCGCTGACCGGGAAGTATGGCGCGCGGGTCGATCGCCCCCCCGCCAAAGGTCAGCAGCACTTCGGTGCCTGCGCGGTCCCCCGCGTGCGGATCGAATCGATCGATGCGCGAGCGTCCGACGTGCATGGTGTAGACGCGCCCGCCCTGCTCGTCCTCGTCGGGCGTGCCCGCGTCGAAGACGACGCCGTCCCCGGGCTTCAGGGGTCCGGTGAGCTCGGCGACGACACCACGCCCCGAGGCGGAGGCGACGCGCCCCACGAGGAGCCCGCGCTTCTTTGGGAAGCGGCCCTCGACGACGGCCTGGTGGTCGATCTCATGCAGGTAGCCGCCGGTGAATCCGCGGCTGAAGGTCATCTCGAGGTCGCGACGGCGCTCCTCGTCCAGCCTCGGGTTCCCATCCGGTGCCGCGAGGACGCTCTCGATCGCTGCGCGGTAGGACTGCACGGTGGCGGCGACGTACTGGGGGGACTTGAGGCGGCCCTCGATCTTGAGGCTCGCGATGCCGAGCCGCATGAGGTCCCCGATGTCCTCGTATGCGGCGAGGTCGCGCGGGGAGAGGAGGTACCGCACGTCCCCCATCTCGCGTTTCTCCCCGTCGACGACCATGTCGTACGGGAGGCGGCATGCCTGCGCGCATTCGCCCCGGTTTGCGCTGCGCCCGCCGAGAGCCTCACTCGTGAGGCACTGGCCGCTGTAGGCGACGCACAGGGCGCCGTGGACGAAGACTTCAATCTCGCGGTCGGTCGTGCGCATGACCGTCTGGAGTTCCCGGCGGGAGAGCTCGCGCGCCATGACGAGGCGCTCCATGCGCAGGCCGAGAGCCTCCGTGGCGGCGATGGACTCAGCGCTCGTGAGCGTCATTTGCGTGGAGGCGTGGACCGGAAGGTCCGGGACGAGCGCGTTCGCGAGCGCGACGATGCCGAGATCCTGCACCAGCACGGCGTCCACGCCGGCCTTCGAGCATGTGAGGAGGACTTCGGCGGCCTCATCGAGCTCGGACGGGAAGACGAGTGTGTTGAGGGTGACGTAGCCCTTCACGCCGCGTTCGTGGAGCCAGGCCATGATCCGTGGCAGCTCCGCCGAGTCGAAGTTCGCGGCGCGCATGCGCGCATTGAAGTGCTGGAGGCCGAAGTAGATGGCATCGGCGCCGTTCTCGACGGCGGCGCGCATCATCTCTTCGTTCCCGGCCGGGGCCAGGACCTCGGGTGGACGGAGTTCCCCCCGCACGGGTGCGCGCCACTGCGGGCGTTCGATGAGTGCGTCGATCCTCATTCTGCGAGGCTACGCCGTGACGGGTTGGCGATGCACGGGGATTCGGGATTCAGAGCGAGCCCGCGGGCCATTCCATCCACAGCACGAGCCTGGTGGACGCGGACAGCGGGGCGCGGCGCGTCCTGCGGAGTCCCGGGATGAGCAGCAGCCCCGCCGCGTCGAACACTCCGAGCGCCCGGTCGCGCAGGGGGCGCGGGATGCGCGCGGCGCGGAGGACCTCGGCGGCGTTGGTCGTCGTGTCGGGCGCCAGGGCGATGCGGTCGCCGGGGACAATTGTGCGGGCGGTCAGGGGGAGGGCGAGGTGCGCCATGTCGAAGGCGGCGCCGCGGTGGCGCGCCTCCGGGGCCGACAGCCTGGCGGCCCGTGGCAGGTAGTCGGCGGCTCCGCACACCCCCCACTGGATTCCGCTAGGCAGTTCCACCTCGCGAATGCCCCGGGCCTCGTCCGCCAGGACGATGCGTTCCCAGCCGCGGGGTGCCAGCGAAGGCTCCCATTGACTTGCGAGGCCGTCGAGGGCGTCGCCGGCGGAGGTTCCGTCGGCGTGGACGATCAAGTGGTTGTTCGTGACGATCGCGCACAATCCGGCGTGCGGCGGGAAAGCGCTGTCGTCGTCGGGTGGGCTCGAAATGCGATTGAGCATCCCCTCAAGGAGGCCGCGGCTGGGCAGGTTGGGGGAACTCGCCGCGGCGGCGTCTCCGCGGCCGATCGGGCCGAAGGGCTCGCCGCGCCAAATCGAGCGCACCGCCTCCGCGCAAACTGCACGGGGCACGATTCTGAGGGTGGCCGAGTCGAGGACGACGGCCGTGCCGCACCTGGCAACGAGCGCGTGGCGCAGCAGTTCGCTGCCCGCGGACTCGAGGGCGCGCGCCGCCTCGGCGCAAAGTTCGACGGTGGTGGCGAGTCCAGGGACCGAACCGTGGCTGGCCTCCTCGAGCGCCGGCAGGACGACATGGCGCAGCCGGTTGCGCATCGGGCGCAGTGATGCGTTCGACTTGTCCTCGCGCCACTCCTGACCGCGGCCTCGCAGGAACTCCTCCAGCTCGTGCCTGCGGCAATCGAGGAGGGGGCGGACGATGATGGGTCCACCACGGGGGCGGAGGTCCACCGAGCGGCGCAGTGCGAGCCCGGTCGGGCCGCTGCCACGCAGCGCCATCAGCATGAAAGTCTCCGCGGCATCGTCGCGATGGTGGGCGAGTGCGATGGTGCCGATGCCTGACTCGGACGCCATCTCCTTGAGGAGGCGGTACCGGTGCTCGCGCAGCGTGGCCTCGTCGGCTTCGCCGGGGGCCCCAGCCCTGTCCCACTCCACCCTGCGGGTGAGGACCTGGACATCCAGGGAACGCGCGAGGGCGACGACGAACTCCTCGTCGCCGTCGGCCTCGGTGCCGCGAACGCCGTGGTGGACGTGGGCGAGCACGAGTTGGCGGCGGGCGTCGGCGAGCCACTCGGCCAGCAGGATCGCGAGGGCGGTGGAGTCCGCGCCGCCGGAGACGCCGGCCACGATCCGGTCGCCCGGCGCGAGGCCGCACGCGCCGGCGCCCCCCGCGAAGGGTGCCGGCCATGGGTGGAGCGGATCAAAGTGCGGATCGCTCATCGTGCTGCCTGCAAACGACGAGTGCCCAGCGCCGCGGGGGCGGCACTGAGCACTCGATGGATGTCCGAAGGTACGATTCCGGCCCCAGGGGGCGCCGGGATGTTACTCGCTCTCGGCCCAGGGCACGGGCGTGAAGAGCGTGAAGGCGCTCGGGCGGGGCACGCGCGTGGTCTCGACCACTAGGCCGTCGCGGCACACGACGACGAGGTCGTACCCGCTGTATGCGCCGATGAGCACGTAGTAGTTGTTGTCGCGAACCTTGAAGGTGTACACCTTGCGGTCCTCGATGTTCGTGGCGAACGAGGGAGTGCCATACTGCTGGATCAGCTTCACCTCTTCCATGCCCGAGGCCGGGTCATTGTAGAAGAGCGAGGTGTTGCTGTACATGCCGATGCATCCCGAAAGGGTGGCGCAGGCGGCAAGTGCGGCGGCTGCCTTCACGGTGCGGCTGATGATGGAGGTCATCGATTCTCTCCGGTTGGGTGATCGCTTCATTCGGAGAGAGCCGGGAAGTACTGTTTCGACGGCCAGTCGATCAGCACCCAGGTCTCTCCCTTCTTCTCAAACTTGGCCGTGGCCTCGAAGTCGTCGATGAGGCGAATGTTTGGTTCGCTCCCCGACCCCTTCTTGGCGGCTGTCATGCCCGTCCTCATTCGGACGTCGCACCGCCTGCCGTCAATCCTTTCCGAAACGCGGGAGAATTTGACGGTGACGTTGTCGTAGCGTTCGACGTAGGTTTTGACGCCTCGGAGGAACAGGTCGCGGGTCTCGGGCGCGACGGCGTCGAATGCGGCTGAGGCATCCTCCGGCCTGCCGCGGTAGATCGGGCGGCGGATCTTGTCCACGACGACTTCCTCGATCATCTTCAGCGCGAGGTTGCGGTCCCCGCCGGACAGCTCACGGCCCCATGCATAGGGCGCCGGGGTGGGCGTCGCGTTCGGATCCACGACGACTGCGGGGGTTTCCTCGGCGGGTTCCGGCGTTGGCGTGGCGCGCGGCGTGCGCGTGGGGGGCGGCGTCCGGCTCGGAGAGGGGGCCACCGTCGGGGTCACCACGATGATCATGGGCGTCGGCGTGGGCCCCGGCGTCGGCGTGGCGGTAGGTTCCGGCGAAGGCGTCGGATAGAGGGTGGGCTGCGGCGTGGGAGAGGGTCGCGGCGTCGCGACGGGGATCATGCCGGACGGGTTTTCGCCGGTGCCGGAGCCGAGGCCCGAGGGATTCTCATCGTCGCCTCCCCCGCTGGCGAGGGCGACGATGATGCCGACGAGAACGATGCCGCCCAGTATCCCGCCGCCGATCATCATCTTCTTTTTCTTGGCGTCGTCGTCCTGGGCGACGGATGCACGCGCGGGCAGGGGGACGGCGGACTGGGACATGGCGCCGTTGGCGGAGTAGAACGCGGCGAACGGCTCGTTCATCACGGGCTTGAGCGCCTGTTCGATCTCCTCCATCAGCTTGGTGGCGGTGGCGGGCCTCTTCTCGACGCTCTTCTCGATCGCGCGGGAGAGGGGGACGTCCAGTTCCTTCGGCCACAGGGGATTGCGCTGTGAAAGGAGGAAGGGGGTCGCGTCGAGGTGGGCGAAGAGGAGGCTGTGCGCGCTCGTCATCTTGAAGGGGAGGTCGCGCGCGAAAATCTTGTAGAGCGTCATGCCGTAGGCGTAGATGTCCGCCGCCGGGCCGACGGTCTCCCCGCGGATCTGCTCGGGCGCCATGAAGGCGGGGGTGCCGATGGCCTGGGTGGCCTGTGTCTCGAAGGAGTTCTCGACGTCGGCCTTGGCGATGCCGAAGTCCATGATCTTGGCGATCCGCTGCGGGAGCGTGACGATCATGTTGGAGGGCTTGATGTCGCGGTGGATGATGCCGGCGGCGTGGGCGGCGTCGATGCCGCGCGCGATCTGCTTCAGGATGTCCACGACGGCGCGGACGGTGAGGTTGCTCTCCTCGGCGCGCAGGAAGCGGTCGAGCTCGGCCCCGTTGATCATCTCCATCGCGATGTAGGTGAGGCCACCCTGGTCCTTGGGCACGGAAACGTCGTAGATGGCGCAGATGTTCTCGTGCACGCAGCGGGCCATGGTGAGCGCCTCGCGCTCGAACCGGGCCATGAACTCCGGGTTGGTGGTCAGTTCCGGCTTGGGAACCTTGATGGCCACTGCGCGGCGGAGGCGCAGTTGCCGGCCGCGGTAGACGAAACCCATCGCGCCCGCGCCGATCAACTCCTCGATCTCGTAGCGGTCCTCCAGCACGCGTCCAACCAGCCCGAGCACGTCCACGCGGGCCTCGGAGGGTCCACCCGGCGCGCCTATCGGCGGACCGGCGATCGTTTCGTCGTTGTGCGTTCCGTTGTCCATAGAGCCCTCCTTTTACGTTTGGCCCCGTGGGGGACGCAAGCACTCAGGGAACCCCTGAGTCGTTTTAGGATGACCCACGGAAGTTTGCCATTGCCCGGCGGATGGCAACGGCGGGGTGTCGGACGGCACCCTATCGCAGCTCCACACACTCCGCCAGCGAAGTCGAGGTCCCCCAGACATGTCCACCGAATCGATCCTCGACGTCCGCGTGCGCCCAGACCGGGCAGTGGGCTTGGAATCCGTGATCGTCGCGCATGGGCTTCCGCGCCCCGCCAACCTGGAGGTTGCGCGTCGTTGCGAGGCCCTCGTGAGGGATTCGGGTTCGGAGCCCGCCACCGTTGCGCTGGTCCCGGGCCGCGGGGTCGTCGTCGGCATCAGCGGCGCGGAACTCGAGGAAATCGCCAGCCGCGACGATGTGGTGAAAACGAACCTGTCCAACTTGGCCGCCACGCTTGCCCGGGGCAAATGGGGGGCAACCAGCGTGAGCACGTCGGTCTGGGCCTGCGCCAAGGCGGGGGTCCGGGTCTTTGTCACGGGGGGAATCGGCGGCGTCCACCATGGATTCGGCGACACGCTGGACATCAGCGCGGACCTTACGGCGCTCTCGCGCGAGCCGGTGGCCGTCGTTTGCTCGGGGGTGAAGTCGACTCTCCACGTCCGCGCGACGAGGGAGCACCTCGAGACCCTGGGCGTTCCGGTCGTCGGATTCGGCACCGACACCATGCCGATGTTCTACGTGAGGGACAGCGGGCAGCCCGTGGACATCCGGTGCGACACGCCGGAGGAGGTCGCGGACTTCCTGCGCTGGCACTTCCGAGTTTCGGGATCTGCGGTCCTGATCGGCAACCCTGTGCCGGACCATGCGGCTTTCACCCGCGAGGAAATGAACGCGGCCATGGAGGCGACGCACCGGATCGTTTCGGCGGCCGGCGGGGCCAGCGGGCGCAACGTGACTCCCGCGGAACTGACGGCCCTGCGGGAGGCGACGGGGGGACGGTCGCTCGAGACGAACGTCGCGCTGATTGAGTCGAACTCGAGGCTCGGTGGACGCATCGCTGCTGCCCTCTCATGGACAAGTTAGCCCCCCGGGAGGATTCGACTCGCAACGGCATGCCGGATGGGCTCCCATGGGCGGGAGACTTACGCCCGCAGGGGCAGAGGGGGACCTCGCATGAGCAACGAATCCGGTGAGCCGCGCCGGGAGTCGGCGCGCGATTGGACGGGATGCGCCATTTCCGCGACGGCGCGGGCGATCCGCGAGATCGACGAGGCGATGCTGGCGGCGCTTCCCCTCGAGGTCGTCGAGCACCTCCAGCAGGGGCGCAAGCACCTGGCCCTCGCCGCTGCGAGGGTCGCCGACATCCAGATCGAGAAGGCCGAGCAGGCCGTCCGACGCGCGCGCGAGGTCCACGAACGCGTGAAGACGGAGGCCAGCGCGCAGGGAAACCAGGCTGCCGATCCGGGCGAGGGGATCTGAGGCCGGACGCTCCCGGGAGCAGGGGCCGACCCCGCGCATGAGGACGGAACTGATCATCTTCGGGGGCGAGGACACCCGCGACCCCGATCATGCGGAGGAGCCCGGCACGGGGTTGCGGCTCCACGCAGTGGGGCTTCGCTGGAAGCGCGCCCTCGCCGTCAGTGCGGCGATGTGCTGGTTCGCGGCGCTGGCGCTCTGGCACCGAAACGTCGTCATCGACGATCCGTGGATATCCTTCCACTACGCGCGCAACCTGATCGAGGGGAACGGGCTCGTCCTGAATCCCGGGGAGCGTGTGGAAGGCTACTCGAACTTCCTGTGGGTGCTGCTCTCCGCGATCCCGATCAAGCTGGGCATCGAGCCGCTTGGGGCCATGCAGGCGCTCTCGTGGCTTTGTGCTGCGGCAGTGTTCTGGTTGCTCGCATTCCGCCTCCCATGGTTCGAGGATCGCGAGGGCGGCGGATTCGCGGCGGTGTTCCTGCTCGCCGGGGCGTACCCCTTTGCCGTGTGGGCGATGGGGGGATTGGAGACGGTCTTCTACGCGTTGCTGGTGCTGCTGGCGGGGGCTGTGGCGGCGGCTGTGGATGACCGGGCCGGGGGGTGGCGCGCGGGCCTGATCGCAGGTCTGGCGCTGGCGGCCATCGCGATGACGCGACCCGAGGGTGCCATGTTTGCGGCGATACTGATCGGTGGCATCGCGTACAGGCTGCGGCGGGGTGAACACGTCGCGGCAGGACGGCTCGCCCTGGGGCTGGGCGTCTTCGCCGTCCTGTTCGGCGGGTATCTCGCCTGGCGCCTCTCGTACTACGGCCACCTGCTGCCGAATTCGGCCACGGCGAAGCTTGGCGGGGGTCTGGCCTCCACGGTGCGCGCGGGGCATGCGTACCTCTGGGGGTACTTCATGGGTGCGCCATTCCTCGTTGTGCTGGCCGCGGCGTGGGGATTCCTCCGCGCCTGGAGAGAGGAAGCCTCGCCCCTGCACATGGCGTGCGCCGGGATCTGCGCGCTGCAGGTCGTGTTCATCCTCGGCGTGGGCGGGGACTGGATGCCGGGGTACAGGTTCATCGTGCCGATGCTGGCGCCGCTGTGCCTGTTGGCCGCGCACGGAGTCGCACCCCTGCCGTTGTTCGTCCGGGCGATGGCCGTCTGGTTCGTGCTGGTGGCCTCGCCCATCGAGGCCGGGCTGGACAAGGGCGGGGGTCCGGCGATCGGGCTGCGCTTCGCCAGATGGATGTGCGAGCGCCGACCCCTTGTCGAGCCGCTCTTGCGGATCGGCACCGACCTGCGCGTCATGGGCGGCCCGGGAGACACGGTCGCCATGAGCGAGGCCGGGGTCGTCCCCTACCTGTCACGGCTGCGCCTGATCGACATGCTCGGGCTGGTCGACCCCGAGATCGCGGCCAAGGAGGGCGGCCTCCACCAGAAGTTCGACGCGGCGAGCGTGCTCCGCCGCAGGCCCCGGTTCATACTGCTCGGGTACGCGATCATCGACGGGGCGGAAAAACCCGCTTGGGCCTCGGACGCGGAGATGGCCGCGCACGCGGACTTCCGCCGAGACTACCGTCCAGTGCACCGATGGCCGCGGCGCATGGATCGGGGGGACCGCGTTCCGACCGACGGGGTGATGGTCCTTCACGAGCGCATCGAGGCGGAGTCCACCGCGCCTTGAAGACCGTCCTCTTCTACTCCAAGACGCCGATGAACTACGTGATGTTCCGTCCCGTCGCGGAGGACCTGGCCCGCGATGGGCGGATCGACTTGCGCGTGCGCGGGGAGACCGAGGACGGCAGCGACGCGCGCGGCGCATACGGGGCGCTGGGCGTGTCCCCGGACCGGTTGGCGGGGCGGCTGCGCTGCCAGTTCTCGCGCTTCGACCTCTACGTCAGCGCGGACTATCGCATCGCCGCGCGCCGGGCCGAAGCGAAGGTCCATGTCTTCCACGGAATCTCCTTCAAGGGGAAGGCCTACATGGACCACATCCTGCGCTATGATCGCGCATTCGTGATTGGGCCGTACCAGCGCAGGATGTTCGCCAAGCGCGGCATCATGCCGGAGGACGACCCGCGCATGGTGGACGTCGGCATGCCCAAGACGGATGCATTGGTGGACGGCTCGCTTCGCCGGGATGACGTGCTGAGGGGCCTCGGGGTGGACCCCTCGACGAAGGTCGTCCTCTACGCGCCGACCTGGCGGCGGGAGTCCTCGCTGAACCTCATGGGCGAGGAAGTCATACGCACCGTCGGATCGATGCAGGGCGTCACGCTCATCGTGAAGGTGCACGACCTGTGCATGAACCCCCGGACGAACGCGCGGGACTGGGGGGCGTGGCTTGGGGAGCAGGAGCGCGCCGGGGCCCCCTGGAAGTGGGCGCGCAACCACGATGCGACGCCGCTGCTTGCCGCCGCGGACCTGCTCATCAGCGACGCGTCCTCCGTCGCCAACGAGTTCCTCCTGTGCGACCGCCCGGTCGTCTTCATCGACGTCCCGGCGCTGTTCGGGAAGTACGCGGACCACATTGACCTTGAGACGTGGGGACGGAGGACGGGAAGTGTCGTGGTTTCCGCAGCGGAGCTTCCCGCCTGCATCGAGGGGGAACTGGCCGATCCCGGCCGGCTCTCCGAAGTGCGCCGGGCGGCGGCGGCGGACTACTTCTACAATCCCGGGCGCGCGCGCCGGGCATCCGTCCTCGAGATGTACCGCACGCTTGGACTGGAGCCCCCGCCGAGCCCCGACTGAGCCCGTGCAGATGCCCGAGAAGCCACCCGTCCGAAGTGCGATCATCCTGGCCGCGGGCCGGGGGAGCCGCCTGGGGGGCAGCGAGGCCGGCATGTCCAAGGCGCTGTTGGACGTCGGGGGCGAAACCATCATCCGCTACCAGATGCGCAGGCTGCGCGAGTGCGGAGTCGACCGCCTCGCCGTGGTCACGGGGTTCCTCTCGGAGGCCGTGCGGGAGCACCTCTCCGGCGAGGGCGTCACGTGGTTCCACAACGAGGACTACGCGACCACGAACAGCCTGCACTCGCTGCTGCTGGCGCGGCAGCACGCCATCGCGGGGACGCTTGTGCTCAACTCCGACGTGATCTTCCACGCGGACCTTCTGCGGCGCCTGCTGTCCGACCCGGGACCGAATGCCATCCTCGTGGACTTCGAGTCGGAACTCGGGGACGAGGAGATGAAGGTGAAGGTCAGGGACGGGGTCGTCTCGGCCATCTCGAAGGAGTTACCCGCCGAGCCGGGGATGGGCGAGAACCTCGGGATCATCCGCATCGGCGAACGGGACGCGCCAGCGTTCTTTGCGTGCGCGGAGGGCATCATCAAGGCGGGAGAGGCCCGCGCCTGGGCACCGCACTGCATTCACCGGCTCGTGGGGCGCGTGGCGTTCCGGGCGGTCCCCGTCGCGGGGCTGCCATGGACGGAGATCGACTTTCCCGAGGACCTTGCCCACGCGCGGAACGAAGTTCATCCGCTCTGCGTGGACGGTGCCCGCGCCTGACGCCTTCCGCTGTCCGGGGCGTCAGCCCTGTTCGGCGATCTGGTCGGCCTTCTTAGCCAACTTGATGTCGAGCGGCGTGACGCCCCCGCTCGAGTGCGTCCACGTCGCCACCTTCACCTTGCGCCAGGTCAGGTGCAGGTCGGGGTGGTGGTCCATTTCCTCGGAGGCCCTGGCGACGGCGGACAGGAACTCCAGGCCGTCCAAGTACGTCTTGAATTCATAGGTCTTGGCTATCTGCTTTGACTTCGCTTCCCAACCCGGCATGTCGATCAGGGCGTCGGTGAGCTCCGTTGCGGTGAGGAGCCGACGTTCTTCCGTGCGCGGCACGGTAGAGCCTCCATGGAGGATTTCGACCCATAGGGTCCGTTGTCCCTTAACTGGCAATTCCTCCGGCCCGATGCAAGGGGGAAGGATGGGTTTCGCCGGGAAATCGGGTCGCGGTAAAGTGTGCGCACACGTTGTGGGACCGGGAGGGCTTCCGCCGCCAAACCCAAGGTTGACATCTCCGCGCCCCGGGGCCGATTAAGACTCGATAGAAGTCGAATCAAGCCACCATGGAACCACCGCTTTTTCAAGCGATGACGCGCCCTTTCGCCCTGTTCCTCGTCCTGCTGACGGCGGTCCTCCCCTCGACGGGCTGCATCCGTTCGAAGGTGCTCGTGACCTCCGAGCCCCCCGGGGCCGTCGTGACCATGAACGGATCCAACCTCGGCACGACCCCAACAGCCCGGCCGTTCGCATGGTATTGGTTCTACGATTTCGAGGCCCGGAAGGAGGGCTACGAGACCCGGTCGATCCGCAAGCGGTTCAGCCCGCCCTTCTACCTGATGCCCGGCCCCGACTTCATCCTCGAGCTGCTGCCCGTGAACATCCACGACACAAAGCGTGTGCACTTCGTGCTGGAGCCCGCGCAGCCGCGCCCTGATCCCCTCTTCATCGACAAGCCCATCCGGGCAACCGCCTCCGCAGGGAACCCCACGCCATGAGCGAATCCCCCGTTCAGCTCATCCCGAAGCATCCCCAGCCGGGATTCCCGGAGAAGTACGACATCAAGGACGGCCAGACGACCGTCGGGCGCCATCCCTCCAACACAATCGTGCTGCCGTTCGAGTCGATCTCGCGCTTCCACGCGCGCATGGACCGCCGCGGCGATGTCTTCATCGTCCAGGACCTGAATTCGTCCAACGGCTCCTACGTCAACAACGAACGCATCACCCAGATGACCGTCCACCACGGCGACTTGGTGACGTTTGGCAACGTCGAGTTCGTCTTCGCCAACGAGGGCACCAACTCAGGCGTCGCCACGCACCAGTCCAGCATCCGCGGCAAGGACATCGTGGACATCGCGGACGACGACGACCCGTCCGTCTCCTCCTCGCGCATGCAGTCGGTGAAGAAGGTCGAGGACGCGCAGAAGGACAAGAGCTCCGTCATCAGCAGCCTGGCCGACCGCAAGGCGGACAAGGCGACGCTGGTAAAGCTGAACGCGCGCCTGCGCGGGCTGTACGAGCTGTCGGAGATCCTGCGCCAGGGGCCCACCGACACGGAGGAGGGCATCCTGACCCGCGTGCTGGACGTCGTGCTTTCGGCGATCAACGCGGACCGGGGCGTGATCCTGACGCGCTACTCCCCCGAGGCGGAGCAGTTCGACGTCGCCGCCGTCAAGTACGCCGACGCCCCGATCAACCCGCCCAAGGTCGTCGTATCGCGCACGATCCTCGAGCAGGTCCTCTCGCAGAAGGTCGCCATCCTCTCCAAGGACGCGCAGCAGGACGACCGGTTCGAGGCCAGCGAGTCGATCATCATGAGCCAGGTGCGGTCCACGATCTGCTGCCCGATGGTGATGGGCGGAAAGGTCATGGGGATCCTGCACCTCGACACGTCCTCGAACGGCAAGTCCTTCGGGGACGACGACCTGGCGTTTGCAATGATCATCGCGAACGAGACGGGGATCGCGCTGGACAACATGCGGATGCGCAAGGCCGCGATGCACCGCGAGAGGCTGGCCGCCGTGGGCGAGACCGTCGCCGGCATCAGCCACAACGTGAAGAACATCCTGCTCCTGTCGCAGGGGGGCGCCGAACTGCTGACGCGCGCGCTCGAGAAGAACGACCTCGAGTCCGCGCAGGAGGCCTGGGGCGTCGTCCGGCGCGGCATCGACCGCATCGGCAACCTTGTGAGGGACATGCTCGAGTACTCCTCCAGCAAGAAGCCCTCGCTGCGCGAGGTTGACGTGAACGAGATGCTCTGCGGCATCGCGGAGGAGGTTGAGAAGGACCTCGTTAAGAAGAACATAATGCTGGAGCTGGACCTCGACGAGCAGCTCCAGTCCTGGAAGGTGGACGAGTCCGGCATGCACCGCACGATGCTGAACCTGATCGTGAACGGCATGGAGGCCATCACCCACCAGGAGGGCCGGATCCTGATTTCGACGTCCGTGCGCGACAGGTCGAAGCTCGTCGTCATGATCCGCGACAACGGCTGCGGCATCCCGCCGGAGAAGCTGGAGAAGGTCTTCTTCCCGTTCTTCACGACGAAGGGCTCCGCGGGGACCGGCCTCGGACTGCCGATGTGCAAGAAGTGCATCGAGGACATGGGCGGCACGATGTCCGTCGAGTCCGAGGTGAACGTCGGAACCGTGTTCACGCTGATCGTGCCGGCAGAGTCGGGCAGGACGACCGAGGCGGAAGGATGATCGCGTAGGACGCGGCAGACGCGGCCCCGCGCGGCCCCGGTTTCCGTACCCTCGACGCATGCCCCAAGGATGACCAGGTCCCAGACACGACGTCCGGCCACGCTGATGGCCCTTTTGTTGGCGCTGTTCGCCGTCCTCGGTTCCGCACGCCTGCACGCCGATCCCGGCCCGTCCGCGTTCCCGCTCTACTACGAGTCCGAGGATTCCTCCGGCAACAAGCGGGACAAGGGCGCGATCTGGCCGTTCCTCCGCGACGACCGGACGACGGACACGCTGACGCTCGGGTTCCACCCCCTCGCCTCATACTACTACAACAAGACCACCGGCGCCTCGGGCTACGACGTGATCTGGCCGTTCTTCCGGTACCGGTTCAGGCCGAAGACCTTTGATTTTCGCAATTTCGGCACGTACACATTTTTCCCCCTTTTTTGGTCGGGCTGGGGGGACAAGAACGGGGAGACCGCGGGGACGACGATCTTCCTGCCGCTCTACTACCAGGGCTCGGACGGCGGCGACCGCAACTATGTGATCCTGCTGCCGCTGTTCTTCTACGGGAACAATGCGCACCTGCGATTTTTCCCCCGGTCGCGCGAATCGAATTTCTTCGCCATTTTCCCGATTTATGGTGATTTCAAGGCGCGCACGAGCAGGGTGAGCTTCGCGCTCTGGCCCCTGTACGTTAGGTCCGATACAGGACCCGTCGGGGACAAGCGCTCGCTGACCTCGATTGCCTGGCCGATTTTCGGGTGGAGGAGCGGCAAGGACCTGTGGGGATTCCGCATATGGCCGCTTTTTTCGTATGGCGCGAAGAAGGGCGAGTTCAAACGCGCCTATTTCCTGTGGCCATTCGGCCACTGGCGGGACGGCCGCGTCTCGCGCAAGGACGCCTCGAACCAGCGCGTCCGCATTTTCTTTCCGCTCTACGTGGACTTCAAGCGGGAGAAATTCCATTTTTACAGCATTTTTCCGGCCTGTGCGCATGTGAAGACCAAGGGGCGCACGGTTCGCGGGTTCCTGATGGCGATTTTCAACATCGAGGACGACCGCCGCAAGGGCGTGCGCGACTACCGCTTCCTGTGGTTCCTGTTCCGCTACCGCGTGAAGATTCCCGCAACCGAGGCGGGTGTCCACAGCGACGCGCCCGAGAAGCGCGCCACCACAGGCATCGGCCTTTTCCCCCTCTACTGGTCCTTCGGAAGCGAGGAAAAGAAGACGCGGATCGTGATGTGGCCGATCTGGACCCAGAGGTATTGGAAGTACAGGGAGTACGAGCTCCACCGCACCCAGATTCCCATCCTCTACTCGAAGCGCAACCGGCACTATCCGGACGGCAAGCGCATGGGGACCGAGTTCTTCTTCCCGTTCTTCCAGCGCGCCTGGAAGGAGGACGGCAAGCAGCGCCTCAAGAGCTTCCACTTCTGGTTCCTGAAGGACATCGACGCGCTCGACCGCAACTGGTCCCCGATGTGGACATTCTACGAGCGATTCAGCGACGCGGAAACCGGGATGAAGCGCACGCGCGTCATGCGCGGCCTTTGGGATTCGGAGTCGAACGCGAGTGGTGCTTCGCGCTGGCGGTTCAACCTGCTGTTCTGGGACATGGGTGCGCGCCGCGGGGATGCCAAGGCCGGCAGCCACCTCGATGTGTTCTGGGGCATGTTCGGCACGAAGAGCGTTGACGGGAAGCGCAGGACGCGGATTTTCTGGGTGCCGCTCTGATCTGGCAGGGTCACTCTGCCAAAGTGCCTGAGAGGAGGTCGGTCCATGCTGGCAGTTGATCGCTTTTGCGCGAGGCCACATTCTGGGCGTTGCTCCTCGAGGCGAGTGAGGGGGTGGGTGCCCGGAACAGCGTCCTTGGTGGCGGCCCTGTCACTCATGGCTTCATCAATCGGGGCGGACGTCATCAAGGAACCACCACGTCAGGTTCCACATTCGATTACTCTCTCCGGGGTGGCCAACCTTCGGGAGTATGATTTTTACGTGGCCGTCGGACCTCGGAATCCTGCCTATCATCCTGTCAAGGATGGGAAACTCAGCCTCGCTGGGGAGCCTGTTGGCTTGCTCTTCGCGGTGAAGAAGGGGGACTCGGTGGAGGAGGCTGCGATTCCTGCCGCCGGCGGGTCCTCCCGCGAACGATTGTTCCCTGGCGACCTGGTCGGTCGCCCGGGGTGGATTACGGCTGATAAGACCATGTTATCCGAGGAGTCGATCTACCCTCCGTCAGGCCCCGGCGTCGGCGTGAGCACGCGCATTGAAGTCTGCGGCATCTCCGGCACCCGCATCGAGCTCGAAAAGACACGTGTGGTCGAGCAAAGCCGGTTGTCGGGTAAGGTCGCACTGGCAATCTCGGGTGCGGCTGCATTGGCGCTCGCGGGGGCGCTGTTTGCCCGCTCGCGGCGACGCAGGATGTCCACCGCGCCCGCCGGTGCCTGAACTCCTCCTGACGCTTTGTATCGAGGTTCCGATGCTGGTGGCGATTTCACGGTGGTGGAATCCGACCTCCTTGTCGCCAGCTCGGATCGCAGGATTCGGGATTCTGGTCAACTTGATGACGCAACCAGGAGCGCAGCACTTGCTGTCGAGTGGCCTCGCGTCTTTCTGGGTGATCGAGGGTCTGGTTTTTGCCGTGGAGGGAGTCTGCTACGCGGCGATCCTTGAAGTGCGACTGCCGCGGGCCCTTCTCCTCTCCGCCGCCCTCAACACACCAACGGTGGCCCTGTCCTTGGTTTCATGAGGACTCCGTTCAGCGCATGCGGATGAGGAAGGGGATCTCCGCCAGCACGTGCACGATCGCGATTGTGAAGTAGATTTCCCTCGTGATCTCGAAGTCGACGGCGAAGCACACCCAAAGTGCCACAACCAGGAGCGCAGAGAGGGACAATCCGGCCAACACGATGCGCCTCACGCGACCGGACCGTCGGGCCACCGGAACCCAGTCCAGGCGCCACGGCGCCTCGCGCATGCCGACGAGGGGAATCGCAATCGTCCACGCGCCGTAGTGGAGCATCTCCAAGAATGCGTGGGTGGCGACCAGCGTCGTCGCGGGCAGCCCGAGGAAGCCGGGCAACTCGAGTCCACGGCCCGACCCGCCGACGAAGGTGACGAGGCCGCCTTCGAGCACGGGGGGAAATCGGGAGATGGACCACCATATCCCAGCCAGGCAAAGAGGGATGCATCCCATGCAGGTACGGTACGCCCGAGTCCATCCCGGGCGCGCCGCGAGTATCTCGCGGTCGAGGACTACGAGCGCGAGCAAGGGGTGAGCGAAGGCCATCAGCAGCAGGCACGCACCGGGATGCGCCCAGCATGCCGCGGCGACGGCGAGCACGGCTGGCCACAACCACCACCAATCGCGCCTCGGATTCTGGCGCGATCGCATGGTTGCGAGGATCCCGGCCCACACGGCAATGGCGGACAGCAGTGCCGGTCTGGCGGACTCGACCAGCCAAGTCGGCGGGCCAGACATCCGTTCGAGCCACGGCAAGGCGACAAAGAGCCCGGAAAGCACGACCACGCCGATCGCACCCGTCATGAAGTAGGCCCGAAGAGCGCCGAGCCTGCGGGGAAGCCGCGACAAGAGAAACCGCGCCTCGAACCAATTGTGCGGGCCGGCAAAAAGAACGACGATCAGGATGGAGAAGTTGACGGGCAGAAGTGCAGCGAGGAGCGCACTTGCCAGCATGAAGGCGCCAAGGGGGAGGAGGGGACTCCCCGCATGGCGGACTCCGGGGGGGGCCCACATCATGGCGTCGACGGTCGTTGGCATTGCAGGTGGTTCCCCGATGCGACTTCTCAGCGGAAGTCTGGGTAGAAGGCCGCGCGGCAGGGCAAGTGCACCCGCCATCTGGCTCGGGCCCTGCGACAGGGCGTCGGCTGCGAACGGGAAACACCGAGCAATGGACGTTGACGGGAAGAGCAGGACGCGGATTTTCTGGGTGCCGGTGTGGCCCGTCCGCGCGGGCGTCCCGACCATCTGGAGGCCGCCATCGAGTCCACACAGGAGGGCTGAGTGCGGACGTTGGATGAGTATCGCCAGTTGGAGCGCGGCGCGACACTTGCTCGGTTGCCTCGGGTCCCATTGTGCCCGTGATTCCAATCAGGAACACCATCATGTCTGAAGCAAACGTGTTTGCCGTGAAGTCGCTCTATGCCGCCTTTGGGCGCGGCGATGTCCCGGGAGTCCTCGCACACCTCGACGCAGACGTGGTTTGGGACGCCGACGGCCAGAGTTGGGGCCTCCCGTGGTATGAACCCTTGCGCGGACGCGACCGCATCGCGGGGTTCTTCGCGGCGCTGACCGAACACACCGTCATCCACAAGTTTGCGCCGCAGAACTTTCTTACCGGGGGCAACCAGGTGGCCGTGCCGATCGACCTCGAGATCGAGGTGCGGCGCACCGGTCGGCGTGTCGTGGACCTGGAGATTCACCTGTTCACGTTCGGTGAGAGCGGGCTCATCACCCGGTTCGCGCACGT
>CAZUCD010000009.1:35679-43973 GCA_964618855.1 uncultured Candidatus Sumerlaeota bacterium
CGCCTCGACGAGGGCGCTCCATGTCGTGCCATTGAACGCGCGCGCCTTCACTGTCGCGGAAGTCGACAGGGCCACGTTGAGGCCAGTCGGTCCGGATAGCGCGCCGGCGGCGATGGCGCCGCCGATCGCGCGCGGGTCCGTGCCGTTGGTCGTGTAGTAGATCGTCCCGGCGGGCGCCGTCAGCGTCGGCCCCGAGCCCGAAGTGATCGTCCCCCCGAACGGCGCCATGGTGGGAGCCGCAAACGATGGATAGAGGCCGGCCGCGATGAGCTGGTTCAGCACGATCGTTGATCGCGTGCTGGGCGATGCGTTCAGGTAGTTGTTCACGATCCAGTTCACGGCCGGGAGCCAATCGTCGTTCCGGTCGCGGGGATTGGTTGTGCTGATGTAGTCCCCCCACCGGGCGGACTCGGCGATGATGGCCTGGTCGATCTCCGCCATGCGCGCCTGGTAGCGCGCCACGCATGCCGGTGCCGTGAAAACTCCACCGTTGAAGAAGTGCCTGTGAACACGGTCCCCAAAGTGTACGACGTACTCCGCGTTCAGCCTCAGCCGGTTGTGCGTCCACCACGGGTTGAAGTAGTTCTGGACGGAAAGTCCCCCGGAGATGGTGTAGCTGACCCTGTTGATGTTCACACCGGACGAGCGGACGAGCGACCACTCGTTGTCGTGGGGGAGGTACTTGAAGCCCGACTGGTCCACGCGGTTTGCGAGTGCGTAGAGGTTGCGCGGCTGACTGTTCGACATCGGCGGGCCGAGCGGCATGTCCTGTGCCCCCGTGTAGAACACCAGAAGCATGTAGTCGATCAGGTTGGCCTCGTCCAGGTACACCGGGAGCCCGGTGTTCACGGAGCCGTCCGCGTTCCTCCCCATGAGCCCGAAGAACTGGGCGTTGGTCGAGGTTCCGGCGTTCACCGCCGTCCAGTAGTTGTCGTAGAACGCGTCGGTCCCTTCGTTGGCGTACATGACGCCGGTGTTCTCGTCCGACTTCACGACGTCGTAGTCCGCCTCGTTTCCGCCCAGGTAGGAGACGCAGAAGTGCGCATCCGGTCGTTCCTCGATCTGGTAGAGGCCCCAGTAGAGGCCGTTGAGGTAGAGGTGGATGAAGGGTCCGTTGGTGGTGATGTGCCCCATGTCGCGGAACGTGTCGTGGCTGAAGGGATCGTCGAGCCAGGTGGCGTTGGACGGGCTGCTGAAGTGCCAGGAGAAGTTCTGCGCGGTGCGGAAGTCGATTTTGTCGAACTCGGTGCGGTTGAGGCCCGGGATCGCGTAGTCGATCTTCGAGTCGCCGTACTCGGACTTGCAGAGCACGCGGAAGGAGTGCTTCGGGTTCAGCTTGGACTCGCTGACGCCGCCCCGGATTCGGATGCCCGCGTTGACGTGGAATCCCTCGGATCCATCCGGGTTGATCCACTCGATGGCGGCGGGCTTCTCGAGTCCATCGGTCGTGGGGTTGGAGTAGATGCCCGACGCCCCGAACAGGTTCGTCAGGTCGGTGGTGATGGACACGGTCGGAATCGCAAGCAACGCGTCGTCCACGAGGCCGGTGTACCGCGGGTCGTTCACGACGTCGGGATCCATCTCGTAGTCAATGGCCTGCACCGAGCCGCTTCCCGTGGTGGGCAGGGGCCACGCCGTGGTTGGGCGCGTCGCTGGCTGGAGGATCACCTGGTTCGGGAAGATGTAGGTCTGCGTGTCCACGTCGGTGGGGAACCAGCCCGTCATGTATGCGAATGCGCGCAGGGTCGTCGTTCCGTTGATCGTGACCGGTCCTGTGTAGATCGTGCCGTTGGTCTCGGTGGGGGTGCTTCCGTCAAGGGTGTACCGGATGGTGGCGCCCGGCGTCGTCGCGGTGATGTTCACCTGGAACGGCGTGTAGAAGAACCCGCGCTTGATGTCGAACTGAGTGTCCTGGATGACTCCGAGCCCTGCGTCCGTGTTCGCTGCCCCCGGGGTTGCCGCCTGCAGGTAGCCCGTCGTGGCGTTGGCGCCGTTGCCGTAGGAGATGTTCGACGTCTGCGCAGGGTAGTTGTAGAACCCCGAGATCACCGTCGTGCCGCCGGGTGCCACGAGGAGGATGTCCTCGCTGTCGGCGTCGAGCTTGTAGCTCGTGTGGATGTAGCCGAGGCCGTCGATGTACGGGGTCGCACCCGTCGCCAGACCCGAGGCGCAGACGACGAGGTACCCGTTCGCGGGGACGGACGCCGTCGCGGGGAAGGGCCACTTGGTCAGGTTGTTCTCGTTGTCGGTCATGTAGGCCCCGGCGAGCGACACGGCCGATCCCGTGGGGTTGTGGAGCTCCACCCAGTCGGGATTGCCGCCGGTGCCATCCACGAGGCCGTTGCTGTTGCTCGCCATGAACTCGTTCACGATGAGGGAGTTCACGTCCGCGGCGGCACGGGATGCGAGGACGGCGACGATGGCGGCAAGGAGGGCGGCGCGGTGCATCATGGGGGACTCCGGAGGCGTGTCTGGCGGCGAGATTCGGTGATCGATGGGCGTTGCCCATGCGATGATCGAGTGGCTGGGAACAAGCTTTGCGCCAGCTTGGCACGCGGGCACGGCCCAACGCAACGGCGGTGAATCGCCCGCATCGCTGCGTTGATTGCCCTGATGTCAGGGGTCCGGGTTGCGCCGGCGCACCGCCGCTCCTGCCCGCACGCGTACCATATCGTACGCCCGGGAGGGTCAGAGGCCCGCCTGCTTCACGGCCTCCAGGAAGGCGGGCCCCCTGCCCTCCGTGCCGCGCAGCATATCCACCAGGGGCTTCGCCTCATCCTTGCGGCCCGCAACCAGGAGCGCGTGCGCGAGTTCCTCCACGAAATCGAGGGACTCGGACTTGCCGCACGCAGCCCTGAGGGTCTCGATTGCCTCGGACAGGAGCGGCTCCGCGCGTTCCTTGTTCCCCCGTTCGAGTTCGGTCTTTGCGAGTTCGCGCTGAGAGACGGCGGCCACAACGCGGGACAGTGTGTCCGCGCCCTCCAAGCCGGCGAGCTCGAGGTTGATCTCGACGGCGCGGGCGAGGTCGCTGGCCGATGATTCGAGGTCGCCGGCGGCCCTGTGCGCCCGGCCGCGCAGCGAGAGGGTCGTGGCGATGCGGGCGCGATACTGCGCGTTCCTGGGTTCGATGGCGTGGAGCTTCTCCGCCTGGGCGATGGCCTCATTGGAGTGGCCGATTGAGGCGGCCGTATCCCCCTGCTTCAGGAGCACGCTTGCGAGCTGGTAGTGCGCGGCGAGAACGCTCTGGATGAGCCTCGTGGAATCGGGCGTGGCGTCGAGGGACTCCTTCGCGAAGCCGAGCGCCTTGGTGTACATTTCGGCGGCCTGCGGGTAGTCCCCGCGAAGGTCCGCGATGGCGCCGAGCTTGAGCGCGGAGATCGAGCGCAGGCTGCGCAGGCGCGGGTCGGCCGGCGCCTTCGCCGCAAGCAGTTCCCCAAGCGAGAACGCCTCGCGGTACTGCTTGAGGGCCTCGTCAAGGCGCGACAACTTGCGGAGTGCGTCGCCGTGCGTGTTGAGGGCCTGCGCGAGGGAGAGCACGTTCGCGTTGTCCGCGGGCGAGTCGTTGAAGACGCGGCGGCTGAAGGCGACATCCTGGGCGAATGCCTCGGCGGCGCCCGCCATGTCGCCCTGCCTGTCGAGGGCGCGCCCGATCTCATTCCAGCTCACCCCGACGTCGCGAAGGACCTGGGGGTCCCCCGGGTACCTCGCGAGGAGCTTCTCGCGCGTCGCGAGGGAGGAGCGGTAGTTGGCGAGCGCGGCGTCGGTGTTCCCCTTCATGATCTGGGCCTCGCCGATGTTGTCGTAGGCCATGGCGCGCCGCATGAGCGCGCCGCTCGTCTGGTCGTCCGAACTGGTGGCGTCGAGGTAAGCGGCCGACCGCTGCGCGACCTGTTCCATGAGGTCGAGGCGGCCGATCTCCTTCAGGCGCCGGAAGACGTCGAAGAGCATGAAGTAGGTGAGGTCCTCGGCCTGGCTGCGGGCGAGGGCCTCGGCCTTGCGCGCTCCGGATTCGGCCTCCTTCGCGGCGACTGCCTCGAGCCGGAGGCGCTCCTCGCGGCGCAATGCTACGGCGAGGAAGGCTGTGGCGACGAACAGGACCATGGCGAGCACGGCGGTGGCCGCCGCGGCACGGCGGCCGAGCCGCGCCGTGCGGCGCTTGGCGCGCGTCCGCAGCCTCGTGGCGAGCTCGTCCGCGGAACGCAGCCGCGCGTCGGGATTGCCCGCCACGCAGGCGGCAATGTCCTCGCGCAGGAGCGGGTCGGGGACCCGCGACTCCCAGCCGGCAGCGATGGCGCGCCCGAAGCCGCCGCCGAAGAGCTGGTACATGACCACGCCCAGGGAGTAGATGTCCGACTGGATGCTTGCACCCCGGCCCTCGAGCAGCTCGGGCGCCATGTAAAGGCGCGAGCCCGTGCGGGAACTGTCGTTCCCGCCGAGCGCGTCCTCGGTCATCCCGGTGTCGGTGATGCCCTGCTTGGCGAGGACGGTGAGGTCGGTCAGCAGGCCGATGCCGAAGTCCGTGAGGCGCGCCATCGGGGCGCCCGTGGGGGACTTCGTGATGAGGATGTTCGAGGGCTTCAGATCCTTGTGGAGGACGCCGACGGAGTGCGCGGCGCCGACGGCGGTCGCGATCTGCGCGGCTATCTCGATTCTCGTATCGAGGGGGATTTGGTCGCAGCCACCGCTCGACTCGATCCACTCGGCCAGGGTCCCGCCCTCGGTGTACTCCGCCTCGAGGAAGAACGGCGGGTGCTCGAACTGCCAATCGATGACGCGTGCGATGTCGGTCCTGCCGCCGAGGAGGCTCTGCAGGACGCGGAAGAGGGCCACCTCGCGCTTGAGTCCGCGCAGGCGATCGACCTGGAAGCAGAACTTGAAGACCTGCTTTGCCTGGGTCTTGCCGTGGCTCGCGAGCCAGACTTCCCCGAAGCCGCCCTCGCCGAGTTTCTCGATCAGCGTGAAGTTCGGTCGGCCGGGGATCTCAAGTCCCTTCGCGGGACGCCACCCGAGGGTGTCCTCCTCGCCTGCCCGCACGGCCCGTCGCGCCTTTGCGGAGTCGGCCGGTGGCGCAAGCGGAGCAAATCCGTCGACGCCGACCTCGTGCACCTCGACGGGATCCTCGATGCCCTTGAGGAGGTAGGGCCCATGGGCGAGCCAGCGGATCGACTGGTCGGTGGCGTTGATGTCGGAGGTCTGCGCCCTGCGCGCGAGGTCGAAGGCGGCCTTGGTCAGGAGCGTCTGCCTCGGACCAGACAACGCGGAGATGCGCGCGGCGATAGGGACGGCGATGCCCTCGGCCTGCACCGGCTTGGCGCCCGCCGCGACGTCCTCGGGGGGATTGCGCCGCAGGACGACCTCGCCCAGGTGGATGCCCACGCGCAGTTCGAACGGGACACCGTAGGCGGCGCCGATCTTCGCATGCTCGGACTGCGCCTCGAGAGCATAGCGCACGGCGTCGTGCGGCCGGTCGAAGAGGCAGAGAAAGCCGTCCGACCTGTCGATCTCCGAGCCATGGTGCTTGCGAAGGAGGTCGCGCGAGACGCGATCCTGCCGGGCGAATGCCTCGGAAGCGCGCAAGTCGCCGAGCTTCTCCGTGACGCGCGTGCTGTCCACGAGGTCCGACACGAGGATCGTGCGGACTACCTGGCTTGGGGCGTCGTCGGCTGGCGTCATGTGCTGGCTCACTGCGGTCGCGCGTTCCTGAATGGGCGCGGCTGCCGGGTCAGAACTTCACTGTCCCGGGCAGAGAGAGGACGGCGTGCGCCGCGGCCTGCGCGAAGTACTCGTCGATGTCCGGCCTGGAGGTGCGGGTGACGACCGCCAGCACGCCGACGACCTTCTGCGAGGGGCGGTGGTACAGCCGCACGACCCCGGGCAGCATGGTGCCCGCCGCCAGGCGCAGCTTCGCCGCGTTCACGAGCACGGCGTAGTCGGGCAGGCCCGTGTCCCCGGCAATCAGGTACTTGCCGTTGCGCAGTAGCACGACAATGAACGGGTTGCTCTTCGGAAGGTAACCCCCGAGTTGGTCACCGGCGGCCTTCGCCGCCTCGTGGGCCGCATCGAGCACATCGCCCACTCCCATCGGCTTGTATGTTCCCATGGCATGCACTCCGTGCCGCGCCGTTACACGCGAGGAATCCCCAGCCCTGCGATTCGTTACACGGTCGCAGGCTCCATGCGGTCATGCGCGGGAGCAAGTGCAACCCGTGGACGGGGGCCGCTGCGCGGGCTTCCGTTGACACCACGGAGGCCGGGAAGTCTCCTGCCGCGTGTGCCGCGTGCCGCGGCGCCCCATTCCGCCCGGAGGCCCACGCCATGACTGCCATTGCCCGTTCCCACATGTCGTCGATCCGCCCCGGGTCGGCCCGCCGAAGCTGACACGCCCACAGGGCGCCCTCAAACACAGCCGAAGCAGGACCGCACCGCGCAAGCCGCGACGCATGGGCATGCACGCGCGCCCATGCCGTCCTGTGCGCCCCGGGGAAGAGCCCATGCACTCTCCCCAAAGTCGTCGGCCCACAGGAGGCCGACCCCCATCATGGAACACGAAGTCTTCGAGGCACTCCAGGACTCGGCCTGGATTTCGGAAGTTCTCTATGAAGTGAAGAGCGGCAAGGAAGCGACGGTCTACTGCTGCCGCGGAACCGACCGGACGGGGCTCGACCTCGTCGCGGTGAAAATCTACCGGGCGCAGGACCACCGGACTTTCAGCAACGACGCCGCCTACCGCGACGGCGAGTACATCGCCGAGGGCAGGTCCCGGCGCGCACTCGCCAACAAGTCCCGGTTCGGCCGCGAGGTCCAGTACGGCACCTGGGTCAACCGGGAGTGGAGCACGATGCGCAGGCTCTACGAGGCAGGTGCGGCCATTCCGCAACCCCTGCACACAGTCGAGGGCGCCATCGTGATGGAATACCTCGGTGACGACCAGCGACCGGCGAAGCGCCTCATTGATGTTCGCCCACCCCGCGAGGAGTGCATCCGCCACCTCGACCGGCTGTTGTCGAACATCCGGCTCTGGCTGCGGGAGAACTGTGTCCACGGAGACCTTTCCCCCTACAACATCTTGTATTGGCGGGGGGAAGTCACGGTCATCGACTTTCCTCAGAGCTGCGATCCGAGGTTCAATCGCAACGCGGAGGAGTTCCTGCGGCGCGACGTGGGGAACATCTGCGAGCGGTTCGCCCAGTACGGGGTGCGTGTGGACGGCGCGGCCTATGCGGACAGACTTTGGAGCGACTTCATGGACAACAGGTTGTAGCATCCGGGACTCGGCTGGGTCCCGCAACCTCCCCCCTCCGAACCCCACCCCGGGTTCGGCTGGGGGATGGGGGAGTCGGCTACCCTTCGTCGCGGGGCCAACCCGCGGCGCCGGTCGCCAGTCCCTACTTGACGGATTCCCTCCCGGGTCGGGACATTCATGGCGTCATTGGACGTTCGACTGCCGGGATCATCCAGTCTCCCGCGGAGGCTCTGCCCTGCGCCATGCGCCGCCTTATCTTCTCACTCACGCTATCCCTGCTCGCCTCGCTGTTCGCGCCGGTGTGTGCCTCGACGCTGACACCGCTGGACGGCTCGCTGCTGATCTTCAAGACCACCGCGCAGGGGGAGACGCGGGAAGCCGCAATGCGCGAGGCCAAGATTGCCGCCGTGACGAGCGCATCCGGGCGCGTGTTCCTGGACAACAAGCTCCTGATCGCCGACGAGTTGCTCGCGCGCTACATCGAGAACTACCACGACCGGTTCGTGACGGCGACGGAGGTCGTGCGGGATGACTTCCGCGAGGGGCGAAACGTCCTGGACGTCCACGTCTTTGTGGACTACGCGAAGCTGAGCTCCGACCTTGACGAGAAGCGGTTCACATGGAAGCCCGCGCAGCGCCCGATCATCATGAGCTACCTGAGCGAGGAGATGGACGGGCAGCTCACGCGCGAGGGCATCGCCCGCGAGGCACTCGCCATCGGGTTCCAAAAGGAAGGGATGAAGCCCTTCGAGGGCGTGATCCTTTCCCCGCCGCTTTCGGTGGACGTCTCGACGGATGAGTTCCTCCAGAAGTCCGCCCTCGTGACGGCGCAGCGCAACGGGGCTGAGATCGTGGTGGCGGGAACCTGCGTCACGAACCAGAACCGCGAGAAGAAACTCTACTACGACAACTACCTGTTCTACGAGTGCGAGATGAACGCCAAGGTGCTCCGTGCCGACACGGGGGAACAGCTCTTCAGCGTCACCTCCAAGGGAACCGGCGCCGCACGCGAGCGAAGAGTTTCCGATCATCCCGGTGCTCGCGGTCGGTG
>CAZUCD010000010.1:0-43247 GCA_964618855.1 uncultured Candidatus Sumerlaeota bacterium
CCACCTTGCCGAGCCGGGACCACTCTACGCGGCTCTCGACGCATTCATCCTGCCAAGCGACTTCGAGGGGACGCCGAACACCCTGATGGAGGCGATGGCCTGGGGTGTTCCCTCGACGGCGACCATGACAGGGGGCATCCCGGAGGTTTTGAACGGGCTTGTGGACGGGACACTCGTCCCGCCGCGGGCGCCGCGTGCACTCGCGCGCGCGGTGGACGCGCAACTGCGCAAGGGGCTCGGCCGTACTTGCGGTTCACTGCGGGCTCGCATCGCGGAAGGTTTCTCGATCGATGCGATGGTGTCCGCGCATGCCGCCGTCTTCAGGAGCCTTCCGGCGCGCCGCCCAGCGTGACGCGGTGTTCGGCGATGTGCCCCGGGTTCACCTGCGCCGGGGAAAGGCCGCCACCCGTGTCGGCTCCCAGGACCTCCGAGGCCTTCCGCCCCTTCAGGCTCCTGACGAGCGCCGCGTTCATCATCGCCACGGCGAGCGGCTGCGTCACGCCACCCACCCGGTCGCGCGCCGACCGGATGGCGAGCAGGTCATCCCCCTCGGCGGCGGACTTCAGGCGGGCGAGCTGTTCCTCGATCACGATCACGTCCACTTCGTCCAGGAGGTCCCCCGCCTCCCGCAGGCCCTTCTCCGTCGCGGAGATCTCCATGCGCGCGTAGTTGCGCTCCTCGACGAGGGCGCGCTGGGCCGCGTCGGCCGGGGCGGCATCCTGCGCAGCCACCAGCATCGATTCGACCTCCTCGTCGGTCAGGCCGTATGTGGACTTCACCTGGATGGCCTGCTCGGTCCCGGTGCGGAGGTCCCTGGCCCTGACGGAGAGGATGCCATCGGCGTCGAGGGTGAAGGTCACCTCGATGCGGTGCATGCCCGCGGGCAGCGGCGGGAGCGGGCCGAGCTTGAACCGCGCGAGGCTGCGGTTGCCATTGGCGACCTCGCGCTCACCCTGGAGCACGTGCACGTCCACGTGCGTTTGCCCGTCCACGAACGTCGTGAACAACTCCGTGACGGAGGCGGGAACTGTTGTGTTGCGCGGGATGATGCGCTGCATGATGCCGCCATAGGCTTCTATGCCGAGCGAGAGCGGCGTCACGTCGAGCAGCAGTATGGAGCGTTCCTCCCCCGCCAGGATGCGCGCCTGCACGGCTGCCCCCAGCGCGACGACCTCCTCGGGGTTCAGTTCCGTGTGTGGCGCGCGTCCGAAGTACTCCCCCACCATCATCCTGACGAGGGGAGACCTCGTGGAACCGCCGACCAGAACCACCTCGTCGATCTCCTCCTGGATCAGTCCTGCATCCTCGAGCGCTCGCCTGCATGGTTCGAGCGTGCGCGCCACGATGGGCCGGATGATGGTCTCGAGGTCCTCGCGGGTCAGCTCCAGGTCGAGGAGCCGGCGCCCCTCGTGGTCGAGGACAACATGCGTCGAGGAAGCCGTCGTGAGGGCGATCTTTGCACGCTCGGCTGCGAGCCTCAGGGCGGACAGCAGGTGCGCCGTGCCCGCGCGGCTGGTCGCCTCCCCCTCCACCCGCCCAAGAAGCCACTGCGCCACGGCGCGATCGATGTCGTCTCCGCCAAGCTGCGTGTCCCCATTCGTCGCGAGCACCTCGAAGATGCCGTCCGCGATGCGGAGAATCGAGATGTCGAAGGTGCCGCCGCCGAAGTCGTAGACCGCCACCCGGCCCTCGCGGCGTGCGTCGAGTCCATATGCGAGGCATGCCGCCGTGGGCTCGTTGACGATCCTGAGTACCTCGAGCCCGGCGATGCGACCGGCATCCTTCGTCGCCTGCCGCTGGGCGTCGTTGAAGTAGGCGGGTACCGTTATGACGGCCTGCGTGACGGTGCTCCTGAGCACATGTTCCGCGCGCACCCTCAACTCGCGCAAAATCTCCGCGGAGACCTGCGGTGGCGTCATCCAACGCACCCCGAGCTTGATGCGCAGGACCCCGCCTTCCTCGCCGTGGACGCGGTAGGGCAGGCGCGGCAGCAGGTCCGCGACGTCCGCCATGGACCGCCCCATCAGCCGCTTGACGGAGTAGGCCACATCCCCTGGGCGCCCGATGAGCAGTGCCTCCGCCGCGCGCCCCACGGCCAGCTCGCCCGACGGGAGCGCACCCACGAGCGAGGGGACGATGCCGTCCCCGCTGGCGTCGCGCAGGACGCGTGGGCCGCCCGCGTCCGCATAGGCGACGAGGCTGTTGGTTGTGCCGAGATCAATGCCGACGACTTTGCCCATGGTGCCAGTATCCTCAGCCGCATTGGGACCGGTCCGACGGGCCGGGGCAAGCTGCCGGCGGGCCGGGCCCTGCAGGATTGCGAGCGATCATCGCGACATAGGGATGAAGGTCCGGGTCGGGGTGGCACCAGGTTCCTGCACTCATCCATCCCGCCGCACGCGCAGTCGCCATCAGCATCGCAGGTGTGAAGTCCCAGGTGTGCTCGAAGTTCCCGAACCCGCGGAAGCGCCGCGACCACGTGTAGGCAAAGGCGTTGGGCACCTCGACGAACAGCAACGCACTGGGACCCGCGAGGGCGCGAAGACTGGAGAGCACCCCGACGGGGTCGGGGATGTGTTCGAGAACGTGCGACATGAAGATCACGCCGTAGCCGCCCCGGGGTCTGGAAGCCGTCGCTGCATCGAGCGCGCCTACCTCAAACGTCGCGTCGCTCAACCGCTGTCGCTTCGCTAGCCGCCGCGCGAACTCGACGCTGCGTTCCGATGGTTCGACGCCCACGTAGCGATGGCCCCTCCCGGCCCAGAACGCGGCGAACCGCCCGTTGCCGCAGCCGAAGTCGAGGACGCTGGGCAACTCGCTGGGGGGGGCGGCGCAGCCTTCCCCGGGCAGCAATGCCCCCATCGCCTCGCCGAGCCTGTCCGTCTCCTCGCGGGCGGAGCGTTCAAACTCCCGCCATCCGATGAACTTCCCGCGCGTTGCGTATCCCTCGCCGTAGTAGTCGCCCGAATCCACGTCTGCGGGCAGGCCGCCCGGCGGGGTGATGCCCATTCCGCACTCCGGGCAGAACGAGATTCGGCGCGGTTGCAGAAACACGGGAACCGCCGCAGCGTGGGTGCAGACCTCAGCGCCGGACCAGGAGCGGGCCCTCGGAAGCAGCGGTTCGACGACGCGCTGGAGTTGGGACTCCTCGAGCGCCATCACTGCCGGTCGCAGGGCCGCCCCGAGTGCCCCGCACACCCGACGCGTGGCAGCCTCGGCTCTCCCCAACCCATACAGGTCCAGGTTGCGCATGTGCACCCACGCGTGCGCGCGCGGAAACGCACGGGCCAGCCGCCGGGTCACCGACCGGAGCCCGGCGAGCGTGGTGGTTCGCTCCGGACTTATGTAGGGCCAGGGATGAAGTTGGAGCAAAACGGCCGGGTCGGTCATCGCCGGACCGGTCTCCCAAAGCCCGCACTCCACGGTTAGGTCCGCGAACTCGCCGAGCCCAGCGCAAGCACGGTCCGTCAGGACGTGGACCAGCGATCCGGGGTGATGCGACTCGATGGCGTCGAGCGCCAGGCGAATGTGTTCGGGATCGAGTGACTGCGCGACGACGAGGATGCGCTGCCGGGAGCCCGAGGGGAGGGGATTCGGACGCGTGGCCGCAGAGCGTCGCGAGAGCCACCGTGTGGCTCCGGCCAACCGCGCGTGCATCGCTGCTGTCAGGTCCAAGCGGCGCATCCTCCGGGCGAACGGTCGATTCCGGGCCCGGCGGCGTCCATGCACAAGTTCACTTCGGTGGTCGAAGGCGACCCTGCATTCCCAGCTCCGGCGCCGAGCCACCCAGGCTCCGCGCGATGATCGTGACGTTGTGGTCGATCATCCCGATGTAGGTGCCTTCGTACGTGCCCGACGGACCCATTGCGTCGGAGTAGAGCTCACCACCGATCTCCACCGCATGCCCTCTGGACTTCGCTCCCTCGATCAGCGCGCGCACGTTCTTCTCAGAGACGCTCGACTCGACGAAGACGGCCTTCACCCTGCGCTCCACGAGCAGATCCACGAGCCGCTTGAGGTCGGCCAAGCCGGCTTCTGACTCCGTGGAAATGCCCTGGATGCCGTGAACCTCCAGCCCATACGCCCGAGCCATGTAGGAGAAGGCGTCGTGCGCGGTGACCATGACGCGGCTCTCCTCGGGAATGGACCGAAGCACTTCCCGCGCATATTCGTCCAGTCGCCGAAGTTCCGCAAGGTAGGCGGCGCCACGGTCGCGGTACTCCTGCGCATTGGAGGGGTCGTACTCTGCGAGCGCATCGACCACGGCCTCGGTTGCCTTCATCCACCCGGAAACGTCCATCCAGACGTGCGGGTCCGGGTGGTGCCCCTCAGTCGTGTGGAAGAGGTACTCATCAGGGATCCGGCTGGTGACAGCGACAACAGTCTTCTTCTTGCCGAAGGAGTCGAGCGTCTGGCCCATTTTCCCCTCCAGGAGAAGCCCGGAGTAGAAGATTATGTCGGCGCGCGCCAGCAGGGCCACGTCGTCCCGCGTTGGAGTGTAGAGGTGCGGATCAACCCCCGCGCCCATGATCGCCGTAACTTCCGCCCGCGGTCCTGCCACGTTGCGAACGATGTCCCCCACCATACCCACGGTTGCGACCGCGGTGAAGGGGCCCGCCTTGGGGGACGCAGGCGGTTGCGGGGGCTCCGGTGCCCCGCATGCGAAGAGCGCCACTGTTGCGAGCATCAAGATGAATCGCCCGAGGAAGCTCGATAGGGTCGCTGAGGGACTGCCGTATGTTGATGCCATGGTCGTGTGTGAGCTTGCGTTGGCGTTGGGTGCGTCGCGGAGTTAGCTACGGCTAACTCTATACGGCGGCAAGGACGAAGTTTGCCATAGCTAAATTTGTTGGGCCTGTCACATAGACCCAGGTCCCCGCCTGCCGTCCTCCAGCGCCTTTCGCAGCTTTGCCAGGGCCGGCGCATCCGGTGACCTCGCCGCGACGACATTCAAATGGCGCTCAGCCTCCTCGAACCGGCCCAACGCGATCAGGTGGTCGGCCACCTGAACGTGCACCGCGGCGAGGTAGGGTGTGATGGGGATGGATCGCTCGAACGAGACCACCGCCTCCGCCCGCATGCCGAGTGCGGTCTCGACGAGTCCCCGCGTGCGCCACGCATCCCCGTCCCAGGGGCGACCCTCGGTGGCTTCGCGCGCAGGTTGGAGAGCCTCCCGCGGTTTCCCCGCCCTGTTGAGCTCGAGGGCCAGGCATCGCTTTGCAAACGAGTTCTGCGGGTGCATGGCGACCTCGGACTGCCACAGGGTGAGCGGGGACTTGAAGTCGGCCGCGCGGCGGTAGGACTTGATGCCGCCGAGCAAGCCCACGGCGAGCAGTCCGCATGCGAGCCACCCCCCACTCTCGCGCGGCATCGTGCCCGCGAGCGCGCAGAGTACGGCAACCAGTCCCATGAGCGACAGGAACGCGAACCTGCCCTGCCAAATCGCGCCGATGGGGATGATGTGCAGGTAGATGCCGATGAAGCAACCTGCCCACAGGAGACCCGCCGCAGCGACTCTCCCCAGGCGCAAACTGCGCGCGGAGCCGCGACTGGCGCGCGAGGGGCGAAGCAACAACGCGAGGCCCACAAAACCGCCCAACGCCGCCGCCCAGCCTAGCACGGGGTACCACCCCGCCGACGATCCAGGCGCCTTCAAGTGACAGTTGTCGTAGCCGCTCACCGCGAGTGTCATGATCCCCCAGGCATAGCGCCCCAGTGTCTCGAACACCCCCGGGTACCGCTCCCCAGCCCGCATGAGGAATGTGCCCTCACCCGTGGAAAACGTCTCTGGGGGAGAGATCACCCCATGCGCGATGAACCGTACGCCGATCACGCATGCCGTCAGGACGGCAGCCCAAACGGCGTTGCGCGTCCTGATGCGACGCGAGGCCGGCATCAGCGCGACCACGGCAGGAATGGCCACGAGGGCGGGGAGCCCGCTTTCCTTTGCGAGGATGGAAATCGCGACCCCCGCTGCGCCGGCTGCGCGCCACCATCCGCCGCGCGCGAAGCCGATGACTCCGACGAGGAGACCCGCCGCCGCCAACAAGTCCGACTGCCCGACGAAAGGGAGTGTCACGTCCGCGCTCATCGGGTGCGCCAGAATCAGAAGTGCCGCCCAAGGAGCCCACTCCGGCAGCCAACGCGCTCGCAGGATCGCCCCAAGCAGTCCTGCACAGAGCCCCGCGAGCACGCCCGTCGCGAGCCACAGGTGCCGCGTCTGGTCCCGGTCCTTCGTCGCGAGGAACCGCCACATGAGCTTCGATAGCGGACGCCAGTGCCGCTCCGAAGGTCCGTACTCCTGCCAGTGGTTCAGCTTCGCCACCTGGAGCAGGGTGAGGCCGTCGTTGGCCCTTGGATAAGTCACCAGATGAGTGAGGTCGTCCCCGCCGAGCCTCCGGGACGCGGCGGGGAAGGTAAGCAGGAGCACCATGGCCATGCCGGCAAGCCCGACTAGGAGCGGGTGGTTCCACGGTGTGCCTGCGCGAAGGGCTTGCACGCCTCAGGCGCCTTGGGGAGTCTTCGCGGGGCACGGGCAGGGCGCCGGCCCGCATACTCGAGTGTTGGAGTCTGTTCTGGACATGACCGGAGCATTCCCGCCATCCCCGTTCGGGATCGCAAGGCCCGCCTACAAGTTCATCGTGCCCCTGAAGCTTCTTGCCTTCGCGCTGCTTTTGGGCGGCTGGTTCGCCGGGGGCCGTGTTGGACTTTGGGTCATGGTCTCCGCGGTGGTTCCGGGAGTATTGGCCGGCTACGTGGCGTGGTTCTTCCGCGACCCGCACCGCCGCATCGCTGGTGGCAAGGGCGTGGTGTGTTGTCCTGCGGACGGAAAGGTCGCCTCGATCATCGAGGTGCCCTGCGCCGAGATGCCCGGCGGGCGCGCGCGCCGCGTCGCCGTCTTCCTCAACATATTCAACGTGCACATACAGCGCACCCCCGTCTCCGGCCGGGTGACCAAGGTCACCCACAAGAAGGGCAAGTTCATGAACGCGATGAACGAGAAGTGCTCCGAGGAGAACGAGAACGTCACGGTCTGGCTCGCCTCGGGCGACCGCGTGGTGGGGGTCCGCCAGATCACCGGCGCGATCGCGCGCAGGATCGTGTGCTACGTCCGCAAGGGTGCGGAACTGCGCCGCGGTGAGCGCTACGGACTGATCCAATTCGGATCCCGGGTTGAGGTGTTCCTCCCGATGGATGCGAAGGTTCGGGTGAAGGTAGGCCAGAAGGTGTCCGGCGGCTCGACGCTGCTCGCGGTGATACCCGCGATAGTGGAGGAGGATCCCGTGACGGCAGAGCCACCCCGCGCCCTCTCCGCAGGCGGGCGGCGGTGAACGGACAAGCGGGTCCCGAGGAGACTCCCGCCCTGCGCAAGCTGCGCCGGCGCAGGAAGACCGTCTACCTCCTGCCGAACCTGTTCACGAGCGCGAGCCTGTTTTGCGCGATGTTCTCGCTGGTCGCCTCGACGCAGGGCGAGTTCGACAAGGCCTGCTACCTGATCCTGATGTCCGCTGTGTTCGATGCACTGGACGGCCCGGTCGCGCGCCTGACGCGCTCGGCGAGCAGCTTCGGCCTCCAGTACGACTCCCTGGCGGACGTGGTCGCATTCGGCGTGGCCCCCGCCTTCCTGATGCAGCAGCGCCTGACCCAGATCGAGCGAGGTGGCGTCGAACTGCACGCCTGGGCGCCAAACCTCGCACTGGGCGCGTGCGCGCTGTTCGTGGTGTGCGGCGCGATACGCCTCGCGCGGTTCAACACCCAGGTCACGACGGAGGAGCGGCGCTACTTCACGGGCCTGCCGATCCCCGCGGCGGCGGGCGTGGTGGTTTCCGCATACCTGTTCGTCCAGCGCTACATGGACGATACGCGGAACCTGCACAGGCTGATCCTTATCCTCATGATCGCCCTTTCGGCGCTGATGGTCAGCACGATCCCCTTCGCGAAGCTCGCCTTCCTCGTCAGGAGGACGCAGACCAATGCGAATGCGCTCGTCGCGGTGGTTTTTGCGGCAGCGCTGGTGTTCATCTTCTGGACGCACCTCCCGATGATCCTCGTGGGTGCGTTCACGGTCTATGTGGGATTCAGCATCTTCGCCCATGTCCGGCGGGGCGGCGCGGATCCGGCCCCGGCCGGGGCGTCGCGCACATCCGTTCCCCGCATCGCGGAGCACTGAGCCCATGCGGCCGGGGGACGCGCCACCCCCTGCGCGGCGCCGCACGAGCCAGCAGCGCGGCAAGGCCCTCGCCGCATCGGCGAAGCCACCCGCCGCCGCGCGCGCGCTCGCGCTCGACGTGCTCCTCACCGCGACACGCCGTGATGCCCCCGGGATAGAAGACATCCTCGAGGCGCGCAAGGCTCGCTACCCGCTCTCCCCCGCCGACCTCGGACTTGCAAGGGAGCTGGTCGGCGGAGTCAACCGCCAGCGACTTTGGCTGGAGCACGTCCTTGCCATCTACCTGGAGCGCCCGCTCCCGGAAGGCGCACGCGCCGTCCACGAGTCGCTCCTCCTCGGCATTTACCAGGCGCTCTTTCTGGACCGGATACCTGCGCACGCCATCGTGGATGATGCCGTCCGACTGGTCGCGATGCACCGGACGGAGCGCAGCTACCAGGGGCTCACCAACGCGATCCTCCGGCGCGTGGTGTCCCGGGACCGCAGCGAGTTGCTGCCCACGGAGGCTACGCCGTGGCCCCTGCGCCATTCGATCGCGGACTGGATCGCGGCGGAGGCCGGGCAGTCGCTGGCGGGCGAGGACCTGCCAGCCGCCTTCGCCGCGATGAACGAACCGGCACCGCTGCACCTGCGCATCGTGGGTCCCGGCGATCCCGCGGCTGCGGAGGCGGTGCGCCGTTCGCTCGAGTCCGAACTGGCCTTCGCAGCCGGCGCGCGCGTCGAGGTGGACCGTGGGCGCTTCCTGCCGGAGTGCGTCATCATCAACTCGCGGGGGATTGCGCCCGATAGGCTGCCGTCCTTCAGGGCGGGGCACGTGACGGCGATGGACGAGGCGGCCCAGGTCGCCGTGGCGCTCTGCGGCGCTCGTCCCGGGATGCAGGTCCTCGATGCCTGCGCAGCCCCGGGGGGCAAGACGGCCGCAATGTGGGATGCAATGCACCGCCGCGGGTCGGTCACGGCCCTCGACGTCACGGAGCACAAACTGACCCGCCTTCGCCAGACGCTCCGCAGACTGGGCATGATCCAGGAGGTCAGGGTCGGCCTCGCCCCCGAGTTGCTGCCTTCCATGCAACTCGAGTCCTTCGACCTGGTGCTTCTGGACGCGCCGTGTACGGGGTTGGGCACGCTGAGGCGGCATCCCGAAATCAGATGGCGAAGGAAGCCCGCGGACATGGTGGAGCTTGTGGCGCTCCAGGGAGATTTGCTGGATCGGCACGCGGGGCTCGTGCGCCCAGGCGGGCACTTGGTCTACGCGGTCTGTTCCTTCACGCGGGAGGAGGGGCCGCGCCAGGTTGCGCGGTTCCTCGCCCGTCACGGGGAGTTCGCCCCGGCCACCCCCCCGGACGGCCTTCCTTTCGACCCCGCGCCGCTCGCGATTGCACCCGGAGTATGGAGGACGCTCCCCCACCGCCATGGGACCGATGCCTTCGTGGTGGCGCGGCTCCGGCGCCGCGGCTAGTGCGGTTGAACCCACCATCAGCACGCGAGTGCGCCCACGCCCTCGCCGCCTCGGCCGGCGCCGGCCTCCTCGGCTGGGCCATAACGGAGTCCGTTGACTTTCCTCTGGTGCGGGGCGTCTACACCGCCGTGCTCGCGGTGCTCATCGTGCGCGACACGCTCACACGGCACCTGCGTTGGCTCGCGGTGCGCAACCTGCTTACGAATCCGATCTCGGTGCAGGACCTGGCCCTCACGCCGAACCCCAACGCGTTCCTCGTGGAGTGGCTGAAACGGCGCGACGCAGCCAGGGCAATCGAGCTCCTGCGCGGCGTGATGGTACCGGCGCTCGTGATAGCCGTCTTCGGCGGGTTTGCGGAAGGCCCCGGAAGCGGCGACTTCCGAGTGCGGCTCGCCGTTGCCTGCGCAGGGACTCTCGCGCTCACGCGCATCGCGTTTCACCGCCTCCTGCGGGAGCTTGGGGAGGTGGAACTTCTGGGCGCCCCCCCCATCCTTGCGCAGATGGCCCTCCGAAGGATCAGGAATGAGATGGGCCGGGACCCCTCCGTGCTAAAGGACCTTCACCCTGTGGCCCACAGTCCCGTGCTCCTGCTCGTCGCTGGGGCCATGGTCGGGGTGCTGCTCTACCTCGACACGGCCTCGGATGCCACGGCGCTCGCCGCCCTGGTCGTCCTGCCGGCTGTCTTTCCATTGTACGTGTTCATGAGCCGACCGCGGACAGCGGAGACGGCCCTGATCGCGGAGAACGCGACGGGGCGCATGCTGACCGTCCTGGCAAGGTCCGAGGTGCTCGCGGACCGGGCCAAACCCCTTCGCCAACTTGACGCTCATTCTTGAACGAAATGCCCAGGGGCGCCCGGGGATATCTCGCCACCATTCACCCGGCAGCGAAAACTCTGGACTAAAGCGCTTCCCATGCTGAACATTCTTCGTCGCTCGCAATGGTACCATCAGGACCGGGACACCAACCCATGATCCGCTCGTCGCGCCTCCTTAAGGCAGTACTCCTCACCCTGGCGATGGTGCTGCCTCCCGCCGTTTATGCCCAAATCCCGGCCGAACCGCTCCCACTGGTCCACACGCCGACAGGGATGCTGTTTCGCGTCAAGGCACCTGGGGCCGAGAGCGTGTACCTGGCGGGCACCTTCAACGGATGGGGTGGGTCGGACGGGAACGCCATCCAGGAGCCGACCGCCAAGATGTTCGGCCCGGACGAGGAGGGCGTCTTCGAGATTTTCGCCCCCCTGACCCCTGGCACACACATCTTCAAATACGCCATCAATGGCAACCAGTGGATCCCAGGGCCGCCTGACCTCCCCCGCGCCAAGGATGACTTCGACAACACGCCGGGGCAGCGACAGATGATGGGCTCGGCCGTGGACTTCTCCCTTCAGGAGCCGCCTTGGCCGAGCTACGTGCCCACGGTCGAGATGCTCCCCGTGGCCTTCACCCACCAGCAGACGGGCGAGGGCTACCTCCGCGTGCGCTTCTTCAGCCGTCACGCCTCCCAGGCCCACGTCGTCGGCTCGTGGGATGGCTGGCAGGGCATCTCCAACCGCACCGTCTCCGAGCCACGCAAGGCGATGCAGCCCACCCCCGTGCCAAACGTCTGGGAGTCCTACATTGGCCCAATCTCGGAAGGCTTCGTCCAGTACAAGATCGTCGCGAACACGCGTGAGTGGCTCTCCGATCCGTGCGTGACGGACGTTTCGCAGGACGGCAATTCGGTAGTCTACATGGCGAAGCAGCCCAACGGCCAATGGCTTGCGCAATACACTCCGAGGTTTGCCGCGAACCAGGTCCGCACCGAAACGAAAAAGCGCTGGGGCGGGACGCTCGATTGGGAGGACGACCGCAACGCGGGCTTCGCCGCCGCGCGCCTCACAGGGAAGAAGCTCTTCTGGGTCATCACGCTTCCCGGCTCCCGTCCGAGCGAGAACCTGATGCGCGCCATCAGCGCCGACCCGGACCTCTCCTCGCAGCTCAAGGACTTCATCTGCCTGGAGACCCGTGCCAGCGACGTTAAGGACATCATCGAGCAGCGCCGCATCATCCGCCTCCCCTACGTCGTCCTCGTCGACTCGAAGTACAAGCCCGTGTACGAGAAGTTCAACCCCTCGCTCGCCGAGTTGAAGACAAAAGTCGTGGGGCTGGAGTAGGGCGCGGGCAGGAGGCCGGTGCAGATTTGAGCTTGGCTGAGGAAGCCCACGTTCCCGGGGGCCTTCCACGCTACGGGCCGGCCCTCCGGATACTTGGAATGGGGCCCCCTGTCATCAGGGACTCTTCCCAGCCACCCCCAGCCAAATCCGCTTTTCCCGAGTCGGACGCCGGAGGATGCTCCGGGCGCGTCATGCCCCGCACTGTTTGCGGCGGGCAGGCGAGCCCAAGCGGGAGCCCCCGTTGCCGATCCTCAGGCCCATCTACGTCTTCCTCAGGCTCCTGCCGTTCGTCATCAGCTTCATCCGCGACTTCAAGGGGAAGCTGCTCTTCGGCGTGCCGGTGGAACGCACGGAGGAGGAGCACGCCGCACGCGCGAGGGACCTGACGCGTGTTCTCGGCAGCCTCGGGCCGACGTTCATCAAGGGCCCGCAGGTGCTCGCCGTCCGCGAGGACATCCTGCCCCTCGTCTACACGCAGGAACTCAAGAAGCTGCAGGACAAGGTGCCACCGTTCCCGGTGGAGCGCGTCCGCGAGATCGTGCGCGCGGAGCTGGGTCGAGACCCGTCGGATATTTTCGAGGCGTTTGACCCTGTGCCTATCGCGGCGGCGTCGCTCGGGCAGGTCCACCGCGCCCGTTACCGCGGGCGCGACATCGCGTTCAAGGTCCTGCGACCAGGGATCGAGCAGATCGTCGCGGCGGACATGGCCGTACTCGACTTCATCATCCGACTGTTCGAGACCTTCACGGACTCCTACATGGTGCGCTCCATGCGCGCCTGCTGGCGGGAGTTCCTCCGCGTCGTGACTCTGGAGATGGACTACCGCAACGAGTCGGCGAACGCGGCGCGCCTTCGCGCGAACCTGCGGGAGGACCCGCGCATCGTCATCCCCGAGTGCATCGGCGAGCTTACGTCCCGCCGAACGGTTGCGTTCGAGTTTTGCTCCGGATGCCGGATTGACGACCGCGAGGCCGTGCTCGCGATGGGAATCCAGCCGCTCGACCTGGTGACGCTGCTCGTGGAGACCTACCTCCGCATGACGCTCGTGCACGGGTACATCCACGCGGACCCGCACCCGGGGAACCTGATCGTGATGTCCGGGGGCAGGATCGCCATCGTGGACTACGGCATGTCGGTGGAGATCGAGCCGATGGTCCGCGCCGAGATGCTGCGTCTGGTCTACTGTGCGATCCTCCAGGACGTGGACGGAATCGTGGAGATTTTTTACCGGCTGCGCATGGTCGAGCCCGAGACCAACCGCGGTGCGCTGTGCGAGGCTGCCGAGACCCTGATGAGCATCCGGCTCAACACCGACGCCACGCCGCGCCAGATTCAGGAGATAGCGTTCGAGATCCTCCGCACGTTCTACAAGTTCCCGCTCCGCCTGCCCGACCAACTCGTGTACCTCGCACGCGCCGCCGCCCTGGTGGAGGGCATCGGCTATGCCCACGACCCGCACTTCAACGCGATCAAGTTCGCCACGCCCATCGTGAAGCGCATCCTGGCCGGCAAGGACATCTTCGACAGGAAGCCCCTGAAGGACCGCGTGCTGGAGGCCGCGAACCAACTGCGCGCGGTGGCGAGGGAGCTTCGGCGCTCGATCCGCCGCCTTGATCGCGATGAGATCCGCCTGAGGCTGCACCAATCGGACCTGAGCAGCCTTGAATCCCTACTAGGCGGGGTCGTCCGGCGCCTGCTCGGTGGCATCGGCGCTGTTTCGCTCGCCCTCGCCGGGCTCCTGCTCTACCTGAACACAGGCCAGCTCTGGTGGCTCATCGGGAGCTTGATCCCCGCGGGGGCCGTGCTGTTCTTTGCTGCCCTGCTGCCACTGCGGAGCCGCCCCGGGAAGCGGAACCCGTTTCTCTGATCGACGGATGATGTGGGTGGCGCGTGACGAGTTGCGAGTGACGGGCCGGGTGCTGGGCAGCCGAGCCCCGAGGTATCCAAAGCCAAGAATGCCGAGCGCGCCATGAACCACACGATCGCAAGGGAAGCCGAAGAATTGCAGCCCTGGATTGCAGGGCACCGTCGCCACCTCCACCGCCACCCGGAACTCAGCTACCAAGAGGAGCAGACGGCAGCGTACCTGTCCGCGGAGGTTCGCGCCCTCGGCATGCAGCCCGTCCGCGTCCATCCCCGGAACCATGGGTTCTTTGCCGACCTAGTCTCGCCCCGGAACCCGGACAAGTTTGTCGCGCTGCGCGCCGACATGGATGCGCTTCCCATCCAGGAGGAGACCGGCCTCACCTTCTCCTCCGGTTCCCCCGGGGTCGGGCACCTGTGCGGGCACGACTCGCACTGCGCGATGCTGCTCGGGGCGGCGAAGCTCCTCGCGTCGCGGCAGGCCGAGTTGCCGTACTCGGTGCGGTTTTTCTTCCAGCACGCGGAGGAGGTTCCCCCTGGCGGCGCGCTGGACTTCATCTCCGGGGGCGCACTGAACAAGGTGGTGCATTGTTTCGGGCTGCACGTGCGGCCGTGGCTCCCCGTGGGTTCGCTCAGCGTCGTGCCGGGCCCCCAAATGGCGGGCGCGACCGTGGCAAAGATAACGGTGCGCGGGCGCGGGGGACACGCCGCCACCCCGCACGAAACGACGGATCCGGTCCTCGCGGCCTCCGCCATCGTCGTCGCGCTGCAGCAGATAGCCGCCCGCCGAACCAATCCGTTCGACGAGGCCATCGTCTCCATCTGCAGCTTCCACGGCGGTCACGCCCACAACGTGATCCCGGAGGAGGTCGAACTGGTCGGCACGACGCGCGGGTTCACCCAGGAGAAGCTCCAGGCCACCAACCGGCATGTGCGCGAGGTGGCACAGCACACCGCAGCCGCCTACCGGTGCGAGGCCATTGTGGACATCGACGAGGGCTACCCCGCGCTCGTGAACGACGTCGGCGCGGCGCGCATCATGACGCGCGCGGCGTGTGCGGTCCTCGGGGCGAAGAACATCTCGCACGACTTCAAGACCATGGGCGGCGAGGACTTCGCCTACTACTGCCGTGAGGTCCCGAGCGCGTTCGGATTCCTCGGGGTGGAGCACGAGGGCGCGGCGCACTTCCCGCTCCACCACCCGAAGTTCCATCCCCACGAGTCGGCCTTCTGGCGGGGTGCTGCGATCCTGGCGCTCGCACCCTTCTCCGTCGACGGGGAGCCCTCCGAATGACGACGGGAGCCCAGCCGGGCCTGGACTTCCTAGACGACGTCGCGCGCCTCTCCCCGCTGGTTGACGAGGCTCTGTCGGACCTGATCCGCCGCGAGGAGCAGGTCGAGAACCTGCACGACGGGGTGCTCTACGCCCTTGGGCTCGACCAGGGGGACCAGGCCTCGCGAGGCAAGCGCCTGCGGCCGGTCCTGTGCCTTGTCACGGCGGAATGCCTGGGTGCCTCCGTGGAGGAAGCCATGCCCTTCGCGCTGGCGATCGAGTTGTTCCACAACTTCGCCCTCGTCCACGACGACATCGAGGACGGCGACCTCATGAGGCGGGGCCGGCCGACGACCCACCGGCGGTACGGCGTCCCCCAGGCGATCAACATCGGCGACTACTTCGTGTGCAAGGTCCTCGACACGATGGTTTGCGGGGACGAGTGGGATGCGGGAACGCGACTCCGCCTGCTGCGGCTGATGAGCGAGATCGCGGACCACACGCACATCGGGCAGTGCCTCGACATGAACGCGCGCGCCAGCCGGACCTTTTCCCGCGAGGACTACCTGCGCATCGTGCGCGAGAAAACGGGATACTACCTGGCGGCGCCCATGCTCGGGGGTGCGATCATAGCGGGCGCAGGCGAGGAGGTGCTCGCGCATCTGCGCAGGCTGGGACACGCCGTCGGGCCATTGTTTCAAGTCGTGGACGACGTCATCGACCTGACCGAGGGGAAGGGGCGGGGCGAGGTGGGCAGCGACATCCGCGAGGGCAAGCGGAGCTACCTTGTGGCCGCGGCCGCTGAACTCGCCGCGGCGGATGACTGCGCGCGAATGTACGACGTTCTCGACAAGCCGCGGGAGGAGACCAGCCCGGCGGATGTGGCATGGGTTGCCGAGCTGTTCCGCAGGAGCGGCGCGCTGGACGACGCGACTCACTATTGCGAGCGGCTGCGCGGTGAGGCGCTCGCGGCGATTCAACCCCTCCCGGAGCCGCTACGCACCCGCCTCATCCAGGCCACAGAAGCGCTCACGAGGAGGAAGACCTAGCCGTGGACACCGTGATCATCGGCATCGCCGGGGGTAGTGGCTCGGGCAAGACCACGATTGCGCAGGAGATCGCCTCGCGCCTTCGCGGGGAGTCGGTCGCGCTCATCAGCCACGACTCGTACTACCGCGACTACAGCGAGCTCTCGCTGGAGGACCGCGCGAAGATAAACTACGACCACCCCGACGCGTTCGACTCGGAACTGCTGATCCGGCACCTGCGCAAGCTGCGGGCGGGCGAGGCGATCGAAGTTCCCATCTACAACTATGCGACGCACGGGCGCATGCGCGACACACGGCGCGTCGAGCCGGCGCGCGTCGTGATCGTTGAGGGCATCCTCGTGCTGCAGGACGAGGGGCTCCGGTCGCTCATGGACATCAAGATTTTCGTCGATGCGGACGCGGACATCCGCTTCATCAGGAGGCTCGAGCGGGATGTGCGCGACCGCGGCCGTGCGCTCCAGTCCATTGTGGACCAGTACCGAACGACGGTGCGCCCCATGCACCGCGAGTACTGCGAAACCACCAAGCGGTACGCCGACATCATCATCCCGCGCGGAGGGAAGAACCACGTCGCCATCGACATCATCGCGGTGAAGCTCCAGGCGATTCTCTCGACGCCCGACCCGGTCCGGCCGTGAACGCCGGGGCGCCGCTCCCCCCTCACCTGAGGACGTTCTCGCGTTTTGCGGCGCTGACGGGCGCACGACCCGCCCCGGAACTTCCCTCGGGCCCGGGGGACGCAACCGAACGCTTCCTGGCCCTCACCGTCGCACGGGGAATGTTCCGGGCTGAAACGAACCTCCGTTTCATCGTCCGCCACCCCGGGGAAGGCACGAGGTTCATCCACCTGGGGGCGGGATCGGACACGGCCGCGATGGAGGCCAGCCGCCTCGCATCGGACTTCGCGGGGGCCCATCCCGCGCAGCCTCCCCCGCAAGTGCACAGGGGTCTTACTGACTCGGGCCGCGTGCCGTACATCGAGGTCAGAATGCCTGCGGGCGAAGAAGAAACGTCCTGCGTGGAGGCACTCGAACCCCGAGTGCTCGCCGCGTACTTCGACGCCGGTGTCGAGGCCGAGGCGCTCGACCTTGCATCGGAACTGCGCCTTGCGGGCGTCGCGTGCTGGTTCTTCCACGAGGTGAAGAATCTCGCCAAGCACCTGCGGCTTGCGGATCGATTTGGTGCGGAGTGGATCGCCATCCTCGGGGGACGCGAGTGGGAGCATGGCTGCATCGCGCTTCGCCATGCGCAGTCCAAGGAGGAGTTCGTCATTCCCATCGACCGTGCGATTCAGGAAATCAGCTCCAGAGTCCCCGCGGAACGGTTCGGGGAATGATCGGCCCCGTTGTGCTCTCCGTGTTTCCGCTGATGGCCCTGGCCATGGCACTGCGCGGACTCGCCGGATGGAACGAAGTCGGCGACCGCAGGTTTTTCGGGGCATTGGCGGGCGGCGGACTTGGCGCGGCAGGCTTCGCCATCCTCATCGTGAGGTCCATTTTGGCCACAGCGGGGGGACAGCCCCCCTCCCTTCCCATTCATCAGGCGGTCTCGGTCCTGCTGGCACCCCCGGTTGAGGAGGCGTTGAAGGCGGGCGCGATCCTGCTGGTTGCCTCCGTGTTCCCCTGGGATGACAGGCGGATCGGCCTGGTAGTCGGAGCCACGGCGGGACTCGCATTCGCGATGACGGAGAACGTGCACTTCTTCGTGCGCGCGGGTGAGGCGCTGGCGGGGAGGTCCACGGGCTCCACGGCGCACGGCCCGCTTGGATTCCTGGTCGCCTTCCTGCCCAATTCCGCGCTCGGGGTGTATGTCATGGAAAGGCTCCTCCTGGTCTCGGTGATGCACGGGGTGGGGGGAAGTTGGCTCGGTGCGGCGATGACGGGCCGCGGCCGGGCCCGCGCGCTGCCGCTCGTGATCGGCGTGCTCGGAGCCGCCGTCTTCCTCCACGCCGGCTGGAACGCCTGCGCCTGGCTCGACATGCGCCTTCCCTTCGCCAAGTCCCTGGGGGCCCTCGTCCTCTACTCATGCGCCATGGGAAGCGCGATCCTGTTCGTGCTTTCGCCGCGCACCGCCGCAGGGTCGCCGCCACCGTGATCGCGCGCCTGAACGCCATCGTGCTCGGCGTCTACGACTCGGGAGAGTCCTCAGAAGTGGCGCACGTCCTGAGCGCCGAGCACGGCCCGCTGTCCATCATGGCCAAAGGTGCGCGACGAGCGAAGAGCCAAGTTGCCGCCGCACTTCAACCCCTCGCGCTCACGGAGCTCACGGTCCACATGCACGAGGACGCGGACATCGCAACCCTGCGCGATGCCGCCACCCTCCACGCGCATCCCGAGTTTGCCGAGCAGCCCGCGCGGCTCGCGTGCGGGGCCGTCATCGCCGAGGTCGCCGCGGCGTGCTGCATGGCGCACCAATCCGCCCGCGAGATGGTGGAGCTCGTGGTGCGCGGACTCGACGACCTGGCCTCCGCTGCGCCCGCATCGATCGACGCGAGGACGGCCCTTTGGCTGCTTCGGATTCTCGCAGCCAGCGGCCACTCCCCCGCCATCGATCCCGCGGTGCTCGCGCACCGGTCCGATCCCAAGCCACGCGTGTTCTGGCTGGAGATCAGCCGCGGCCGCGTGACGCTGGACGGATCGCAGCCACTGCACGCGCCCGCTTGGCCCCTCATGGCCGCGCGGGAGGACTACTTCCCACTCCCTCCCGAGGCGGTCCGCCTCCTGCACTCGTGCGCAGCCGGCGGCGAGGACGCCGCACTGGCAAGGCTGCATCCGCCGCTCGCCCAACAGCTCGTCAGGGGCCTGATGCTCCACGCGGAGCACCACCTTGACCGGCGCCTGCGCTCGGCGCGGTTCTGGAACTCTGTCGCGCCCGGCCCGGATTCCCGCGCCGGGATCCCGGGGGGCTAGGCCGCGCAAACTGCCTTGCGCGGCGGGGCACTTCACCGCACGCTCCCCCCTCCCCGAGAGGGGCATCCGTGCAGGTGGACCATGCCGAACGCGAACATCATCCAGGCGCTGAAGGACCGCGGCCACTTCGACGCCGTCACAGATCCCCAGTTCGAGGACCTCGCCAACCGCGAGTCGCTCGTCGTCTACGCGGGTTTCGATCCGACGGCGCCTTCCCTCCACATCGGGCACCTCGTCGTCATCATGGGACTGAAGCGGTTCCAGATGGCCGGGCACCGGCCCATAGCCGTGGCCGGCGGCGGCACGGGAATGATCGGCGATCCGTCCGGTAAGAGGACCGAGCGCACGATGCTCTCCGTGGAGGCGATCCGCGAGAACACGCGGCTCATCGGCCTCCAACTGGCCAAGTTCCTCGACTTCTCCGGACCTTGCGCGGCGAAGGTCGTAAACAACTGGGACTGGCTTGGCGCCATGTCGTTCGTGGACTTCCTGCGCGACGTCGGGAAGTACTTCCGCATCAGCGACATGCTGGAGAAGGAGTCCGTCAAGGCGCGGCTCGAATCCGAGGTGGGCATCAGCTTCACCGAGTTCAGCTACATGCTGCTTCAGTCGTACGACTTCGCCTGGCTCTACGAGCATGAGGGTTGCCGCGTCCAATGCGGAGGCAGCGACCAGTGGGGCAACATCACGGCGGGTGCCGACCTGGTCCACAAGTCCCTGCGCGGCAAGGCGTACGGCGTCACCTTCCCCCTGCTCATGACGGCCTCCGGGCAGAAGTTCGGCAAGAGCGAGGGGAACAGCGTCTGGCTCGATGCCAAGATGACCTCGCCCTACGACTTCTTCCAATACTGGATGAGGACCGAGGACGCCGACGTGGGGAAGTACCTGCGGCTTTTCACCACGATGCCCGAGGAGGACGTGCAGCGGATCGTCCGCGACCACGCAGACGCGCCGGACAAGCGCGAGGGCCAGCGCAGGCTCGCACGCGAGATCACCACCATCGTGCACGGGCCCGACGAAACCCGCCGGGTGGAGGAGGCGAGCGCGGCCCTGTTCGGTGGCGCGACCCTGAATGCCGCGGCGGCCAACCTGGGTGATCTGTTTCCCGATGCGCCCACCGTGGAGGTACCACGCGCGAGCCTGGACGGCGAGGGAAGCACCGCTGCCGCCCTGTTCGTACTGGCGGGACTCGTCGAGTCCAAGGGCGAGGCAAAGCGCCTCGTCCAGCAGGGTGGCGCCTACATCAACAACGAACGCGTCGCGGACGCGGCCAGCCTCTGCGGGGCCGGCCAGCTCTCGCGCGACGGGGCGATGCTTCTTCGCTCCGGCAAGAAGAAGTACGTCCTGCTAAGGTTCGTGTGAAGCGCCGCAACATCGTCCCCGCTTGACGCTTTCGGCCCGCGGGCCGACGTTGCGGCGAACTGTTGATCCATCCTCAGGGGAACTCCATGGACAGAGCAGCCGCTCCGATCCGGTGGTCTTGGCTGCCGGGCCTGATGAGCATGATCGCCGCGCTGATGCTGGGCTGCGGCTCAGGGGAACAGGACAAGCCCGCAGGGCGCGCAACACCACCGCGCACCAAGCCGGCGGAATCCCAGGCCGAGAAGCCGCGCGTCATCCGTGTCGGGACCGAGGCTGCCTATCCCCCGATGGAGTTCGTCGACGACAAGGGCACCGTCACGGGATTCGATGTGGACCTGATTCACGAGGTCGCCAAGGCGGGCGGCTTCGAGGTGAAGGTCGAGAACGTCTCGTGGGACGCGTTGTTCGGGATGCTCGCCAATGGCGAGATCGACGTCGCGATCTCCTCGATTACGATCACGGACGAGCGCAGGAAAACCATGAACTTCAGCGAGCCGTACTATCGGAGCGGCCAACGCCTGATCCTGCATTCGAAGCACAAGGACGCCAACCTCACCCTCGACCGGATGGATGGCATGCAGGTCGGCGCCCAGATCGGGACCACGAGCGCGGAGTTGGTGGCGAAGGAACACCCCAAGGTCACGCTGCGCACCTTTGAAAACGTACCCTTCGGACTGCGCGACCTCGACCAGGGGAACCTCGACGGCTTCGTCGTGGATGACCCGGTGGGCCGCTACTTCGTATCGAGGGGCGAGTATCTCAACCTGGTGTTCACGGAAAAGGAATACACGTCGGAGGAGTTTGGAATCGTCATCCGCAAGGGCGACGACGAATTGGTCCGCCAAATCAACGAGGCCCTGAAGAAGGCAAAGGAATCCGGCGTTGTTGACCAGCTCAAGGACAAGTGGCTCCGCTAACGCCGCATGGTGGGCCGTCCTGATCGGGGCGGTGATCGCGGCGTGCGTGGGGTACTTCCGAAACGAGAACCTTCAGCGGCTCGCGCCGATCCTCATCCAGGCATCGGCGGTGACCGGGGCGTTGTGCGCCACGGGTGGGGCCATCTCGTCCCTGATCGGGATCCTCGTGGCCATGATGCGCGTTTCGCGCAAGGCACCCGTCCAGTTCCTTGCCGCGGCCTACGTGGAAGTTTTCCGCGCGATTCCGCTCCTCGTCATCCTTCTGCTCGTCTACTTCGGCATCAATCCGATGCTGAAGCCCGCGGTCACGGGCCTCACCACCGACCTCAGCCTCGACCGGTTCTGGTCCGCCGTGGCCGGGATCGCCCTTTGCTACGGAGCCTACGTGGGCGAGGCGGTCCGAGCCGGCATCGAGGCGATTCCGATCGAGGAGATCGAGGCCGCCTCCCTGGAGGGGAACCGCTTCCAAGTCTTCTACCACGTGATCATCCCGCAGGCGCTGCGCATCATCATGCCGTCGTGGACCAACGAGATGATCGCCCTGCTCAAGGACACCTCGCTCGTGTATGCGGTTGGGCTCGCGGACATCACATGGCGCGCCAAGGAGTTCGGCTCAAGCACCGGGCGGCTGTTCGAGGCCTACATCGCCGTGGCGGTCACCTATCTCGTGCTGACGCTGATCCTCAGCCGCGCGTCGCGGTGGATGGAGCGCCGCTGGCACGCGGAGATGTTCCTGTCGGGTAACTAGCACAGCGCCCGCCGGGTCGGGCCAAACCAAGGAGATGCGATGAAGATGGAAAAGACAGTCGTCATCATAGGGGCATCGCGCGGGCTGGGACTCGAGTTTGCACGCCAATACTCCGCCGACGGTTGGCAGGTGATCGGCACCGTCCGCAGGGAGGCCGACGCGGTTCGCCTGCGCGAGTGCCCACAGGCGGAGGCGATGGTCCTCGATGTTCTCAGCGAGAAATCCTACCAGGAGTTCGCCGCACGCCTGGCCGACCAATCAATCGTCCCAGACGTGGTGATCCACAACGCGGGGGTGAACCTCGACGCACAGGGCACCTTCACCACCACGAAGTTCGCCGACTGGGACCGCACCTTCGCCGCCAACGTTACGGGCGCCGTTGGGACCGCGCGCTACCTCCTGCCCCTCATGCCGGAGTCCCGGGGCGCCAAGGCGGTCTTCATCACGTCGGAACTCGGCAGCATCGAGCGCTGCAACGGCGGCTTCCTCCCCTACCGCGCCTCCAAGGCCGCGCTGAACATGCTGGTGAAGTGCCTCGCCGTCGAACAGGCGAAGCGAGGGGTCCTGTGCATCGCCATGCATCCCGGCTGGGTGAAGACCGACATGGGCGGCCCGAACGCGCCCCTTGAAGCTCCGGACTCCATCCGCCGCATGCGCGACGCGATCAATCGCACTGCCATGAGCGACACGGGGGCCTTTCTCGACCTGAACGGGGCCCGGCTACCGTATTGAGGACGCCCGCGTCGCACCCCGGCTATTCCTTCAGCAGGTCATCCAGGTCCAGTGGTTCCGTGAACATCCCGAGTTCGCCCTCGACGGAGCGCGGCCACTCGGACGGCGGCCGATCACGGTACAGTTCCAGCCCGTTGCCATCCGGGTCGCGGAGGTACAGCGCCTCGCTCACACCATGGTCCGCCGCGCCATCCAGGGCTATGCCCGCGCGCTTGAGCCGCCGGAGTGCATCGGCAAGCGCCGCGCGGCTTGGATAGAGGATCGCCACGTGGTAGAGTCCCGTCGAGCCCGGGGGCGGCGGCGCACCACCACGGCTCTCCCACGTGTTCAGCCCGATGTGGTGGTGATATCCGCCCGCGGAAACAAACGCGGCCCGCGAGCCCATGCGCTGCGTCAGCTCGAACCCCAGGACGCCGCAATAGAACGCGAGCGCGCGTTCGAGATCGGCAACCTTGAGATGCACGTGTCCGATGCACGCATCCGGATGGATTGGGGGGACGCCTGACGATTCGTTCATGGCATCTCTGGCCATCCACTCGGGACCGGAGGAGAATCCTCCGGCCGGGCAGTACAGTGCGAGCCCCTCGTGCCGCGCACCGCACCGCCAGCCTGCTTGCGGAGCATGCTCTCGATCCGAAGTGGTGGGCCCGCCGGGACTTGAACCAGGAGCCAACGCTCAATCAGACCGGCTCTGGCATTATAATTGTTATGCATGTTCTCCAGCCAGAATAGAGATTGTTGCCATCTCTCAAGCGGGCGTTCCCGCGCGACCCGGGGGACGGCAATCTCGAGTGCTTCTGCCACGGGCCGGAGGATGCCTACCCTCGCCCGCGAAAGCTACGACCTTCGAGTTGCTGGGGAGAATCCAGAGTGCGCCTTGTGATGTGCCCACATGGCTTGAAGAACCCGGCAAAAAGCCCCCGGGTTCTTCACAACTCCACAGCCCCGACGATGAGGGGGAAGATGGGTCTGGGAAGTCCATCCGCGACCACGGAGCGGGGGACTCTCATCGCGGGTGGTATGGCGGCTTGGTCGGGCGAGGTCGACTTTCCTCGCTTCGACCTGCCGGACCTGGGGCCGGTCTCGAACGCGGGGTGCGGTGACCTCTAGCCCTGAGGCGGAGCTGCGGTCCTGACTTCCTTGCGCAGCCTCGCGGGCAGGATCTTGAGCTGCTCACGGTACTTGGCGACGGTGCGTCGTGCGATCTGGATGCCCTTGTCGCGCAGCTTGTCCGCGATCTTTTGGTCGCTCAGGGGGCGCTTCGGGTTCTCCGCGGCGATAAGCTGCGTGATGAGTTCCTTGATGGCACGGGAGGCGGCCATGTCCCCCTCGTCGGTTTCGAGTCCGCTGTTGAAGAAGTACTTGAGCGGATAGACGCCGCGGGGAGTTTCAACAAACTTGTTGGCGGTGACACGGGCGATCGTGGACTCGTGCATGCCGACGACCTCCGCGATGTCGCGCAGGGTGAGCGGCCTGAGGTGCTCGATGCCCTTCTCGAGGAAGGCGCGCTGGAACTCCATGATCGCCTCCGTGACTCGGAGGATCGTGGTCTTGCGCTTCTCGATGTTCTTGATCAACCAGATCGCGCTCTTGTACTTGTGCTGTGCGAAGTCGCGGTCGATCACGACGCCGGAGGGGGCCGGGGCGACCTCCTCGACCATGGCGGGCGCGGCGCCGTTCATCCCTGCCGCGTTCCCGGGCTCGGAGGACTCGGGAAGTGGTGGCGTGGACTCGCCGGGCTTCAGCATGCGGCGGTACTTCGACGCGACCATGAGGCGCCCGGTGTCCCCTTCGTTCAGGTAGTAGAGGTACTTGCCGTCGACCTTCTTGACGTAGACGTCGGGCGTGATGAACCGCGGGGTCTCCTTCGACTTGGACCGGCCGGGGCGGGGCTCGAGCTTTGAGACGAGCGTGAAGACCTCGGCGACGGCGTCCTCGGTCGAGTTGAGCGCTCGCGCGACGTCCCTGAACTTCTTCTGCAGCAGCCCGTCGAGCTGCCCCTCGAGAATCCTGTAGACGAGGCGGTTGCGTATGTTGCGCTCCTCGCACTGGAGGCGGAGGCACTCGGCGAGGTTGCGCGCACAGACTCCCGTGGGCTCGAAGTCCTGGAGCACCTCGAGGACCTCGTAGACGACGTCGGGTTGTGACTTCATGCGATAGGCGACGACTTCGAGGAGGAGGTCCTCGTCGTGCATGCCATCGAAGGCGTGGGCGTCCCTCGCCACGCGGAGCGCGATCAGGCCGCGCAGGAGATCCTCGCGCTTGGTCAGGGCCGCGGCGTCGTAGTTCAGGCCGAGCAGCTTTGCGAAGATGCGGGTCAGCAGCTCCTTGCGCTTCATCGTGGTGTAGGAGTCCGGGTTCACACCGCCGAAGAGCTTTGCGAGCGCGCGCCTGAGGCGCCGGTCCACGAACTCCGCCTTGCCGGCGCGGTCGGGGCGGATGAACTCGACCGGATAGCCAGCCATCATCGCCAGGTTGTCCAGCGAGCACTCGATGTAGCCGTCGTCGTTTACGTTGCCGACGAGGAACTCCCCGATGGCGAGCATCTTGCCGGAGAGCGACGACAGCGCGAGCTGGCGCCGGAGCGATTCATGCAGTCCCTCGCGCGCGGGCGTGTACTCCGTGAAGTCGTTCTCCTCCACGTCCTCGGCCACGGAGGAGAAGGAAACGGTGTCTGAGTCCTCGTACTCCTGCTTCCAATCGACGTCGGTCTCGGCCATCGACTCGAAGGTGGCGTCCTCGCTGTCGGTGGCGGCGGCCTCGACGCCGGGCTCGTCGGCGGGGCGGTCCGGGAGGGACCCCGGAAGGTACTCGCGCTCCTCCCAGGGCTCATCGGCAACGGCCTCGACTTCGCGGGCCTTCTCGGCCAACTGGTCGGATAGGCCGGAATCGGAGACAATAGCCTCGGCCGGGCCTTCGTCCTGAGCGGCGTCCGGGGCGGAGAGCTCCATCGCATCGGTTTGGAGGGCCTCTTCGTCGTCGGCGATCTCGAGGAAGGGGTTTTCCTCCATCTCGTGGCGTATGAGCTGTTCGAGGTCCATCGAGTTCATCTGCAGCAGTTGGATGGACTGCTGCATCTGCGGCGTCATGATGAGCCGTTGGGTCTGCCGCTGGACCTGCTGCATCGAAAGGGCCATGGTCTAGTTCCCTCGATGAGCTTTCGATGGTCTCGTCATGGAGCTTTGATGCTCGGAGGCTTAGGCGGAGAAGCGGACGACTTGCAGCCCCGCGCTAGCAAGAATCGATTCCAACCTCCCGAGATGAATACGAAAATCCCTGATCGGTCGTCAAGCAATCTTCGACCGAATAGGCACGAAATGTGATCTATTACAGCTTAATCCAGCAGAATCAGCCCGCAGCGCTGTTGATCGCGTCGATGATCGCGGATTCCAGATCGTTAAAGGATGCGCCGGGATCCTTCGAGACGGTGACGAAGTCGTTGAGGAAGAACGCGGACTTCACCCCGGGGAGCCGGAAGAGCGCGGCAGCGACCGGGTGCTCCCCCGCCGTCTGGGCGTTGAACGTCTTCGAACCCGAGGCGAGCAGTCGACCATCCAGGGTGAACTTCATCGCATTCTCGTTCGGGGTCGGGTCGGCACTGATGACGCGCGGCATGGGTGGAAACTCCTGGATCGGATGGCGGTCATTGCCCGGTGGAGGTTGGCGGTGCGCAAGTCCATCCGGGCGGCAGATTGTGCGAGACACCGGCCCCGCGCATGCGTACGCCCATACGTCGCGCGGTGCCTCGCCACCGCTCATCCAATCCACGACGGAACCAGGGACATGATCACGCTCGCAGACGCACGCCGCATCATTGCAGCCGCGGAGGAGAAGGCGGAGGAAATCGGCCAGCCCATGAACATCGCCGTGGCCGACGCGGGGGGGAACCTCGTCGCGCATGTCCGCATGGACGGCGCTTGGATTGGCTCGATCGACATCTCGATCAAGAAGGCCTACACCTCGCGAGCATTCGACATCGCCACGAAGGACCTCGCGACGCACTCGCAGTCGGGGGGGCAGTTTTTCGGCATCCACGCATCGAACAATGGCCGCATCATGATCTTCGCGGGTGGCATCCCCATCCGGAAGGGAAGGAAGGTCGTCGGCGCGATAGGCGTCAGCGGCGGCTCCGGCGACCAGGACCATGCCGTGGCAGAGGCGGGGGCGAAGGCGTACTAGTCAGGGACCGGAGGTCGGGGATCAGGGACCATGGCCCGATGGACGTCGGGATAGACATGATCGTGGGCCAATCCTCACGACCCGACCCAAAACCTCACTCCTCAGCCTGACCCCCGACCCCTGCACGACCTACCTCCCCCTCGTTCCTTCGCCGCGCGCCTCGATCTCCGCGATGCGGGCCTTGATGCGCTGTGCCATCTTGAAGTCCTCGGCGTCGGCAGCCTCGAGCATGAGCTCGCGCAACAGCTTGGGGTCGTCGATCTTCTCGGGAGGCGGGATGGCGGCGAGGACACGCGCGGGGCCCGAGGGCTTGGGGCGCGCGGTGCGGACGGGTTTGCCGACGGACACCACGGGGCCGCGCGAGGTCTGCCCCCCCGAGGGCATCAGTCCGCGAAATCGGGTCCGCACGTGAGCCATCGCGTCGTCGTCGGCGTAGTGCACGTGGTCGCCCCAACTGTCCTGGGTGCGGTAAACATTCGTGTCGGGCAGCATGCGCAGAGTCTGCCAACAGGTGAAGGCCCCCATCAGCAGGATGAGGAGCAGCAGTCCCCCAACGGACCCGATGAAGGGGAGGCTGATGCCGAACATGCTAGCGAAGAAGAGGATGAAGCACGTCCCCAGGCCGACATTCGCCACGTAGTAGGTGACCTTGTTCGGATGATGCCGGAGGGAGAATGCAGCGCGGATGAGCCGCGCCCCGTCCAGCGGGAGCACTGGAACGAAAAGGTTAAAGGCCAGCAGCATCAGGTTGAACCCGAGGAGTCCCCCCGTGGCGATGCGCACCACCATCGGCGCATCGGGAACGAATGCTCCGATGGTCTTCGTCATGATCCAGCCCAGGAGCGCGAGTGCGGCGGACGCCGCCGGGCCGAGCCCGACCACGATGAGTTCCGTGCGCGGGGAAATGTCCCCTCCCCCGCCTGCAGCCACGCCGCCAATCGGCGTGAGCCATATCTCCTCGGCCTGGGAACCCACCAGCTTCATCCCCCAGGCGTGACCCAATTCATGGAACAGGATCGATCCATACAGCACGACGAAGAGCGTGGCCCCTGCGGCAAGTCCGGTTGCTCCCCCCGCCACGGCGACCGGTCCAAGAAAGAGCGGCAGCGTGACCAGCATGAGCCAGTGGACACGGAGCGGCACGCCGAAGACGCGTCCCGCAGGGAGGGTGTAGTTGAGGAGCTTGAGCCAGAAGTCCATGGCGGGATCGTCGGCAGGTCGCCCCATTCCGTCAAGCCGCACGGGGCACCAAGCAAACCGCCCCGGGACGCCGGGTCCCGGGGCGGAGGTTTGAACTATTCGTGCGTCCGACCCTACTCGTAGCTCGTCCAGTCACCGACGGCGGCGGGGACGGCGGCCAGCGTGTAGGAGACATACCCCGGCGCAGTGAGCGTGCTGGCGCCGGCGCCAAGGTTGATCGGGAACGTGTTGCCGATGTTTCCACCGGGCGTCGCGAGTCCCGGCAGAACTTGATTGGACCAGAAGTTGAAATCCGCGTTAGCGTACAACGCGATCATACGGATCTCCGTTCCGTTCGCGGGGGATCCGATTGCGCTGCGGGGAATCGCAAACTCAAGGCCCGTCGAGACGAGGTCCCCACCCGTTCCTGCCGCCGCGCCACCCGTCACACCTGCCGTGTTCGAGTTGTTGAGAGCAAAAGTGAACCCGCCCTGCGCGTTCACGGCCGGATTGGTCGTTGCGCCCGTGTTGAAGTTTCCCTGGCCGCTACCGGTGGAGCCTGCGCCACGCAAGTCAGCAACCTGGTAGCGCCACTCGAGCGGGTTGCTGAAGCACTTCACCACGATTCCGTAGTCCGCGTTGAAACCCGCCGGGAAGATGGTGCCGCCAAGTTTCCCTGCCGTAAAGTAACCGTCGCCACCCGAGATGTTCGGGGCGGTCGAGTTACCTGTCGCGTCGGCAGTGTTGTCGATCCAGATGACGAGGCCGTTGCCGTTGGTCTCAAGGTTGCCCGTGAGCATGACCACGAGGTCGGTCGCATCGTTGGTTGCGTAGAAGGCATCCAGCTCCCCGCCGTTTGCGAAGAGAGTTCCGGAGTTCGAGTCTCCGAACTGGGTCTGGGTGGTCTGAACCGCGAGGGCGGTCGGATAATTGGCGGTCTCTCGAGTACCGTCGAGGGGAGGTCCGGCCACTGCGGCGCCCGCCGCGAGGGCGGCAAGGGCAGCCGCCATGCAAATGGAACGAAGACGCATGATGAGTCCTTTCGGAACTGAAGTGTCCGCCTGGGGCGGATTCCGCCGAAGGCGCAGCCGTCACGCCCGGGCGGCCTGCCCGATTCGTGAAACTGGAGGTTTTGTAAGACCTGATCCATTCCGCTGCAACGCCAATCGGAAGGGGGGCATGCTCCGGTTAAACGGTAAAGTAAATGGCTTCAAGAGTATCGCACAATAATGAGCAAATCCATCGTCCGCCGGCCCACTCCGGTCACCCGGCGGAGGCGAGCCTCGCGCGCCATTGGTCCATCGTGGGCAGGAACTGCCCAATCGAACTGTACCGCTCCGCAGGGTTGCGTGCGGTGCAATAGCGGTAGACCTGCTGGACTGCGTCGGGCACGTCCTTGGCCGCATCCCCCAGGGGGGGCAGTCCGCCCGCGAGTTGCATCTCGAAGATCTCCTGCCGGTTCTTCTTCCCGAGAAACCCGGCCGGAGTCTGTCCGGCGAGCATGAAGAAGAGAGAAACGCCGAGGGCGTAGATGTCGGCGGCAGGCCCGATCTCGCCTCCCTCGATCTGTTCCGGTGCCATGTACCCGGGTGTGCCCGCGGTCTTGAACATGGTCTTCTCGCCGGCGCCCTCGTCCTCGCGCCTGGCGAGTTTTGCCAGCCCGAAGTCGGCGATCTTCACGGACTGCTTCTCGGTGAGGAGGATGTTCGCCGGCTTGATGTCGCGGTGGATGATCCCGGCCTCATGCGCGGCCTGGAGGCCCTGCGCGATCTCGCAGAGGAACCGCAGCGCCTCCGGCAGCGGGAGCTGCCTCGACTTGATGACTACCTCACGCAGGTTGGATCCGCGCACCATCTCCATCGCGATGTAGTGCCGGAGGTCCATGAGCCCGATGTCGTAGATGGCGACGACGTTTGTGTGGTTGAGGCGCGCGATGGCGCGCGCCTCCATGAGGAACTGCTGGAGTTCCTCCGTGTCGGCTTCGTTGTTCTGCAGGAGCTTGAGAGCGACGTCTCGCCCGAGCGCCGTGTCGGTGGCTTCATACACAACGCCCATCCCGCCGCGGGCGATCTCGCGCTTGATCGAGTATCGGGTCGCGGGAGCGTAGGGGGAGGTGGGCCTGGGCTCCTCGCCAAGCGCACGGCCCAGCACCGAGGTCGCGGCGGTGTTGCCGTCGGACTGGTCTGGCGGCGCGAGAAGAGAGAGGCCGCGCTTGGGCGCGAAGGTCTCGCGCACGGCCTCCCCGTCGCGCAGGATCGGCTTGGGAAGCGCCTTGGGCGTGAAGGGAAACGGCTTCGCGGGATGTCGCGGGATGGCTGAGGGAATCGCATCCCCCGGTCCCGCGGTCGGGGACTCGTTCGAACTGGACGATGTGTCGATGATCGACTTGAGGAAGTCGGATGCGGACTTGCGCCGCTGAAGCTCGAGCTTGTGCTCGGGAGGCGCTGCGGGGCCGAGGGCGCGCTCGATGCGCTTTACGCGGTTGGTGACGTCCTCGGAGAGTGCGCCGCTCGCCAGTATCTCGCGGTAGAGGTACAGGGCATCCTTGAGCGCACCGCCCGCCTCGAACTTCTGCGCGAACCGGTAGAACAGGTCGGCGTTGGATTCGGATATGCCCTCCGGGGCGAGCCTGCGGCAGAGCAGTTCCATCGCCTTGAAGTAGTGTCCGCGCTCAATGTAGAGCTCGCCGAGAAGTTCGCCGAGTTCGGGGTCGGAATGCTTCTCCAGCTCGTCCGTCAGGAGCTTTACGGCGCGCTCCGTCCTGCCAATGGCGACGTTGAATAGTGCTGCCTCGGCGGGGCGACCGGCGCTCGCCAGGCAGGCCCCCGCACGGTCGAACTGCCCGATCTGGCGATAGAGGTCCGCAGCGTTTTGGTACTCCCCCGCCTGCTCGGAATGGACGGCGCGGGCCACCCAGTCGATGTCTGCCTGGCTTGCCGCCGTGAGGATTCTCCCGTCGGGGGCTGCCGTCACGTACACCGGAACGTACTGGACTGCGGGCGCGAGCGCGGCGTGCTGACCGGGTGTGAGGGGCCGCGGCTCCGGAGGCGTGGCGAAGGGCTGGGGGGCGCGAGCGGCTGCGAGCGGGACCGGGGCAGTCGGGATCGGTGGACGCAGGATCGCCTGACTGGACATTCGGGGTGGATTCGCGGGCTGCGGCGTCAGCGGTGGCGGCGCATTGCGTACCACCGGGGGGGGCGGGGCCGTCGGCAGCTTCACCTGGCGCGACACAGGAGGAGGCACGAGTGGTTCGGGTGGAAGGGGTGCTGGGTTGGCCGGTGCCTGCGGATTGGACGGGAGCGGGAACACGCCGCTGCGGGAGTTCATCTGGAACCCGGGGCGCGGAAGCTGCGACTTGTCGCGCATCTCCGCCACCTTGTCCGTGAGCCCGCCTGATTCGTACGCGGACGCGGCACGCTCGAACTCGCCGTACTCCTCGAAGACCTCGCCGGCGCGCTTGAACTGCCCGGCCTCGCGGTAGTGTATCGCCGCCGCGAGGTAGTCCCCGACCTTCATCTCGAGGTCCGCGGCCTTGAGCAGCGCTTCAATGTGCTCGGGCGACCCCTCGTTTCCAAGTCCCTTGGAGCGCTCGTACGCCTTGATGACGTTACCCTGTTCCTTCGTCTTCAGAGCCTTCTCGGCGTCCCTGGATAGCTCGTAGCACTCGGACGCGCGAAACAGGTCGCCCGCCTTCTCGTAGAGCGGCGCCGCCTTGGCGTAATCCCCGGCGCGGTCCCAAAGCCCGGCCAGTTCCGCGGCCTTGGCCCCCCTCTTCTCGGCGGCCTCGGCTGCCTGCCGATAGGAATCGCGCGCGCGGGAGACATCCTTGCCAAGCGTCGCGCAGCGCGCCGCCTCCTCGTGGTTGCCCACGTCGTTCCAGATCCGGAACGCCTTGTCGTACTTCCCCATGCGGGAGAACAGGCGTGCCTGCGCCTCGCGGTTGCCCATCGAATGCGCGAGCTCCATCGCCTGCACGAACATGCCGGCGTTTTCATAGATGGCGAGCGCCTTGTGAGGATTGCCCTCCTTCAGGGCGTGCTGGGCGGCCAGGTCCGACTGGCGGCGCTTTTCCTCAGGCGAGTCCTTCTCGAACTTGGCGTGGTCAATCGGCAGCAGACGATCCGTGACGAATGCATTCATCAGGATGATCGCGAAGAACAGGACGATGCACTGGACCACGGCGAGGGAGGCTCCGTCGCCCTCAAACCGCGTGTCCCAGAACTCGACGATCCTGTCCCAATTGTGCGCGGTCAAGATCCCCGCGAAGATCAGCACGGGGACATAGGCGTATCGTGACAGCTTTCGTGTCAGGCTGGTTTCGTGAACGATGGGCCTTGGTTCCACCGGCGTTGTCGGAGGTGCCGGACGCGACCGGAATCAGGTTTTCCCTGAGGCGGCATCCGGAGCAACGGCGAAACTGGTGCCCTTTGCGGCGATTCAGCGCAGGACGTACTGGCTGAGAACCTGATAGATTTCGTGGACGCTCTTGTTGCCGCGGAACTCCTTTTTGAGGGGTTCGGGCTCGCTGCCGACCCAGATGCGTAGCTCCGAGTCGATGTCGAGCGGCCCCGCGGTCTCCTTCGAGAAGCGCGTTATGGCCCGGTAGGGAATCGAGAGCCATTCGGCGCGCGAACCCGTGATCCCCTGTTTGTCGACGATGACGAGCCGCTTGTTGGTGAACACGATGAGGTCGCGCACGAGCATGTAGGCGCGCTCGACCTGCTCGCCCTCGGCGAGGATGGATGCGAACTCCGCCTCGACTCGTTCCGGATTCGCCTCCGATGCAAGTCCCAGAAATCCTGCCAGCATGCCCATGATCGGGCTCCTTGAGTTGGATTACTCCTCGAGCAGCCTGAGGCGGCGCCTCAGCTCGCGGTCGAGGGACGCCACGAGCTTCTCATAGTCCGCCCGGCACCACAAGTACAGCAACGGCACCGCGGAGAGGAGGACCAGGCCACGAAAGGCCGTGCGCGTCCCCGAGGGGTTCCGGTCGATCGACACCGTGATGCCGAGTACCTGAAGTCCCCGGCGCGGAAGTTCGTCGGACGACGAGTACATGATCGCGAAGGTCAGCAGCAGGAGCGCTCCAGCAATCGCGACCAGGTATCCCCCGATGGCGCGCAGGACGACGTGGTTTTCACGAAGCCCGGCGCGCAGCCCCCCAAGGTAGCAGCGCACGATCAGGGTCGCGCCCAGGATGCAGCCAAAGGCTGCCGTGAATCCGAGCGAATCCGGCTTACCGGCCCCGAGGAGGATCGATCCGAGGGTCACGAGCAGGCAGACCATCCCCAACACCGCGATGCTCGATGCGTAAACGAAAACGGGGAGGCCGCGCGCAAAGACCTTTCCCTGCGCGATGCGCTCGAAGCCGAGCGGGGTCAGCAGGAGATCCTCCGTGTATGCGCGGTCGGTGCCGCCGCTGAACGCGCGCGGGGCGTCAATCATCGCGGCCAGGAGCATGACCGGAATCGTCAGCACGGAAACCAGGATTCCCGCCTCGATCGAGAGCCCGGGTCGCGACCCGACGACAAAGGGGGAGAGCAGGACGAACGCCCCGAGCAGGCCCGTCAGCAGCAGCTTTCCCCGGCCGGGATTCATGCCGAGCTCCCGCCGGCAGTAGGCGAGGCCGCTCTCGCGCAGCACCACGGGATTGGACAGCGCCTCCCCCCGAAGCCACTTGAGCGGGGATGGCACGGCCGGGATCAGACCGGGGCGGCGCTGTCGGGCGCAGCCTGCAGGAATCGCACCCGATCGTTCGACCGCACGGCGTGCTTCATCGTCCACTCGTCGCGGAAGAGCACGATGGGCAGTCCGTGCGCGTCGTTGAAGACCTGGCTGATGCCGGGTCGGTTGAAGTCCTCGATGCTCTGCCCGTTCGTCTCGATCCAGCGCGCCGCGGCGTACGGGAGCGGCTCCAGGTCCACTTCGACGTTGTACTCCTCGTTGAGGCGGTACTTGGTCACCTCGAACTGGAGCTGCCCGACGGCCGCGAGGACCTGATCCTGCTCCCCGAGGTGCGGGTTCGTCAGGACCTGGACGGTGCCCTCCTCGCTGAGTTGCGTGAGCCCCTTGGCGAGGTGCTTGCGCTTGAGCGGGTTCGGTGTGCGGACGCGGGCGAACTTCTCCGGGCAGAATCGCGGAATGCCCTCGAACCGCTTGTCCGATTTCAGCGTCAGCGTGTCGCCGATGCGGAAGATCCCGGGATCGTAGAGGCCGAGGATGTCCCCGGCGAATCCCTCGTCGGCCTGCGAGCGCTGGTCTGCAAAGAAGGTGATCGCGTTGCCGAGCTTGATGCGGCGTCCCTCGCGGACCAGGAGCGCGTCCATGCCGCGCTCGAAACGTCCCGACACGATCCGGAGGAATGCGACCCGGTCGCGGTGGTTCTTGTCCATGTTGGCCTGGATCTTGAAGACGAATCCGGTGAACTCGGGATCGAATGGGTCCTGGAGCAACCCGCCCGGAAGGTGCCTTGGCGCCGGCATCGGCGCGAGTTCGCCGAACTTCTGCATGAAGGGCTCGACACCGAACGTCGTGAGGGCGCTGCCAAAGAAAACGGGGGTGATGTCGCCGGAGAGGAACCGTTTGGCGTCGAACTCCTCGCCTGCGCCCTCGATCAACTCGAGCGATTCGCGGAACTCGCGGTAGGCCATGGACCCGACGCGTTCCCGGACGGTGGGATCGTCGACGTCGAAGTCCTCGTGGACGGAGCCCTGAGCGCGGCGCTCCTGCGTGTCGAACATGATCGCGCGGCGGGTGGCGCGGTCATAGACGCCGCCAAACTCCTTGCCGCGGCCGATGGGCCAGTTTGCCGCCACGCAGTGGATTCCGAGCAGCTTCTCGATTTCCTCCATCAGGTCGAGCGGGTCGCGCCCCTCTCGGTCCATCTTGTTGATGAAGGTGAAGATCGGCATCTCCCGCAGGCGGCACACCTGGAAGAGCTTCTCAGTCTGGGGCTCGACGCCCTTGCCCGCGTCGACGAGCATGATCGCGGAGTCGGCCGCGCAGATCGTGCGGAACGTGTCCTCGCTGAAGTCCTGGTGCCCCGGCGTGTCCAGCAGGTTGTACTGGAAGCCGTGGTAGGGGAACTGCATCGCTGCCGTGGTGACGGAGATGCCGCGCTCCTTCTCGATGCTCATCCAGTCCGAGCGCGCCGACCTAGCTGCGCGGCGAGACTTGACCTCGCCCGCAAGGTGGATGGCCCCGCCGTACAGCAGGAGCTTCTCCGTCAGGGTCGTCTTCCCCGCGTCGGGATGGGATATGATGGCGAAGGTGCGCCGGCGGCGGATCTCGGAATCTAGTGCTTCGGTGGACATGTCTGGCCTCGGCGGCTAGGGGAGTCCTGGGGTGCGGCGGGGTCAACGGGTGAGGGGAGCGCCAATGGACTTGCTAAAGGAAAGGCATCCCCCCTTGGCGTGGGAGTTCTCCGGTGGTGGCCGCGGGAGCCTGACTTCGATCGCAACTTCGGCCGGGAGACGATGCCCCCAACTCCATCAACTCTAGGACATCGGTGACATGTCGAAGACAACTGCCGGTCTTACGAATCACCCGGGAGCAGTCTGGTGCTGCTTCGGACATCACGACTCTGGACCGGGGCGCCCCCCCCAGCGCCCGTTTGGCCAAGGTGTGCACGGTCAAAATCAGCCCCTACGGCGTGGTTGATCCTCCATTGGATCCAAGATCCCTCATGCATGGCCCCCATTCGGCGGGACAATGTCCTTGCGCCACGCCGAACCGAGGGGCACGCATAACCTGCATGTTTTTTCTGGCTCCATACCCTTCACAGATGCCTTCTGGAGGATCACCATGCCCGGTCAGGGTGACGTAGCAGCCATCATCGACGACGCACACGACTCCGCCAAGCTAACACTCGCTGCAGTGGTCTATCCGGACGACGTGGACGACTATCCGATAGCCGTGGTGCTGAAAAACACGTCAGGCTTGTTCATATATGCGCACGGTCAGAATACGAAGAACGACTACAGTGTTCTCGTGGAGGTGGCGAAGGCGCGACTCGATGTGGCAGGCATCGGCGATGGCGAGGCCGATGGCTTCCACTTCCGGTCGATGCAGAGTCTCGGGACCGTCTGCACAATCGTGGGGGACGCCGGCAGCAGTCCCTACTCCACCAGGCCCGGGGAGTCGCTCAACAACACGGCTGTGGCGGCGGCGGTCGGCGAAATCTACACAAGCCAGCATGACGCGTAGGGCCACGACGGCGCACGAGCGGCGTCCGTCGAGAGTCCGGGGGTCGAGTTAGTCAGGTCCGAACGCAGCGGAGCGAGTCACTGCGACAACCTTTAGGCAATGAGGAGATCACAATGCCCGGTGAATCTTGCGTGAAGCCTGGTACGGGAAGTGACAGTCATAGGTTGCGTGTTGCTCTCGAGAAGGAAGCCAGCGGCGCTTTCAAGCTCAACCCCAGATACCCCGCGGACGAGTCCAACAAGCACTTTCGCGACAGGTCGCTCGCGGTGCCTTCGATGCTGGCGGATGCCTGCGAGGCTGCCAAGCTCGCTGTGGCGCAGGCGGTCTTCCCGGACGACCTCGACGACCATGCCGTCTGTGTGGTGGCAAACCTGTCTGTGAATGGAGGCGCTCCGCTCCTTTGGTATGCGTACGGACAAAACTCGATCTCCAGCTTTGCGGCCATCCGTGCGGTTGCCGAGGCGAAGCTGAAACTGGCGGCCACTCCAGGGTTTGGGTCCGTGAGCGGTGTTCAGATTGCAAAAAGCGCCACTGGGTATGTGGTGGGACTCATTTGCGCAGTCGTCGGCGATTCCTCGAAACACCCAGGGCTTTACCCGCCCCTTGGCGGGAACAGTATCCACTCAGCCGCGACCAGCGCCGCCGCGATTGCGTTCCGCAAAAGCCGAAACGACCCAAACCCAAGTCTTCCCTAACCGAAGCCTCGTCCCAACGCCATCCCAGCAAACATCGCGGCAACGCCGAGCACTCCCTGGCCGATGTAGTTCACTGCGGCCAGGGAGATGTGGCCGCTGTGCAGCATCTCCGCCGTCTCGAACGCCAGCGCGGAGAATGTCGTGAAGGCGCCGAGGAAACCCGAGAGGACCACGACGCGCCCCGTCTCGCCAAGCAATCCCCGGTGCGTGGCTGCCGCGTAGGCGATTCCGAAAAGGAACGCGCCCACCACGTTGACGGCGAAAGTGCCCCAATGAATCCCCGGCGCGAGGCGCGCGTTCACGAATCCGGACATCTGCCACCGGGCGAGCGCCCCCATGGCTCCCGCAAGTGCGATAAGGACGATCATCTGCATGGGATTCCGCTCCCTTCCGGTGTGTGGCGGTCGCCCCGTGGTTTGCTCCGCCTCCATCAACGGTCCTGCCACTCGGCAACGGTCGCGCCGGTAACTGTCGCGCGGAAGACGCTCCTTCCGTGCGTGAAGGCATAAAGCGTCGTGGGGTTCTGGAACTCGAGCGCCTCCACGACGGTGTTCGCGAATCCCGGGGCGTTCTCCTGCACCCACGTCGCCCCGCCGTCGATCGAGCTGAAGACGCCGATGTCGGTCCCGATCCACAGGATTCCCGGCATGCCGGGGTGGACACGAATCGTGTGCGCCGGAATGTCGGGCAGGTTCCCCGTGATGTCCGTCCAATTCGCCCCTCCGTTTGTGGAGCGGAAAACGTGGCCGAAACCGAACCGCGATTGCGTCGCGTAGATGGTGTTGCCCGTGGTGTCGTTCGGATCGAACTCGAGCCAGCTCACGTAGCTTCCTGCACCGGCGACGCTGCCCGTTTGCTGCGTCCAATTGGTTGCCGCCGTCCCGGACAAGGCGCTGAAGTTCCTGAACACATTTCCGTTCGTGGTGCCAAAGCAGACGTGGTTGCTGTTCGCCGGGTTGATTCCCCAGGAGGAGATCGTCTGACCCGTGACGGAGGCGCCCGCCTGCGTCCACGTTATGTTCGCGATGAGGTTGAACAGGTCGTCGGTCGCGCTGGAGGCATTGGTAGTGCGCCATGGCTGGCGCCCGCCATACCACATGATTTCCGGATTCGAATGGTCGAGACGGAATGGGTGGATGAACTGGTACGAGGTCGAGTCGGGCAGGTTCGCGACCGCGTCGAGGAAGGTGAGCCCGCCGTCCTTCGACCGCGTCATGCTCTTGCGCGTGAACTCGGCGAACACGATGTCGGGGTTTGACGGGTTCACTTCGACGTAGCCTCCATCGCCGCCCTGAATGCTGATCCATCCGTCCCTGCCGGATGCGTCCGTGCCGAGCAGCGTCCCGTTGTCCTGCGTGCCGCCGAAGTATGTGTCCGTCCCGGAGGGAAATGCGCGGCCATGGTAGAATTGCGTCACCTCGTATCCCGAGTTGAGGTCGTTCCACAGGACGGCGGTGGGGACGGAACCGTTGCTGTCATAGCATAGACCCAGGGTGACCCCCGAGCCAGTAGCAGCCAGCGCGTTGTCGGTCGTGAAGACGCCGCCATCGTTTCCAATGAATGCGGTCTGGTTCGTGGTGCCGTTCCAGCCGGGATGGAAGGCGATGTAGTGCTGGTCCGCATGGACGTAACCGGGGAACCCCGACACCCACCAATAGCTGATGATGCCCCAGTTGGCACCTCCATCGTCGGACCTGAACAGGTCGATTCCGCCCGCATACACGACGTTGGGATCGTGCGGCGCGACGGCGATGATGTTGTCGTACCAACCCTGGCTGAGGAAGGAATCACCCCCCCCAAAGTTGCAGGTGGTGAGGTTTGCGATGATGGGGTTCGTCAGCAGCAGCCATTTCGGATTCGACGGGTCGAACGACGTGGGCGCCGAGGCCGTCAGGCGCGAGCCCCACGTCGCACCACCATCCGTGCTCCTGCGCACATCAAGAACCCGGTCGCCGTTGGCGTCGTCCGCAATGAGGGCGTAGATCGTGGACTGCTGGCTCGGCGCGACGGCGAGGTCAATGCGCCCCATGTCGGGTAGCTGCGCCTCGGTAAAGACCGGCGACCACGTGAGGCCGCCGTCGGTGCTGCGATGGATGCCGTGGCCGGTCGTGCCGCTGAACTGCCCGATCGAGGCAAAGACTGTCGGCGGATTCAGGTCCGTGCGAACCTCCAGATCCGTGGCGCCCGAGCCGGAGGCATCGACGAAGGTCTGTGTCCAGTTCGCCCCTCCGTCGGCGGACCGGAAGATGCCCGTGCGGGTCGCTGCGAGCACCACCTGCGCGTTGTTCGGGTCAGCCGCAACCTTCGCCACGAAATTGAAGTTGCTGTTCGCCGTGGTTGGCAGCCGGGTCCATGTCGCGCCGGCGTCGGTGGACTTCAGGATGCCCGCCCCCCGCACGGAGTCCTGGTTGAAGAATGACTCGCCGGTCCCCGCATAGATCACGTTGGTGTCGAGCGCCGGGCCGCCCTGCCCCGCGAACGTGAGGGTCCCGACGGCGATGTTGTCGAGCAGGTCCGATGTGGGGTTCCAAGAGGCCCCGCCATCTGTGGTCTTCCAGACTCCACCAGCGACGCCCCCCGCATACATCGTGTTCGGCGTGCTGGGGTGGATGAGGAGCGATCGGGTGCGGCCGCCGATGTTGCCGGGGCCGAGGGGCTGCCATGAAAGGGAGTGGCGCGGGCCGGAGGGCTGGTTCTTCGCGGCCGCGTGGCCGCGGGCTCTCTCCATCATCGAATAGTCTATGGGACCACCCGTCGTGCGCTTTGCGACGTAGTGCGCCATCGCCTGTTCCGGCTTGTCGAAGGCTTGGCGGGCTGCCATTTCCTCGGAACGGCGCTGTTTGGACAGCAGCTTTTTTTGGAACCTGGCCGCCACTTGCCCCGGCTCGGGTGTGGAAACGCCTGAAGAGGGCTTCGTCGCGGTTCCGCAAGCCATGGCAGCACTGACGGCGATGGCCGCCAGCAGCGCGGATGCCCTCCGCCAGGATGGCCCCGCATTCACACTGCGGCATGATGTGCGAAGGTGCGTCATGTGACTCGTCCGGGTGATTGGCCCACGGGTGGATTCCATTCCGTGCATGCGTATCGGTGCAACGCTGATGAAGGAACCTCGCGAGTTGCTACTTGCGGATTGCGGGGGTGTTGGCTTGTCGTTCGCACATGCCCCCAGCCGGTATCCCATTCGACCAACTTTCCCGGTTTGAGGGCTCCCGCCACGCTCTCCGCCACGTGCTGCGCAAGCGCACGGATGCGCGGATTCTGGATGTGGGGGGATTCCCCTGTTCGTTCGCCCGGTACCTGGCCGCAGAGGGTGAGCCGTGGCGCGTCGAGACCGCGGACGTGCTGCCCGGGACCCTCCAACAAGAACGAGCTCGACCCCGTCCTCGACTTCGCGGTCGCGAACGACACCCTCGAGCACGTCCCCCCGGCCGCGAGGCGCGAGTTCGTGCGCGAGCTCGCGAGAATCGCGCGCCTCGGCATCGTGATTGCCGGGCCGTTCCACGCAGAGTCCATCGCGAAGGTGGAGGAGTCCCTCGTGGCGTTGCACAGGGACGTGCTCGGCAACGAGCACCCTTGGCTCACCGAACACCGCACGCACGGACTGCCGACCCTTCGCGAAACAGCGGCGGCACTGGTCGGCAACCAGGGGCACCCCGCATTGCGCCTGGTCGCTGCGGAACCCAACGCGCCGATGGATTCGTGGCTGGTCTGGCATTGGAGCCACATTGCGCGCGCCGCGTCCGACAGGTTCGCGCAGCACCACGAGAAGTGGGACGCGCTGTGCAGCCGGACGCTGATGGGCCGAGTGCCCGAGGACAGGACCGCGTGCTACCGGCGGGTGCTGGTCTTTGCACGCGAGGGGGAACCCATAGTGGAGCCGACCCTCGCCGAAGACCCATTCGCACCACTGCTTGCGGAGTTGCTGGGCACCCTGCTCCGGGAGGCCGTGAAGTCCTCCCGTCCCGCAGGGGGCGAGGACTTGATTCGGGCCGTGGACGATCGACTCGCGGCATCGATGGCACTGCTTGAGTCACAGGCTGCCGGGAGGCGGCGAAGAGGCATCCTGGGGCGGCTGCGCGGTGGATGATTCGCGAATCCTCGACACCATCGTGGCGGCCGGAGTCAACGATGCGCACCACTTCGTGTCCGGCTGGCACGAGCGGGCATGCGACGGGCGCGCTCCGGTTCCCTATCGGGCGTGTGGGGCACGCGGGACCATTTCCGTGCGCCGTGCACCCGCCGCCCGACGCATGCACGTGCTCCTGAGCGCACCGGTCGGCGTGGCCGGCCGTGGATTCACGGGAACCATCTCCATCGACGGAGGGAAGCGACCGCTCGAGGTCGGCGTGGATGCCTGGGTTCTTCGGTCCTTCGACCTGCCACCGGGCGAGGCCGGGACGCTCGACGTGACTTTTTCGTGCGACGATCCCATCGTGCCCGATGAGTTCCTGCACAATGGCGACGGACGCTTGATCGGCTGGTACATTTCCGCGGTTTGGCAGGACTGACCGATCCGGTCAGTCCCGACCAAGATGGGAGGTGTCGTTGAGGCGGTCGACCACGACCTCCCCGGAGTCGTAGTAATCCACCACCGTGATAGAGCAATAGCTGAGCTTCATCCGAAAGAGCGCTGCCCCGGGCAGCAGGAGCGCCTCGCGCAGGATCGCTCGCATCGGTCCGCTGTGGGAGACAAGGACGAGGGGCCGTTCGCCGGTCGCGTTTCCGAGAAGGGACTCGAAGGCCGGCAAGACCCGGGCGCGAACGTCGTCGAAGTTCTCCGCATCGGGCGAAACGCGCGCTTCCCAACGGCGCTCCATGTAGGCGCGGTACTCGGCATCGTGCTCCCGCATCAGGTCCGCGATGGGCCTGCCCTGCCAGGAACCAAAGGATCTCTCGCGAAACACGGCGGTTGCCTCGATGGGCACACCGGAAGCCGCCGCGAGTTGCTCTCCCAGCGAGCGTGCACGACCAAGGTCACTGGAAGCCACGAGTCCCGGCTGCATCGCCGCCAAGGCTCGCACAGTCTCGCGCGTCTGCTGCAGCCCCAGCTCGGACAGCGCCACGTCCATGCTCCCATAGAGAAGCGAACGGTGGGACTCGTGCACCTCGCCGTGTCGGACAAGGATGGCGCGTCTGCGCGCGCCTGCTGGGTCACCCCACCCCCGGATCATGGCTAATGCCTCCTGGACGACTAGTTCCACACACGTTTGCGGGCGCAAGGCAGACCAGTCGCGGGAGAATCTTCGCATAGCTACAAATGGTTGTTGCATCGCCATGTGGCAGGTGCACAAGTTTCTCAGGCTATTGACTCACACTCCCGCGACCTCTGCCGAGACACATTGGGGACAGGGGCTCGAGACAATCCCATGACAAACACTCAGGTGCGCAGTGCTGCCATCCTTCTTGCGGTGGAGTTCCTCACGCCGGCGGTCACGTTCGGCCAGATTCCACCAGACGTGATCTATCCTCCCTCCTCCGCCGCCTACCTAACAAACAGTTCGTTTGGTGCCGGTGGGGACATTGACGGGGACGGTCGCGGGGACGTGGTACAGGGCTTCACAGGACCCGGTTTGAGTGAGGGTGAGGTTCGCGTCTTCTCCTCTTCGGGCGCGCTGGTCCGCACCTTGGTTTCGCCGGCTCCCCGGGATTCTGGCGAGTTCGGCAACTCGGTTGACTTCATGCAAGACATCACGGGGGACGGAATCGCCGAGATCCTCGTCGGCGCCCCGGGCGATGGCGCCGTCGGTGCGTCCACCGAACGCCCCGGAAGGGTTTATGTGTTCAATGGGGCCACGGGCGCACTCCACTATACGGTGTCCTCCCCCAACACGACGGAACCCTCGTCCTTGTTTGGATGGAAAGCCGGTGTGATCTCCGACCTGACCGGGGACGGGAAGGCTGAGTTCTACGCGAATGCGCCCGGCGAGGGGACCTTCTCCGAGGATGGGCCGATCCACATCTTCAATGGAGCCGACGGCTCCTTCATTCGTACGCACCTGCTATCGATCCCCGGCTTTCAGGGCGGTTCCTTCGATGAGATCTTCTGCGCGGGCCTGGGCGATGTGAACGGGGACTCCGTGAACGACTATGCGATTGGGGCACCGGGATCGGAGCCTTCAGGCGTCGGTCAGCTCGAGGGTCTCGTTAGGGTCTTTTCAGGCGCCGATGGCAGTCTCGTTCGGGAGATAGAATCACCCATCCAGGACGCGTGGCGGCTGTTTGGATACGGTGTTGTGGGGCTCCCTGACCTCACGGGCGATTCGGTGCCGGACATCCTGATCGGTTCCCAGGCTCTTCCAGGGCTTCCCGATCCGGGGCATGTGGCCATCCACTCCGGGGCGGACGGCTC
>CAZUCD010000011.1:0-41974 GCA_964618855.1 uncultured Candidatus Sumerlaeota bacterium
TTGAATGTCGCGCTGGTGAGTTTGGCGACGTCGTCAGGGCGTCGCTCATCAAATGTTTTGTTTGGCATGCCAAACAAACCGTTGCCCTGCTAAAGGCGGTGCCCAAGCTCGGTCGCGCAGTCGCACTTTCCCCGGGAACCGAGTCGTGCCCCTTTCCAGCCAACGCGCCTTCACGTTGATCGAACTGCTGATCGTCGTGGCGATCATCGCCATCCTCGCAGCCATCGCCGTCCCCAACTTCCTTGAGGCCCAGGTGCGCTCGAAGGTCTCGCGCGCCCAGTCCGACCTCCGCACCCTGCGGACCGGGCTGGAGGCGTACCGGGTGGATCACAACAACTACCCGGACGGGACGGACAACCCCTCGCGGTATCCCGCAGACATCGCGGCCTTCTTCGGCCCGTTGGCGCCGGGGTACTACACGTTCCGGACGGGCGGGGACGGGAAGGTGGCCGGGATCGATTTCGCGACGATCACGACGCCGATTGCCTACATGACGACGGTCCCCCTGGACGTCTTCGCTCAGCAGCTCGGGGGTCGCGTGACGTACTGCTACCGCAACGCGAAGGCGACCAAGAACGCCTACGTGCTGACCAGCTTCGGCCCGGACGGGGACGCGCTGGCGCCGAATGGGCGCGGCACGACGAACATGAATCCCCTTTCGACCGCGTTTGAAACGAGCAACCCCGCGCGCCTGGGCGACGTCAGTGAGCGCTCCGTGATTCACTACGTGGAGCGCACAAGCGCTTCCATCGTCACCGGGGTGGAAACGCAGTTCGGCTCGATGCTTGTCGCGCTTGAGGACCTGACCTACGACCCGACGAACGGGACGGTCAGCGACGGGGACATCATCCAGTTCGGCCCGTAGGGGCGTCCTGCTCGTCCTCCTCGTCCCCGGGGGGGACTTCGGCGAAGAAGTCGAGCTCGTGCCCCTGTGACTGGGATCCGACGGCGACCGCGGCGGGGGCCATCCGGGCGCCCCCGCGCTGCCGGTACTCGGTCGCGAGGTTCCCGCACGCTCCGCTGACATCCTGCGCCTTCGACCATCGGATGCTCACCGTGTAGTTCGCATCGGCGATGATCCTCCCGAAGGCATCCACATGCTCGCGGTCGGGGCGCTCGAACGGGAGGAGTGGGTTTGCGTTGAACGGGATGAGGTTGACCTTGGCTGGTATCCCACGCAGCAGCCGGACGATGCGCCGCGCATGGTCCATCGAGTCGTTCACGCCACGGAGCATCACGTACTCGAACGTGATCCGCCGGCCCGGCTTGAGGGGATACTCGCGGGCGGCCTGCAAGAGTTCCTCCAGGGGATAGCGCTTCGTGATCGGCATGATCGCCTCGCGCTCCTCCTGGGTCGTGGCGTTCAGGCTGATGGCGAGGCCGACTCCCGTGTTGGCCTCGGCGAGCTCACGCAGTCCGGGGATGATGCCGCTTGTCGAAACCGTGATCCGGCGCGGAGAGAAGTCCGCCCCCTTGTCGTGCGTGAGCAGCCGGATCGCGCGCACCACCGCCTCCGTGTTGAGCAGCGGCTCACCCATGCCCATGAACACGATGTTGCGGAAGATGGCGTCGGGGTTCTCCTCGCGCAGGAGCCTGCGCGCCACGAGCACCTGGTCCACGATTTCGTCCGCGCCGAGGTTGCGGAAGAAGCCTCCCTTGCCGGTCAGGCAGAACTTGCAGTCCACCGCGCAGCCGACCTGCGAGCTGACGCACATGGTGAAGAAGCCGCGCTTGGGGTCGGGCATGAGGACCGCCTCGACCTTCCGGCCGTCGGCGTACTCGTAGAGGTACTTGGTGGAACCGTCCGCAGAGGCGCGGCGGTCGGCGATTCGGGCGATCCCGCCCAGGCTTGTGTTCTCGCGCACCCAGGCGCGCAGCCCGTGGGGCAGGTCCCGCATCTCGTCCACCGAGTTGGCGCACTTGCGCTGCAGCCAATGGAACGCCTGCCTGCCACGGTAGGCCTCGAACCCCGCGGCCACAAATAGGGCCGACAACTCCTCGGGCAGGAGGGACTTCAGTGGGGGAGTCGGGGTCGGGACGGGATCGTTCATGGTCCACTGACGCTTGACCGCGCGTTCGCGGCGGGCAAAGTGGGATTCACGTTCCAGCCATCGCCGGGTTGCGCGGGGTCCCTGCCACGATGAAGCCACTTCGCCTTCTCGCATGCCTTTTGCTCGTCGCGCTGGCGTGCTCCTCACTGAGCTGCATCCAGAAGGGCGTGCGCCCGGCCAAGAAGCGGCCGGACGGGCGCATCGAAGTCGAATTCTGGCACGCGATGGGATCGCGCCAGGGCTCGACGCTCAACTCGCTCATCGACGAGTTCAACAACTCGCAGGAGAAGTACTACGTCGTCGGCGTGTACCAGGGGAACTACAACGCGCTGTCGCAGAAGCTGATCGCCTCGATGTACGCGGGCCGCAACCCGGCGGCCTCGCAGCTCTACGAGAGCTGGGCGGCGCGTGCCTTTCGCTACAACTACCTCCAGCCGATCGAGCACTTCCTTGCGAAGGACCCCGCCTACCGGGCGAAGTTCGAGGCGGACATCTTCCCCGTCTACCTCGAGAACCAGAAACTGCGCGACCCGAAGACGGGCAAGGACGTCATCGCCACGCTCCCATTCAACAAGTCCGTGTACATGTGGATGGTAAACCTCGACCACATGAAGTCCGTCGGCGTGACGGAGCCGCCGAAGACCTGGGCCGAGTGGAAGGACGTCATCAACCGCATGACCGTCCGGCTCCCCAACGGGGAGGTGGAAACTTACGGCATCGGCACGCGCGACGTCATCGAGTCCCTCACCGTGAACCTCTTCATGGCGGACGTGAACTACATCGACGAGGAGGAGAACGTCCTGTTCGACTCAAAGGACGGCGTCGAGGCGATGCAGCTCCTCTACGACCTCGCCATGGGCTCGGGTAAGGAGAAGATTGGCTACGTCGAGTCGGGGTACCTGAACACGGCGTTCGGCGCGAAAAAGTGCGCCTCCTATGTCGGCTCGACGGCGTCGTACTCCTTCAACGACGGGGCCGTGGGTTCGAAGTTCATCTGGCGCGCGTACCCCTTGCCAGGACGCGACGCGAACACGCCGGGGCGCGTGCTGGGGCAGGGCACCAACGTCGGCATCTTCGCCAACAAGAGCACCGAGGAACAGGACGGGGCGTGGGAGTTCCTGAAGTTCATCAGCGAGGGCGACCCGCTCGCCAAGTGGTGCATCGAGACGGGCTACATGCCCACCCGGCGGAGCGTCCTCGAGAACGAGAAGCTGATGAGGTACCTCGCCGCGAACGAGAACATGGCAAACGCCGTGGCATGCCTCGACCGCGTGATGGCGGAGCCCAAGCCGATGTACTGGGACTCCTGCCGCGCCGTCGTGGACCGCGCCGTTCAGGCAGCCCTCACCGGGAACAAGACCCCGCAGAAGGCCATCGACGACGCCGCGCTCCAGATACGCGACATCATCAGAAGCAACCGCCTATCCGAAGGTACCCAGGAGAAGGCGAAGCAGGTAAGCCTGAGGTAGGAAGTCGAAAGTCGAAAGTCGAAAGTCGAAAAGTCAAAAAGTCGAAAAGACGAAAGTCGAAAGTCAAAAAGTCGAAAAGACGAAAGACGAGAAGTCGAAAAGTCCGGCACACGGCGCTCCGCGCCGCCGTTCGCTTAACTCGAGATCCGCTTCTCTACTCCCCACCTCCCCTGAGTTCCCTGCGCGCGCTGGGAATGACGCGCACGTAGTCCTCGAGCGGTTCGCGCTCGGGGAGTTCCGTCATCATCTTGAAGATGCGCCCTACGGGCTTGTAGTCGAGTTCTGGGAATCGGAGCGCGGTCCGAACCGGATCGGGGTCCGGAGACCACTCGCCGCCGAAGAGCCCGCGCGCGACTTCGCCCACAAAGAGTCCGGCACACAGCATCTCAGCCTCGGTCACGCCGCACACCAGGTAGTGCGTGCGGAGCCAGCGGTCGAGTTCGCGCACGCCACGCAACGACAGGGGAAGTTCCGCCCCGAATCGGCCCTTCCAATCGAGCGACAATGCCCGCGCGCAACGCGCCGCGGCCCCCGCCGGATCGGCAGCGCACATTTCCGCGATGGCCTGTGGACTGGGGAGGTCGGGAACGGCATGTCCGTCCTCCGCCATCGTCCTGTGGGAGAGGCGACTCTCAAAGGTTGCCAACGAGAATCCGCTCCGCAGTTCCCACTTCTTTTGCATGGCGTCGTGGGGACGAAACCGGAGGCCCGGCACCTGTGCAAAATCGCCAACCACCACGCCGAAAATGGGATCGTCCTGCCACGTGCCCCCGTAACGCTCCCGCACGCAATCCCCCAGCCAGATCGCGCCGCACTCCAAGATCCCTTCCGGTGGGGAGGAGTCCGGCCATTCGTCGATCAACAGGTCCAGCGGAGGCAGGCCCTCGAGGTCGAGCAACATCGTGTAACCCAACCTTCGCGAAAGCCAATCTGCGAAGGCGCCCCGGATCGCCTCGATGGCTCGGCTGTCCAGTGCGTCGGTACCCTGCGCCGCGCCCCCGGTCGGATTGGAAGGGATGTCCACCGGCGTCAGCCCTTTCCGGCCGCAGCCAGCGCCGCCGCCTCGAGCGCCACAAGGGCCGTCCCCCGCCGGAGGATCTGCAACGCGGGGAACATGAGCTTGATCGTGCCCAGCGCGGAGAGCGCCACCAGCGCAAGGCCTGCCTCGGGCTGCTTGAGGGCGATGATCATGATCATGCCGATGGCGGCGCCGACCTCGATCATCGCGCCACCGATGATGAAGCGCGGGAAGGCCCGCGCCAGGTATGACGAAGAGGTGTCCACGCCCTTCGCCCCGCCGGTGCCGTCCGGAGTGATGCGCCCGGCAGACATCGTCCAGCCTCGCATCCTCGTGGCGGCAAAGGCGACCGCCATGCCGGCGATGCCGGCCAGCAGCCACCCTGCGATCAGCGCAAGTTCCAGCGCGCCGAGCGTGACTTCGTTGCTCAACGGCCCCGCCACGAACCACCCGGCGACGCCCATCACGAGCGTGGAGTTCACCAGCGCGATCGTGAAGATCATGGGGCCCTGGGCCTGCGGGAGGCGGTTGACGTTCCGGGACATGGGAACCCCCTGGGTCCTGCCTCAGCCGGAACCGATGCCGCCAAAGCGCCGCTCGCGCTTCTGGAAGGCCTCGATGGCGGAGAGCAGGTGGATGCGGCGGAAGTCGGGCCACAGGACGTCGAGGATGACGAGTTCCGTGTAGGCGATCTGCCACAGCATGAAGTTGCTCACGCGCAGTTCGCCGCTCGTCCGAACCAGGAGTTCCGGGTCGCCGAGTTCCGGCCTGAACATGTACCGGGCAACGAGTTCCTCATTCACGTCGGCGGGCCGAATCCTCCCCGCCGCGGCGTCGGCGGCGATGCGCGCGGCCGCGGCCGTGATCTCCTGCCGACCCCCGTAGCTGAGCGCGAGGTTCAGCACGAGGCCCGTGTTGGCCACCGTTGCCGACATGGCACGGTCAAGGCGCTGCCGCGTGCCCGCGCGCAGGTCCTCGAGGTCCCCCATCGCGACGAGACGGATGTTGTTCTCCATCATCTCCGGGATCTCGCGTTCGAGGAACCGGTCCAGGAGCGCCATCAGCGCCTCGATCTCCGTGCGCGGGCGCGACCAGTTCTCCTTCGAGAACGCGTAGAGCGTGAGCGCGGAGAGGCGAAGCTGCGCGCATGTGCGCACCGCCGCGCGCACGGACTCCGTCCCTGCCTCGTGCCCCTGCACGCGGGAGGCGAGCGAACGCCGCCGCGCCCACCGGCCGTTGCCATCCATGATGATCGCGACGTGGCGTGGGAGCTTCGCCGGATCCAGGCGCGCGAAGAGCTCGCGCTCCTCGGGCGAGGCGGGTTCCGCGAGGATCGGCTGTGCCATGGCGACGGGGGAGGGGCTCACGCGCGCAGCTTCGCCATGGCACGCCCGGGGGTCAACCGCCTCCGAGGAATGCAGATGGCGTGGGCGGAAGTCTGGCGGCCGGAGCACAGCGCCCAGCGCCCCCTGGGTGTTGCGACTACTTGTCGAAGACGCCGCGCCTGAGCGCCGAGAGGGCCATGCCGCCCCCCCCCGAGTGCTCGATGGACAGGAGCGTGCGCGCAGGCTCGGCCGCGACGAGGCATTCGATCCGGCGCCCGTCCCCCGCCTCGATCGTGACCCGCCAGGGCGGTTCACCCTGCCATCCGCGCATGGGGAGGCGCGGCGGCGCGGCCTCGCGCGCCATGGTCAGCATCGCGAGCGCGGATGTGGGGCGCACCGCACGCCCATCGGATACGGGCTCCATCAGGGTCAGCCATGCCTGCGCCCCGTCCGCATAGCGCAGCCCGCGCAGCACGAGGGGGAGCTGCTCCTCGAACACGGCCTCCTGCGGCGAGTCCACGGATCGCGTCCCCGTGCCCTCGTCGTCGCGCGGGCTCGCGTATCGCTCGGCGGGGAGGACCCCCGTGAAGTCGAAGTCGCGCATGAGGGCTCCCTCCGCGGCGACTTGTGTCGCCGTGAGGCGCAGCGGCCTGAGGGTGGCGCGCCGGTCCACCCAAAGGTCGATGAGCGCCGTCGCGCCGTCTCCCCGTCCCGGAGTGGTGAGCGACCGCTGCCGCATGGCTTCCGTCACGGGTCGCGAGCCATAGGGCCAAGCGGCGCGCGCGAGCGACTCCCGCGAGAAGTCCTCCTGGCCCGTCACCAGCACCGTGCGGCCCTCCGCCACGGAACCATCGCGCGGGATGCGCACCTCGTACTCCGCGATCTCGGAGAGGCCGTCGTTCCATGGCGCGCGCGCCGCCCAGTCGGGCAGCATCAACTCCGAGAGCGGCACCGGCCGAGGCCCGGGCGCAGCGTCCTGCGCCCACGCGACCGCAAGTAGCGCCAGCACAAGCACCATGATGTGGGGAATTCGCTTCAGGACCGCGCCTTCCGCATCCGGCACGCCAGGCGCGCCGCTCAGTGTTGCTCAGTACATCTGCCAATCGACCATGCCCGAGTTCGGCACCACCACCGCCTGCACGGGCCCAACCCCCGCGCCCCCTCCATTCTCGAACGACACCCAGCCGATGTTCTCCCCCCACGCAAATCCGTGGAACACACCGGCGAGGTCGATCACCACCTGGGAACCACCCGCGCCGCTCGTGTCGAAGTTGATCCAGCCCGCGTTTTCAGACCACGCGAAGCCGGAGAGCGCACCCGTCAAAGGGTTTCGGTTCACCCCGGTGTCCCCGGCCGCCTGCGAATAGGCGTTCCCGCCATCGGGGCCATCGCCGAAGCTGACCCAGCCGATGTTCTCCCCCCACGCACTGCCGGAGAGGTAGTTCTGGTGGACGCGGACGCCGCTTGCGTCGTCCCCCCGCATGTTCAGCCACCCAATGTTCTCCCCCCACGCGTGCTCCGCGCCGGGCATGATGGTGGTCTGGGGGAATGCGATGCCCACGAGGACGGTGAATGCGGCTGGAAGCAGTCGGGCGCGCACGGGGAAACTCCGGTTCGCGGGGAGTGCGGCAACGCGGGGGGAAGCTGTCGCCTCCCCGGCTTGTTCGCGAGGGGAATCGAACCCCATGGCCCGTCGGGACGGCACGGACCGGCCGGGGGGCAATTTTTCCGTTGCCAGCCCCCGGGGGTCGGCGGGTAGAAGGGCGGGCTTGACTGCAAACAGACAGGAAACCGATCAGCAATGGCACGTTATACAGGACCCGTAGTGAGACTGATGAGGCGCGCCGGGCGCGACCTGGCCCTCAAGTCCGTCCGCTCGAAGCAGACGCGCAAGGTTCGCGAGGGGTCGATGACCCCCCCCGGGCAGCACGGCGCGATGTCGCGCAAGCCCTCCACCTATGCGACCCAGCTCCGCGAGAAGCAGGCCCTCAAGTGGATCTACGGCGTGATGGAGCGCCAGATGCGCACCTACATGGCGCGCGCCTCGCGCTACCAGGGCGTCACGGGCACCGTCCTCCTCCAGCTCCTTGAGCGCAGGCTCGACAACGTCGTCTACCGCGCCGGCTACGCCAGCACGCGGGCCATGGCACGGCAGGTCGTCCGCCACAATCACATCCTCGTGAACGGCAAGCGCGTCAACATCCCGTCCTACGAGGTTCGCGTCGGCGACGTCATCAGCATCGCCCCCAAGAGCGCGGAGCACCCCGCGATCAAGCAGTCGATCCGCTTTGCCGACGAGGACGGCCGCAAGTCCTGGATCTCCTGGGACGCCGCAGCCATGAGCGCCACCTTCTCCGCCGTTCCGTCGCGCGACGACCTGAGCGACATCCCCATCAAGGAACAGCTCATCATCGAGCTCTACTCGCGCTGATCCGCGCGGGTCCCCCGGACCGCTTACAACCTCCTCCCTGGAGAGAGCCCCCGGCCATCGCGGCCGGGGGCTCTTTTCATGCGGGACCGGCGCCAGCGGGAGGCGCCGACCATTGAACGCGTTGAGCGTCCGCGCGTGAAAGCGCCGGGGTTTGGCCCGGAATTGCCTGTTGCCGCGGCTGCGCGTGACGGACACATTGCCGCAATCCTGCCTGGGGCGGTGAGGCGCGCGCCATGTCTGTCTGGCAAAATCCTCCAGTTCGCGAGGTCCACTTCAGGCTTCACTTTCCTTCCCTCCTCATCGCCGGAGATGCCTTCATCGGGCAGTTCCAGCTACAGAGGCGCCTTCACGCTCAAGTCCATGTCCAACCGGGTTCGCCGATCGTCGGGTTTCGCTTAAACGACCCCGCCGATCCAAAGTTTGAGATACTCGCGAATGTGCAAGGAATCGCCTTCATCGAGAAGGGCTACACGGATTGGGCGCTTTTTCGGGCGAAGGTGCTCGACTACCTGACGTACTTCCCGGTGCCGACCGAGGACCACTCCTTCATCGGACTCGCCTACATCAACCGCCTCCACTTGGACAGCTACGGCGACGGTCCCCAACCCCTGTCGAAACTCTTGGCTTGGGACTTCGGCGGACCTGGATCAGTCCGCGCCAACCAGATGAGGCATCTCAAGTGGAGCACCGACTACCAGATGGGCGGCAAACGGAACCAACTCCTGCGCGTTGAGGTCTGGAACACGCAAGAAGCCGATACCGAGCCGGATGGCGTGGAATTTGTGAACCTTACATTGGACCGCCGCACGGTCGGCGTTGACACAATTCCGGTCGATGCGTTCTTGGACACGGCTCATCGAGAAATCCTGGACGCGCTGACCTCGCTCCTAAGCCCGGACAAACTTCGACAACTCAAGCAAGGAGAGTGAGCCGACGTGGAGATTCTAGACAGGACCTATACAAACCCGGAAGTCGGCCTGTCCCCCGCATTCTGCGACGCATGCCTCGACGCCCTCTCCCGTGCGGGAGCGTACCGGTTCGTGCACATCGCCGAGCCGAGCATTGATCACGTGCGTGAACAGTCCAAGCGCCTGCTCACGAAGTATGAGCCGCTCCACCGGAAACTCGCCGAGTGATTGTAAGCCTGAGTGTCGGGCACCTCCGTGCGATGCACGAGGAGGCGCTCGATGCTCTCGGAGGGGAACCAGGGATCATCGCCGGCGGCGAGGAGAAGTTGGATTCCGCGCTCCGTTCCACATTGCTCGAGGTCGATCTCACCCAGAATTGGGAGCCAGTGCACGTTGCATCCCAGATTTGCATTAGGATCGCGAGGGCTCACGCATTCGTGGATGGGAACAAACGAGTCGCGGTGCTCGCCCTCCAGTTTGTTCTGGGAGCAAATGGACTGGAACTCATCGAAGAGCGACAGTTGGAACTCTACGAAGCTCTCATCGCCATGATTACACATGAGGTGGACGAGCATGGATTCGAGGAAAGGGTTCGCAACCTGTTCCGTCCACCTGCTTGAATCGGCCGCATCAGGCACCGACGACTCCCACCGCGATCCCGGGGCTACCCCTACTCGGCCCCAGAAAACAGCGCGTCCGCGTACTGGACCGGGTCGAAATCCCGCAGATCGTCCGCGCCCTCTCCCACGCCGATCAGCGTCACTGGAATCTCGAACATGTCCCGGATTGAAATCAGGATGCCACCCTTCGCCGTGCCGTCCAGTTTCGTCATGATGAGCCCGTTCAGCGCCACGGCCTTGGAGAACTGGCGGACCTGTTCGATGGCGTTCTGCCCCGTGGTCGCATCAATGACGAGGAGCGTCTCGTGCGGCGCCTCGGGGATCTTCTTCCTGATGACGCGCTCGACCTTCGCGAGTTCCGCCATGAGGTTGCTCTTGGTGTGCAGGCGCCCGGCGGTGTCCACGAAGACGATGTCCATCTTCTCGCGGATGGCACGGTCGAGGGCGTCATAGGCGAGCGCCCCCGCGTCCGCGCCGTGCTCACCCTTCGCGAAGGCGACGCCGGTGCGCTGCGACCAGAGCTCGAGCTGCTCCACCGCCGCCGCGCGGAACGTGTCCCCGGCCACGAGCATCGTGCGCATCCCCATCCGCGCGCACCGCTGCGCCATCTTCCCTATCGTCGTCGTCTTGCCGACGCCGTTCACCCCGACCACCAGGACGACGTACGGGGGCTTCGTCGTCGAGGGGTCGAATGGCCGCGCCGACTTGAGGAGTATTGCCCGGATTTCGGCCTTCACCGCCTCGATGATTGCATCGCGCCCCTCGATCTTCTCGGACCGGGCGCGCTTGCGCAGGCGCTCGATCACCTTGGTCGTCGTCTCGAACGAAACGTCGCTCTGGATCAGGATCTCCTCGATGGTCTCGAGGGTTTCCTCGTCCAGCTTCGCGCCGAGGCCGATGGCGCCGAGCATCCTGCCGACGAGCGACTGGCTCGCCTTGCCGATGCGCTCGGCGAGGCGCGCGAACCAGCCCTTCTCCTCCGCGTCCACTTCCTCGGGGACCGGGGGTTGATCCGCCTCCGGCGCTCCCTCCCCACCGCCGAACAGGCGCTTGAGGAACCCGCGCTTGGGCGCGGCCGCTGTGGCTTCGGCCTGAGGTTCCGCGGGGGGCGCGGGAGCGGCTGGTTCCGCCGGTGCGGCCCCGGGCGCAGCCTCCTTCGCTTTCCAGTCGATGATCCGGGAGAAAAACCCGGGCTTGCGTTGTTCGTCGGCCAAGGCGGGCGGACTCCCCAAGGACTGGCCGGAACGGCATGCTCCGGCGACCTTTGGACTCGGGCGGGACGCCCGAGCCATACACGCGCAGGCGGGTGGTGATGGGGCACGGCCGCGGGGCACCGCAACGCTTTTGCTTTGGCCCCGTGGGATTCAAGGGGCGCAATCCCCCCCATGCTCTTCAACTCGCTCGAGTTTGCCATCTTCCTCCCGTTGGTCCTCCTGGCGTACTATGCGCTCGGACTGCGCGGACAGAACCGGCTGCTTCTCGCCGCGAGCCTCTTCTTCTACGGGTGGTGGGACTGGAGGTTCCTGGGACTCGTCGCGCTCTCCGCGGGCATCGACTATGTCGCGGGGCTGAGGATCGACGGCAACGACGACGAGAAGTCGCGCTGGCGCTGGCTCTGGGCCAGCATGGGCGCAAACCTCGGCATCCTCGGCTTCTTCAAGTACTTCAATTTCTTCACGGGGTCTGCGGTCGAGGCCCTCCGCGCGCTGGGCTTCTCCGCCGGCGCCCCCACGCTCGAGATCATACTCCCAGTCGGCATCTCGTTCTACACCTTCCAGTCGATGTCCTACACGATCGACGTTTGGCGCCGGCACATCAGGGCAATCAGGCGCGCCGAGGATTTCTTCCTCTTCGTCATGTACTTCCCCCAACTCGTGGCGGGGCCCATCGAGCGCGTCGAGAACCTGCACCCGCAGCTCGTGCGGCCGCGGTCCATCGCCGGCAGGGCGATCAGGTCCGGGCTCTGGATGATCGCCCTCGGCCTCTTCAAGAAGTGCGTGCTCGCGGACAACGTTGCCGTCGTGGCGGACAAGGCGTTCGACCACGCCGGGGTGCTCCCCGCGGGCTACCTGCTGAGCGGCGTCTACGCGTTCGCCATCCAGATCTACTGCGACTTCTCGGGCTACAGCGACATCGCGCGCGGCTCGAGCAGGCTGCTCGGCATCGAGCTCATGGAGAACTTCAACCAGCCCCACTACTCGCGCAACATCACCGAGTTCTGGAGGCGTTGGCACATATCACTGTCGATATGGCTCAGGGACTATCTTTACATCCCGCTTGGCGGCAACAGGCACGGCAGGCTGCGGACCGACCGCAACCTGATGGCGACGATGCTCCTGGGCGGGCTTTGGCACGGTGCGAACTGGACGTTCGTGGCGTGGGGGGGGCTGCACGGGCTGTACCTGATTGTCCACAAGCTGTTCACCGCCGACCGCCCCCGCGTGCCGGGGGACTCCGGGTTCGATTCCCCGCGTGCGGCGCTCAGGTCGATCGCCTCCATCGCACTCACCTTTCACGCCGTGTGCCTGACGTGGGTCTTCTTCCGCGCGGATGGGATCGGCGCCGCACTGGCGTACATCGCGAGGCTGGCCTCCGGCACGGACGGATGGGCGGTTCACGGCGGCGTCCTGGCCGCCATGGCTGTGTGCGCAGGCCTGGACTTCCTGCCATGGCGGAGGCGCGATCACGACGCGATCTTCAGGCTCGGCCCCGCCTGGGCGTTCGCGAGTTTCTGGACCATGATCCTCGCACTCTACTTTCTTGGGAGGTTCGAGCGCGATGCATTCATCTACTTCGCCTTCTGACGGCGGCGCGGAGCCCGGCGTGCCCCCTCCGCACCGCACGCTTGTGCTCGATCGGACCGACGCCGCGGCCTTCGCGAGGTTCGCCGCGGCCAGCCTCGTCCTGCTGCTGGTGCTGGAGGGCGTTCTCCGCGTGGCGGCGCCGCGCATCCGCCACTTCGACATTGTCGAGTTCCCCTTCGAGCAGGGGAAGAAGCGGTTCCGCCTCGCCGAGCTCGTGCGCTCCGGCGCGCAGCCGGACGTGCTGTTTGCCGGCGACTCGACGATCGAGACCGGCGTCTCGCCGCGCGAGTTCTCGGCCGTCGCCCCCGGTCGCCCCTCAGCTTTCAACTACGCATCGGGCGCGAACAACGCGGAGTTCGCCCGCCACGTCGTGCGCGATGCCCTGGAGAATCTCGGCGCGAAGCCGCGCCTGCTCGTGTTCGGGTGGAGCTACGTCGTCTTCGGCGGCAAGGACCCGGCGGCGCCGGGCGCACGGGAGAAGCATCTCGCGCTCGCCGGCATGCGCCGGATTTCCGGGCACGCACGCCCCGCGGACCACATGCGCCTCTGGACGGACCGCGACGTGATTCGGTCCATGGTCGAGCACGGCCCGCCGTGGACCGCGTCACCCGGTGAACTCATCGAACACGAAGGCTGGGTGCGGTTTCCCAAGCCATTCGGCGACCATCCGAAGGCGGACCGCGACGCATTCGGCAGGCTCGTCTCCGACGCCCTCGCCGTCTACGAGATCACCCCCGAAGTCCGCGCACACGCCGCGGCCACGTTCGACGAGTTGGCAGCGTCCGGTGTCCCGACGGTGTTCATACTGACACCCGTGAGCCCCGAGATGCGCGACTATGACCCGCGCATCGACGACGTGCTTGCCGCCGTGCGCCGGGAGATTCTCCCGATGGCGCGGGCCCGTGGACTGCGGGTGATCGATGCATCGGCGGCGCAGGGATATGAGCCGCGCCAGTTCATGGACCTGATGCACCTGAATCAGGAAGGTGCCGTGGCCTTCTCGCGATGGCTGGCCGCGCAGCCGGAGATGATCCAGCCCCCGCCGAGCACACGCTCCCCCTCGTCGTAGAAGACGACGGCCTGGCCGGGGGAAACCGCCGCCTGCGGCGTGTCGAAGTCCACGTGCGCCGTCCCGTCCGACACTCGAACCGTGCTCCACACGGCGGGGTGCCTGTGGCGGATCTGCACCATGGCGCGAAACTCCGCGGAAGCACCCGCCGGCTCGCGCATGCCCATCCAAACCAGGCCATCGGCGGCCAGGCCCGTGGAGAGGATCGCCTCGCGCGGGCCCACGATGATGTTCCGGCTCTCCGCATCAATCCCCACGACGTAGAGCGGCTCGCGTCCCTGAACGGGGAGCCCGCGCCGCTGGCCGACCGTGTAGAACGCGATCCCCTCGTGTTCACCGAGGACCTCGCCATGCAGGGAGAGCACGCGGCCGCGGGGCATCTCGATGCCGCGCTCGGCGAACCGGCGGCGCAGGAAGGCCCTGTAGTCGTTCGCGGGGATGAAGCAGATTTCCTGCGACTCGGGCTTCTCGGCCGTGGGCAGCCCCGCGGCGCGTGCGCGCTCGCGGACTTCGGGCTTCGTCATCCCGCCAAGGGGCAGCACCAGTCGCTCGAGCTGCCACTGCCCCAGCCCGTAGAGGTAGTACGTCTGGTCCTTGTTCCGGTCCGCCGCGCGTGCGAGGGCCCACCGTTCCTCCCCGGGCATGAGCACGCGCCGCGCATAGTGGCCCGTCGCGACATGGGAGCACCCCCAGAGCGCCGCCTTCTCCATCAGCAGGCCGAGCTTCACGTGGTTGTTGCAGAGCACGCATGGGTTGGGCGTTCGCCCGCCCATGTAGGCCCGGACGAACGGATCGATCACGTCCCTGTCGAAGTCGTGTTCGACGTCCAGCACGTAGAACGGGAATCCGCAGCGTTCCGCGACGGCGCGTGCATCGCGCGCGTCGGTGGGGGAGCAGCACGTGCGAATCCGCGCCCCGAGCGCCTTTTCCTCCGCGCTGAGCCGATGCGTGCGCATGTTGACGCCGACGACGCCGTACCCCGCCTCGTGCATCAGCAGGGCGGTGAGCGACGAATCGACGCCGCCGCTCATGGCGACAAGCACGCGCGATCCCGCCGGCGGCATGAAGTTCTCCGGGGTGGCGCCCATGTCCGTGCCCGCGGGCCCTACGCCTTCACCGAGCGGAGGCAGCCGTTCCAGGAGTCCTCGAGCGCCTCCTGCGCGGCGCGCGGGATGTCGATCGTCAGGTCCGTGTTCAGCAGCGACAGCACGGCATAGCCCTCGTCCATCACCAGGTCGTCGCTATCCGGCGCCTCCTTCGACTGAACGAGCGTCTTGCCCACGTTGCGGAAGATGCGCGCCTCCCCCTCCGTTCGCTGCACGGCGAACTCGTCCGTGAAGAACGAGGTTCCCTGGCGTGCAAAACGAATCCCACGCATGTCCGAGGGCCTGGCGTTCGGCAGGTTGAAGTTCCAGAAAGTGCGCGGCGTCCACGTCTGCGCGAGCAGCCACGGGATCAGCGAGACAACGACGGCGGCGGTGGATTCGAACTCCAGCCGCGCGTCCCCGGGGCGGCGCCAGATCGACGTCGCCATCGCACGCAGGCCAAAGAACGCCGCCTCGATCGCGCATCCGACCGTCCCGGAGTAGAAGACCGAGTTCCCCACGTTGCAGCCCGGGTTGATGCCCGAGAGGACGAGGTCCGGCTGCCAGTCATCAAGCGAGGTCTGGGCGAACTTGACGCAGTCGGCCGGCATGCCGTCCACGGCCCAACCCCAGATGGAGCCGTCCCCGCGGCGGCGGGGCTCGACGCGCATCTCCTGCGTCAGGGACAGCCCGCAGCCGCTCCCGCTGCGCTCGCGGAAGGGAGCGACCGCCAGCACCTCGTACTCGGGGTGTCCGTCGAGAGCCGCGTGCATGGCCTTCATGCCGGGAGCGTCGATGCCGTCGTCGTTCGTCAGGAGGATGCGCTTGCGCATGGTGATTCGGGGTGGACCAGCCTGGTGGGTATGGTGCGGGCGGGGGGACTTGAACCCCCAATCCCTTTCGGGAACCAGATCCTAAGTCTGGCGCGTCTGCCGTTTCGCCACGCCCGCAGGGCAGATTCGCCAGCTTGCGCCCCCGCTCGGGCCAATCTCAAGGATGAACCTGACGGACGGGGGGCGGAACGGGGTTGCGGGGGTGGGGGCATGCAGGGGAAGGTTCCGCTCCACATTCGTTGCGAAGGCTGCGCGATGGAAGAGGCACCTGCCCGGGGAATCCATGCGTCACTCGGCCGCTGAACCCATGACTTCGCCCTGTCCCAACAGCCCGCGGGAGGCGTCGCCCTGACGTCCCTGATCAACCCGGCGTGGTGGCTTTCGTTCGCGGGGACGGCGTTTCCGTGGTGGCTGGCCTGCGCGCTGGCGGGGATCGCGGCGTGGCCGCTCGCCCTGCGCGTCTTTCGCGGCCTTGCGGACCGCGGGGCGGGACTCTCCATCGGGCTCGGGCTCGTCGCGATCCACATGGCGGCCTGGCTGCTCGCGTATCCTTACGGGGGTGCGGCGGGCAGGATCGTCCGCGCGGAACTGCTCGTCCTTGCCGGAATAGCCGCCACCTATCCGTTCCTGGTTGGCCGATCCGGCGCGCACCCCGTGGCGAAGTTCACGCCGGCCGCCGTGCTGGCGCTTGCCGGACTCGTCCACGTGCCGCACGGGGCGTTCGGCGCCGTGCTCGGCATGACCATGCTCGCGGCCCTGTCCGCCGGGTCCTGGTGGGGCGAACTGCCCCTGTTGCGCCGCGCGCTCCGGGCCTCCGCCCCCGCCTTCGCGATCGGCCAAGCCCTCTTCCTCGCGGGGTTCCTCTTCTTCGTCAATGTCCGCAGCTACCTCCCGTGGGCGACATTCGACATCAGCCTCTACGCGGCGGAGAAGGCCGGGAACCTCATGCACCTGAACAGCATGATGGTCTCCCGCACGATGCCCCCGTCCGACGCATGGATGCTCGGCGAGAGGACGAACTACTACTACGGCGGGCACCTGATGGTCGCGATGCTCGCGAAGCTTACCGGGACGCCGTCGCGCGTTGCATTCAACCTGGGCTTGGCGACGGTCTTCGCGCTCACGCTCACGCTGGGGTGGTCCTTCGTTCTGAACGTCCTCTCCCCGGTGAGACGGGCATTCATCGCACGCCTGGGTGGCCTCAGCCTCCCACTGCCGCGCGGCGCGGCCTGGGGCCTGCTTGGCGCGGTCGCGATCACATGCTTCGGCAACCTGGATGCGTGGCAGCAACTCGCCACGCGTGACCCGGAACTTGTGCGGACGGAGGTTCAGGCGCGCCTCGGCGCCGGCGAGGGCAAGGCGGCCGTCTCCCGCGCGGAACTGCGCTTCTCCCCGGAGAACCTCGGGCGGATCGACTTCTGGCGCTCCAGCCGTGCGATCAAGGGCGCCCCCCCCGAGTTCGCGGAGCCCGCCACGATCACGGAGTTCCCCTACTTCAGCGCCATCCTCGGCGACTTGCACCCGCACCACATGGCGCTGCCATGGACGCTCCTGGCGCTGTCTGCATGCCTCGCCCTCATGCGGCGGATGGAGGCCCTGCGCCCGCACGGCGAGCTGGCATGGTGGCGCATGGCCGCCCCGGGCCTGATCGCCATGGGTGTCTTCATAGGCGCCGTCTTCCCCGTCAACATCTGGGATTCGATCGTGCTCGCGGGCGTGTATGCCTTGGTCGTCGCCTGGCTGCGAAGGCATCGCGCGGCCCCCCCGGGATGGAACCTCCTCGTGTGGCCGGTCGTGCTCTCGGGTGTGCTGTGGCTCGTCGCTCTGGCGGCGAACGCGCGCGTGGGGACGATGGTGATGTTCCAAAGTCCGGCGCACTTCGGGCTGGCGCTCGCGATTGCCGCCGTGTCCCCCGGGCTGCTGCGCCTCGTGGCGCCCTCGGCCCCGGCCGGCTTGCGGTTCGGCGTGGTCTGCGTGGTGGCGGCGTTTCCCCTCCTCCTCGCGGGCTGGAGCTCCGCGGCCCGCGCCGCGGCGATCATCGGTACCCCCCAGCACTTCTGGCGCGACGCGGTCGTGTTCCTCGTCGCGGCCATCGCGACGCGCGGGCTGCTCGAACGCGGCAGCGCGGCCTGGCGATGGCTCGCGTCCACAGGCACCGCATACGCCATCACCGGCGTGGCGGGACTCGCCGTCTCACAGCCCTTCCGCCTCGTCTTTCACTCCCCGCTCGAGACTGGTCCGCGCGCGCTCGAACGCCTGGTGCCCCCGATGGTCGCCGCCGACGTGTTTTCCGCCGAGGGCATCATGGGCGCACTCTGGGCGGGGATGCCGATCAAGCCCCTCCCCTCGATGCTCCGCACGGAACTGACCGACTTCATCGTGCACTGGGGCGTCCTTGCGGTGCCCGTCGTGCTCTTCCTCGGGGCGAGACTGCTCGCGCCCCGCCTGCCCTCGCGCCTGGCGTGGGAGAACCCGCCACGCGCCCTGCTGGTGCTGTCGGGCATGGCCATCGTGCTCGTCGGCTACAACATGATGGGCGGTTGGACGGGGCCCGCCTGCATCGTCCTGGCGCTGGCCGCCGCACACGCAGCCTTCCGCGATACGCGCGGCGGGGCCGCCGCGCCGATGCTCTTTGCAGCCGCCGCCTTCGCATGGTGCGCCTTCTGCGAGCTTCTCCACTTCGACGACAACATGGGGGAGTACCACGAGCGCTACAACACGGTGTTCAAGATCTACTACCCCCTGTGGCCGATGCTGGCGGCCGCGGCCGTCGTCTCCATCCGCAGCCTCCTCCCCGTGCGGTCCAAGGCGGGCGATCCCATGCCCGCGCTGCCGGAGCTGGCGCGTGCGCTGGCGGGCGCGGGCGCCTTCGCCGCCGTGGGGCTGCTCTACTTTGGGGCGGCGACGGCCGACCGCACGAACGGCTTCTTCGCGTGGTCGCGCGCGGCGCTCGCGCGCTCGCAGGAGGAGTTCGAGGGCCACTACGCGCGCGGGCGCGATGCGGCCTTCTCGACGGAGCGCTCGCTCGACGCGATCCGGTGGCTCGAGCAGACGCCCGAGTTCAAGGGGGACCTCGGCGCAATCGAGTGGATCGCCGCCAATGCCCCCCCCGACGCCGTTGTCCTGGAGGGCCTCACCGGCTCCGCCTACAGCGCGTCCGGCCGCGTGGGCTCGATGACCGGCCGCCGCGACATCATCGGCTGGGCCCAGCATGAGAACCAGTGGCGCGGATGGGGCGTCCCAATCCCGCTCGACCTGGCCCACCGCCACATGCACGTCGTCGAGCGACTGGCCCCGCCGCTCGCCGACCTCCTCTCCCCATACGCCGTGGGTGTCACGCCCGACCGGTCCGTGGAGGTCGCGATCTTCCGCGCAAGCCTGGGTACGCGCGATGCGCTCATCGCCGAGTTGCGCCGCCACCTGCCCGGCGCCGAGGACATCGCCCTTCGCGACCTCGCCCGCGAAGTCACCACGCTTCGCGACCAGGCACTGCGCAACGACCGCTTCACCACCGAACTGTCCAACGACGTGAACCTCATGTACCGCGCCCCGCGGATTTCACCGGACATTGCCGAGCGCCTGCGCGCCCATCGTGTCCGATACGTCATGGTGGGCCGCCTGGAGCAGCTCATGTATCCCCCGGAGGGGCTGGCGAAGTTCGACGCGTTTCCCGCAGTGTACGACAGGGACGGCGTGCAGGTGCGCGAGGTCACGCGCGACGCGCTCGGCAGGCCGCCGGCGGAGGGCCCGTGAACTGCACCCCACGCAGCTCCTGCGAGGGCATGCGCGCCTGGATCGCCGAGCGCCCGTGGCTCTTCCTGGCCATCCTTGCCGCATGCTGCGTCACGCGGCTGCTCCACCTGGGCGAGCGCCCCATCATGCACGACGAGGCGCTCTTCACCTACTACGCCCACGAGCAGTACTACAGGACGCTCACCTACGAGTACCTGCCGATCCTGCACGGTCCGGCGCACCTGCTCCTGCAGTCCATCATATGGCACATGTTCGGCGTCACGGACTGGACGATGCGGCTCCAGCCCGCGCTGCTCGGCATAGCGGGGCTCTTCTGGGTGATCTCGTTCAGGCCCTGGCTCGGCAGGAACGGGACGTGGTTCTCCGCGGCGTTCTACACGCTCTCCCCGGGAATCGGCTTTTTCCAGCGCTTCTTCCGCGAGGACGGGCTGTTCCTGTTCACCTCGCTTTGGATCGTGGCGAGCGCGGCGCACTGGTGGCGCACGCGCAGGCCCGCTTGGGCCGCGAGCATGATCGTCGCCGTGACCGTGCTCTTCTGCAACAAGGAGAGCTCGCTCTTCGTGTACTTCAGCGTCGCCACCTTCGCACTGCTCCTCGTGGTCGTCGACGTGTCGCAGTGGCTGTTCGAGGGCAAGGACGCGGCACTGCCCCCCGGCGATGCATTCCGCCCCGCCCCGAGGTTCCCATCCCCGGTCTTCCTCGGCCTGCTGGCAACCGGCTTCGTTGTGCTCTGCGTGACGCGGATCTTCGAGGGCATCCGCTACGACGCGGACGTGGTGCAGGCCATCGGGCACGACTTCGTGCTGGCCGACGTGCGCTCGATCCCGCTGATGCTGGGTTGGGACGAACCGGTCGCGTCCGCCGGCCCTGCGGGCACGCCGGCATTCTGGTGGAAGTTCTACGGCGGCCTTGCGGCGGGGCTGGTGCTGGCGTGCGCGCTCGTCGGGTTCGTCGCCGAGCGCCGCATCGGGCACCGCGAGGTGCTCACGCGCCTGTGGGCGCAGGCATGGGACGCCCGGTGGCACATCGCCGGCGCGCTTGCGTTCTCGCTCGTGCTCTACCTCGCCATCTTCACCACGCTCTTCACGCGCCCCATGGGGCCGTTCGAGATCTACCGCAAGACCTGGCAGTACTGGGGCGGGCAGCACGAGTGGGGCCGCATCGCGGGGCCGTTCCACCTGCACTCCGTGAACCTTCTCCTGTACGAGTTCCCGAGCGTGGCGATCGTGCTGGCCGCATGGGGCGCGGCGATCGTGCGCGCGCGGTGGACCCGCGCCTGCGGCGTCGCGCTGCTCCTCGCGCTGGCCCCCGCCGCGGCGTTCCACGTCATCCTATTCGGCGGCATCGAGTGGCAGCCCGACCCGGACAAGCTGCCCGTGCGGCTCCCCCTCGTCTACTTCAAGCAGATGATCGCCTGCGGCGGCCTGCTCGCCGCATGCGTGCTCGTCTTCCCGCGCTCGGGCAGGTTCGTTTTCCCGGCGGCGCTGGTCCTGCTGACGCTCCACTCGGTCAACTACTTCGGCGGTGACGCCTGGGCGGCGTACCGGATCAGCCCCCTCTTCCGGGCCGGGCATGCGGTCATGCTGTCGGGGCGCCACGTCAACGGCGCCGACGAAATGGAGATCCAGCTCAACATGGACGCCGGCTGGAATCTCTGGTACGTGATGGTGCTCGTCCTCTTCGCGACGTGCCTCTCCTGGAAGGCGATCGAGGACGGCCGCCGGTTCCATGCATTCCTGCTGTGGTGGTTCGTGACCTCGCTTGGTGCCGCAAGCTACGCGCGCGAGGCGGTGCCCCAGGTCGGCATCCACGCGGCCCTCCCGCTCATCCTGCTCGCGGGCAGCCACGTCGAGGCCCTGACCCGCCGCGGCCTCACCCCCGTGTCGCGTTGGGCGCTCGGCTCGCTGCTGGCCCTCGCCGTCGCGTGGAACGCCCGCAGCACGGTCATGCTGAACTTCCACAAGGGGGGCGATGCCGCCGAGCGCATGGCCTACTGCCCCACGGGGACCGAACTGCGCGACCACGCACGCTTTGTCGTCGAGACCGCCAACCGCGCCAGCCTGCGCCACAACCTAGTCCCGCGGCAGAACGGCAATGGGGAGCTGGACGAGTGGATGGAGTTCTACTCCGACCCCGCGCGCCGCCGTGACGTGCGCGTCCTCGTGAAGGGCGACGCCATCTGGGCCTTGCGGTGGTACCTGCGCGACGTGCCGTGGACCGAGTTCGGCGACCTCTCCACCGCCATCCTGGAGAAGTGGGACTTCCTCTTCATCGACCCCGCCGACGTGGAGGCCCAGCCCCTCCTGACGGAACTCTACGACCTGCACTGGGGGCGCGTCAGGACGTTCTGGACCCCCGATCCCCTGAGTCCATCGGTCCTGTCGGACATCTGGCTTGCGACGATCCCGCAGCACAACCGCGCCGAGGGTTCCCCCGAAGCCGTGCGCCTCGCGGCGGCCCGCGCGGAGTGGCGCACGCTCTGGCGATACCTCGTCTTCCGCGAGCCCTTCGACGGCCACGGTCGCCAGTATCCCTCGCTCAGCTCAACCTACTACGTCTTTTGCATCCGCAAGGACTTGAAGCGTTGAGGATAGGCTTCGATGCCTCGGTGTCGCTCGCCCCGCGCACGGGCATCGGGCGCTTCACGCTGGAACTTCTGCGCGCGCTCCTGCGCTGCGCCCATGCGGACGCCCGTTTCACCGTCCTCCTCAACTCCCGCCGGCACGACCCGGGTCCAGAGCACGCCTTCCTCCTCGCCGCGCCGAATGCGGCCGTCGTGCGGACGCGCATCCCCGGGCCCATCATCGTCAAGGGTTGGTCCACCGTCGGCATGCCATCCTTCGAGACGATCACGGGCGCCGAGGTTGACGTCGTCCACGCGCCGGCGGGCTACCTGCCCCCGACGGCGGCACCGCTCGTCGCAACGGTGCACGACATCGCCTTCGTGCGCGACCCGCCCGGCACTCTGGCACCGCTGGGATCCGCGATGTTCCTGCGGCACTGGCCGCGCGCCCTCCCCCGCGCCGCACGCATCGCGACAGACAGCGACTTCGTCCGGTTCGACCTGATGCGCTGGCTGCCGGACCTCGACGCTCACCGCATCTCCACCATGCACCTGGGGGCCGACCACGTCGCGGAGACGCCCACCGCACCGGGGGGCAGGCACCACCTCCTCGCCGTCACGGGGGAGGAACCCCGCAAGCGCCCGGACCTGCTCCTGGAGTCCTACGCCCGCCTGCGCACGCTCCTGGGCGACGTCCCCGCGCCCCCACTCCGCGTGGTGGGCCTCGCGCACGGGCGCCCGCACGCGCCCGGAGTTCATTTTCTCCCGCGCATCGGCGAGGACGAGTTGCGGCGCGAGTATGCCGGGGCCCTGGCCACCGTCCTCGCCTCGCGCGAGGAGGGCTTCGGGCTGCCGCTGCTCGAGGCGATGCGCGCCGGCTCGCCCGTGATCTGCGGCCGGAACAGCTCTCTCGCGGAGGTCGGCGCCGGCGCCGCGCGCCTCGTCGCGTCCGAGGATGCCGAGGGGTTCGCCGCCGCGATGCGCGCGGCCATCGCACCGCCCCCGCCGGAGGAGGAGGACGCCCTGCGCGCGCATGCGGCGAGATTCACGTGGGATGCAACGGCGCGGGGGTACCTCGGGCTGTATCGCGAATCCCTCACCGTTCGCCCGTGAAGATTGTCAAGCCCGACACCCAGTAGATCCCAGGGTGGGTCGGAGGCTGCTCGGTGGCGTCTTCTGCGCTCTCGAACGCGAGCGTTTGTGACCCTTCAAACTCGCACAGCAGCGAGTGCGCCTGCTGCGGCGTGGGAGCGGCAATCGTGGCGACAATGTACGCGCCGGCAACGGACCCGCCGGGCGAAGCTGGCACGTGCGCGGCAACGTGGCTGGCATCTGCCACCACTGTCAGCCGCCACACGCGCAGTCCACCGGCCGGTCCGGAGAGTTCACGCAACATCCAGAGCACGCGCGGATGGCGCCTTGTGGTGCGCGGAAGGCCCAGTGCGCGCGCACGCAACTCGCCCTCGCTTCGTCCGGCCCTGTGCAGCGCCGCGAGCAGGCTGCCTGCAATCGCTCCGCCTGCATCCGTCCCGATGTCGCCGGGAAGCGCTGCCGCAAGCTTCTCCAGGTCGGCGATCCTGCCGGACCGTTCAAGAATCGACGCACGAAGGGCGAACACCTCGTCGCGTCGGTCGCTGGAACAGGAAAGGTCCGCCTGTTCCAGTGCCTCCTCGAATCGGGAGGCACGCGCGAGCGTTTCTGCGGTGTTCAGCGCAACCAACTCGCTGTCCACGCCCTCCATGGCCCGTGCCCTGTCGAATGCAGCGAGTGCAGACTCAAAGTGGCCACGCTCGCTTTCTGCGATTCCAAGCTGCACCCACAGCATCCACGCCTTCGGGGCGACTTTGGTCGCCTCCACAAGTGCTGTGCACGCCTCCTCCCAGCGTCCCTCGGCCCCCAGGGCGCGTGCCTCGATCTCGAATGCGCCGCTGTAGCGACGAGCATGGAGGACCCTTGCGATGGCGCGCGCCCGCCGCAGCTCGCCCGCCTCGAGGGCTGCGCGCCCCTCGGACATCAACCCCTGCGTGCCACGGAGGAAATCAGGGATGAGCCGCATGGCCGGACTCAGCTCCCCGGCGAAATCGAGCGCGCTGGCTCGCGCTCGTACAGGTCGAACACCATCTCGTACCGCTCGCGCGCGGCGTAGTCGTCCATCTCCCAGTCGGCGAGCGCGAAGCGGCCCTCGCGCGCCAGGAGGAAGTTCGCGCGCGCAAACTCGTCGTACCTCAGGCGCGGACCGCGCGACACGTCATCGATCCAGAGCACTGCGAGCATCAGCCACGCGGCGGCTAGCCACGTCCACGGCGCGAGCGGCTCCGAACCCCGCGCTCCGAGGACCTCCGCGAGGCCGCACGCGGCGAGGATTCCACCCGCAACGTTCAGCATGGCGCGATCCTCCCCGAACGGCGTGAACAGCACGCCGTGCGCGACAAGCACCGCCACCGAGGCGGCGCCCACCATGTCCAGCCGCCTTCGCCACAGCAGCGCCAGGACCCCAGTCCATCCCAGCACCGCGCACGTGTCCGGCCCAAGCGTCGTCGCGCGCAGCCAGGGGGACCTTCGTCGAACGTAATCGTACGACAGGTCGTCGGGCTCGTCCCTCGCCCCGAGAACCCACCTCAGTTCGCGCCGCAGGATGGTGGGCGCGGCCTCGAGCCACTCCCGATCCCGCATCGCGATGGACAGCAGCCGCGGCAGGCTGCCGCGGGAGGCCTCGAGTGGTTCGAGCCGCGCGGGCACGGCGGGAAACATCACGGCACGCGGATTCCACTGCCGAGCCAAGTCCCACGCGGGAAGCCCCGCGACCGGCACCGGAGGCGCACCAACGGAAACGTTGCGCGCAACCATCCCCCCGCCACCAATCGCGAGCGGGACGAGCAGCGCCTGCACGCACGCGATGCGCGCGCGTCCCCCAGCACCCAGCAGGAGCGGCAGCGGCAGCACCGCGCCCCACCAGAACACGGGCCGGAGCCATGCCCCGCACGCGACTGCGGCGCCGAGCAGCGCCCACTCCGCGGGGTTCGCGCGCCTGTCCCGCACCCTCAGCACCGCAAACAGGACCCACGCGCAGGCGAGCGCCTCCCACGCCCACGGCCCCACGCGGATTCCCGTGACGACGAGGTTCCCGCAGGCGGCAACCAGCAGGCCGGCCAGGACGCCCGCACCCCGGCCGTGCATGCGCGACGCCGCGCACGCGGCGAGCACCGCCGTCGCCCCCCCCGCGAGGATCGTCATCACGGCGAACAGCGCCGATGTCCCCGTCAGGCGGATGGATACCGCAAGCAGGTGCACGGCACCAGCGCCGCGCGGAAGCCGGCCTTCGTTCACGCGGTCCCACCAGGTCGGCGGCGCGGCCTCCCCCATGGGCCGCGAAACGCGGAGCCCACCCCGCGCGAGTGCGAGGTCGCCACTGGCTGCGGAGGCCGCGAGCCGCATCCAGTGCGCCCCGAGCGTGCGCGGCCACTCGTGCTGGCGCGACACGGGGTGCCACTGCAGGTCATGCCACAGCCCGACGCGCGCAGCGACCGCCACTACGAACAACAGCGCGAGCACGCCGCGCCAAACGCGGTCGTCCGCGAGCGGCCACCGGCCACGCAGGGAGTCGATCAAGTTCCTCACTGCGGCTCCCGGAATGGACGGGCTTCGGCGGATTCGGGGACAATGGCCACGGGCCGCATCAGACGCGCAAGCTCCTCCTCGGCGAGACCCCTCGGTGCGACCTCAACAACGCGGCCCCCCCTCAGGAACACGAGGTGCGCCCCCGCCACGCGCTCCCCGAGGACGCGCTCCAGCGCAGCCCGGTACAGGATGAGCTGCGGCGCGTAGGCGCGCGTGAGTTCATGCACGCGCGAGCCCCCGGCACCGCAGGCGTCCGTCTTGAAGTCCAACAGCACGATGCCCCCGTCCGGCATGCGGAAGTAGAGGTCGATCACGCCCTGCAGGATCACCGGTCCCTCCGACGCAATGGTTCCCCCGCGCAGCAGGTCCTCCGGCCGCACCCCGACCGTGAACGGAACCTCCCGGCGCGCCGTCGCCCCCTGTGCAAGCAGATCGGCGCCGACGCCGCCGCCGAGGAACCCCGCAATCTCCCCGAGGAGCACGCGGGGCGCATCCGAGGGCGGGAGCGCACCGCTGGACACAAGGCGCGCCGCCTCATCCGAGAGCGACCTGCCGCGCGCAATGTCCTCGAACGAGCAGAGGGCGAGGAACCGATGGGTCGCGTTGCCGATGGCGGCTGCGGTGGGCCGCGCGGCGTCCTCCTCCGCACGCCACCGAAACGGCGCCGCCGGCTCCGCCCCCTCTCCCCTCCGATGCCACTCATCGCGCGGATCATGCGCGCGCTTCACCTCGGACACCGAGAGCTTCGCTCGCACGGCGGGAGCCGCCGCGACCCGCATGGAGCGCACATTGGCCGCGGCGCGCCCGGCGAGTGCGGCCACTCCGGCGTCATCCTCCACGGCGGCGGGCGGCGCGGCCACGGCGTCCGCCTCAGCCACCTGCGACGCTCCGAACAGGGAGACCGCGAAGCCGCCGTCGGTCGCGCGGATGGGGAGGGAACCACCCGCGACCTCCTCCCCAAACCGGCGCACGGCGTGCATCAGCATCCAATCTAGCATGCACTGCGCGCGCTCGCGGTCGGGGTCCGCCAGGACCTCCGCCGCGAGCTCGACGACCCCGTCCCCGGCCCACGTGGCGAACTTCCGCCGCGACGTCCCGAACGCCAGAACCCGTTCCCGCGCCCGCGTCAGCGCGACGTACAGCAGGCGAAGCTCCTCCCCGAGCATCGCGCGCCGCCGCACGCGCTTCATTTCGTCCAGCAGCGGATCGAACATGTCATCTCCCGCGTCGAGCCCGGCGATCGCGGCTCCGCGCGCGCGGTCCAGCAGGACCTGGGCGCGCAGGTCGCCCTCGTTGAACTTGGTTCCCAGCAGCGGCAGGACGACGATGGGAAACTCGCAGCCCTTGGACTGGTGCATCGTCAGGATGCGCACCGCCTCGGAGCCTGCGGGCACCTCGCTGACGGTCTGCCCGGTCGCGGCGGAGTCCTCGACAAATCGGAGGAACGCCGCGAGGCCGTGCCTTGCGAAGCCGTCGAACTCGCGCGCCACGTCGTGGAATGCCGCGAGGTGGCGCAGGCGCCGGTCCCCGGCTGGGCGGACTGCGGCGCGCGCCTCGAGGTGCAGCTCATCGTAGAGCATCGCGAGGAACTCGGCGAGCGGCATGCGCATCGAGTCCGACTGCCACCGTCGCAGCCGTGCAGCGAACGCGCCGAATCCGGCGTCCTGCTCAAGCCTTGCAATGTAGGAATCCGCCGGCGCGCGCGAGAGGGCGAGAAGCGCGGCCGCATCCAGGTTGCCGGCGGGGCCGCGCAGCGCGCCCAGCAGCGCGATCTCGTCGTGGGGGTTGTGAATCGCGCGCAGGAGCGCGAGCACCTCGTGGATCTCCGGGGAGTCGAAGAGTCCGGACACGCCGTCGGCAACCCACGGAATGCCCGCGTCGTCGAGCGCCGCGCCGATCCGCGCGAGGGACGCCCCGCGCCGGCGCAACAGCACCACGATGTCCCCCCACGGCCGCCCGAGCGCCGCGATCTCCCGGGTCACGAGCGTGCATTCGTCCGCTGCGTCCGCGCTGTCCGCGTCGCCCTCGTCCTCCGCCTCCACGTCGGGAAACAGCACGGCCAGCGAGAGTGGCGCGGCGTGGTCGCGAGGGGATTCCGCGACACCGGGGACGAAGGCGTGCATGTCCCCGTAGTCCACCCCGCCAATGCCGCGCGAGAAGAGGTCCGAAAAGACGGCGTTGAACTCGGCGATCAGGCGCGGGGCCGAACGGAAGTTCTCCAGGAGCGCGATCCGCCCCGGCCTCCCCTCCCCGAGTGCCGGGTCGGCAGAATCCAGAAGGGCGCCAAAGAGCTCGGGCGCGGCCTCCCGGAATCCGTAGATGCTCTGCTTGGCGTCGCCCACGCAGAACCTCGACGGCGGCGGCGCCATGCGGCCGCCGATGGCGGAGAACAGCGCCGCCTGCAGCGGGTTGACGTCCTGGAACTCGTCCACGAGCACCTCCGCGGCCCGGCCGGGGGGGGCATCACTTTCCGGGGACAGGAGGTCGAGGGCGAAGCGCTCCAGGTGCGCGTACGCTAGGCGCCGCGCGCGGATCGCCTCGTTCCTGTGGTCCTGCATCACGGCGAGCGCCATGTCTCGGAGGAGGAACACGCCCGTCTCGGCGCGCGGGGCGAAGTAGGACTCCGCCGTCAAGCCGTCGATCGCGCCCATGGCGTCGATTGCGGCGAAGAAGTCGTCGCGCACCTCCTTCCACGCGTCCCGAAGGGCGTCTTCCGCATTGCGCGCCGCGGTGAAGCGCAGTTCCTCCCGCGCGATGGATGGAGCGGATGCGTCGGGAGCGCGCAGCGACGCGGCAACCTCCCGCACCGTCGCGACAAACCTGGACCGGGAGGGCGTGTCCGGCCCGCCCTGGGCAAGCGCGAGTAGCTCCGCGGCCACGTCGCGCGCGAACGCGGCGTGTCCACGTCGGATTTCCATGATGCGCGCGCCGAGCGCGGTGTCGCGCCAGCCGGCCCCGGCCCGCGCAGCCTCCTCCCAGGTGGAGCACGCCGAGGCCACAAACTCCTCCGGATTCGGGAGCGCCTCCAGGAATCCGAGCAACCTGAGCACGAGCACGGCCAGCCCGCGCGCATCGCCGAGCGTGTCGAGCGCATCCAGGATGCGGGCGGCGCGCGGTGCGCGGTCCGGATCGGAAAGGGCCGCCTCCACGCGCGCAACAACCAGGTCGTGGCGCAGCATCGCGTCCTCGGCCTCGTCGGCGATCTCGAACGCGGGTGGAAGTCCGAGCCGCACGGCGTTCGCGGTAACGATGTCCAGGCACCACGAGTGGATGGTGGAGATGCGGGCGCGCTGGACGAGGTGGCGCTCTCGGTCCAGGCGCGCGCGCTCGGCATCGGGCCGCGTTTGGTCCGCGGCAAGCTCCTCGAGGCGGGCCGCGATGCGCCCGCGCATCTCCTCCGAGGCCGCCCGGGTGAACGTCACGACGATGAAGTCCTCGATCGAGGCGGGCTGGGCTGGGTCCGCGATCCGCGATGCGATGCGCTCCACCAGCGTCGCGGTCTTGCCCGCGCCGGCCCCGGCGCTGACGAGCAGGAGCGGCCCGCGCGCCCCGATCGCCAGGCGCTGCGACGGCGTCCAGGGGCGGCTCATGGTTCCTCCTCCCCGCCGCGCAGCCGCGCCAGGTGTGCGGCGCGCGAATCCCCGTTCCCCGTGCGGACCCCGTGGACAATCGGATCGAACCGGCACATCGGGCGGAAGTCGCACTGTTCGCACGCGAGTCTTCCATCGCGCTCCAGCGGGGCCGGCGTCGCATCCCCCCCGAGGATGCCCGACAACGCATCCTCGACCATCCCGCGCGTGGCATCGAGGAGCGCCTCGAAGTCCTCGTCCGTAAGCGCGGTCCCCCACGACGGAGTCCCCCCGGGGTCACCCTGGGCGCCCTCAAGGAATTCAGTTCGCCCCCACTTCACGTCGTCGCCGAGCGCATCGGCGTAGAGGCTTTCCCGAGCGATACCCCGCATGCGGACGCGCCCCGGCTCCCCCTGGCGGATGGCGTCGCGGTCCTTCGCGCCGGGCACGACGACCTGGTAGAGCCCCGCCGACGCCGTGGCGTCAGGGTGTGCCTCCGCCACGGCGAGCAGGTACACCGGAAGTTGGAGCGCGACCCCGTCGGCCCATTCGTCGAACCGGAACCGTCGATCCCCCCGGAGCTTGTAGTCCACGACGAGCAGGTGGCGGGCCCCCGCGGCCATGCACTCATCAATGCGGTCGATCTGCCCGCGAACCGAGGCCTCCCACGCGCCCCCTGCGGTCTGGACGCGCACGCGAAGAGGGGGCATGGCGGCGTCGCGCGTGCCAAAGCTCGCCTCGGCGGCGATCGGCCGCATCGGCAGCGTGCCCTGCATGGACGCCATCCACTGCGCATGCGCGCGGGTCGCCCCCACGATCGAATCGAGGAAGTGCCGCCCCGTGGCGGTACGGAAGATGCCGAGCGCCTCCGCGCGCGCGACGGGACCGCGCGCGGCCTCCGCGAATGCCGCGTCGAAGCGCGCCCCCAGCGAGGCGAACGACTCCCCGCGGGAAGCCAGGGACCCCGCCATGGCGCGCAGGATGGCATGCGCGATCATCCCCGCATCGCGCGCGTCGGGCTCCGGCGGCAGGATCACGCCGGGACGGAGCACCGACTGGGCAAAGTGCTTGAAGGGGCACCGCGACCACGTTTCCAGCGCGGAGATGCTCGTGGACCACTTTCCGCCGAACGCCGCGTGCAGGTCGTCCGGGGGCAGGGTTGCCAGGTCACGGCCGGTTGCGGCGGCCGCCACCGTGGCGACCTCCGGCGCGCGGGGCAGTGGTGCCAGCGCACGCTCCACGCGGGCCGCATCGAGCGGTTCCCCCCCTTCGTGCGCGGCAAGGGCCTCCCGCAGGACTGCCGCCGCGGCCTCGCGAGGCCGGGCGGCGCGCTCGACGCCGAACATCGGCGGCGCGACCCCGCATTCCGCCCGCGGCAGCAGCCGCCGCACCTCCTCCCAGAACGGAGACGGCGGCAGGGGTTCGCGACCGAATCCCCGCGCCCGCACCAGAAGGACCGGCCCCGTCGTGCGAGTCAGTACGTGCCACGCGAGGAACGACTCGCGCAGGAAGTCCTCGCGCGAGGGGGGCGAGACCTCCACGCTTCCCTTCAGCAATTCCGCGCGTTCGTCGTCGTTGAGGATCGTGCGGTTGCGCGTGCGCGCGGGGAACTCGCCCGCGTTCCATCCGACCAGAACGACGGCATCGAGGGGCGGGAACCGGCTCCGGTCGGCCTGTGCCACGATCACCTGTCCCAGCGTGGGCGGTATGCGTGGGAGCGCGAGCATGGAGAGGATGCGGTGCACGTGCTCGGCCGCGAGGTCCGGCGGCATGGCGTCCCCGCCGAGTGCCTGGGCGGCCTCCGCCATGAGCTCCCCCAGCCTGCGAAGGATGGCCGCCTCGTCCCCCTCCGGCGGGGCGCCGAGCGACGCGAGGTGGAGGTCCACGAGGGCGGCCACGGCGTCGAGCACCACGGTGAAGGAGACCTCGCCATCCGGCGCCACGGCGCGGGCAAATGGGCCCAGCCTCGCGGCGATGGCGCGACGGGTGGCATCCACGGCAGGCGCCGCGGGGGCCCCCGCCGATGCGTGCGGATCGTCCTCGTCGAAGGACCGCTCCGGTGGCTGCGACCATGCCTCGTCCGCGCGCCAGTCCCCCGCGGATGGGGGGCTGGCGCTGCACCATGCGGCGAGGCGGTCCACGTCCCGACGCTCGACCCCCGCCATGCCCGAACGCGCGAACTCCAGCACGTCCTCGGCTTGCCAGCCGTGCATGGCGACCCGCATGGCGGCTGTGATCCCCTGCACCAGCGGGTGCGTCGCGAGGGGCTCGTTCCTGTCGACGAAGTGCGGGATCCCCAGTTCGCGAAGGGCCCCGGCCAGCGCCGGCGCGGACTCGCCGAGCGACCGGGCAATGATTGCGATCCGCCCCGGGTCGATGCCGTCGCGCGCGATCCAGCGAGCGCACGCCTCCGCGGCGAGACGGGCCTCGTCACGCCGCGAGTCCGTCTCCACCAACCGTATCAATGGGCATTCGCCCTCATGGGGGGCGGCGCCCCGACTCATGAAGTGCGCGGCGAGGTGCGCGTGCGCCGGCGCATCCGCGAACCGGTGCGCGTTGCGCGCCTGCGGCAGCTCCAGCACATCGGGCAGGCCGATTCCCGCGCGCTCCATCAGGCGGACCAGCCGCCTCGCCGTGTCGTCGATCGGATGGAGCACGGGATGCGGCGCGGGTTCCACGCCGGAGAGGTGCGCGCGCAGCCTCGCCGCCGGCATCGGCAGCGTCACCGTGCACGCCCGGCACCGCTTCATCAGCGCGCCGAGCACCCCCTCCTCGGAGGCCGTGAAACCGAAGAAACCGTCGATCCACACCTCCGCGCCCATGAGGGCATCGGACCGCGAGACCAGATCCGCCATGCGCCGGAGCGACTCCTGCGGGTCCTCGAAGCGCTCGCGGATGGCGGCCCGGTAGTCCTCCAGGAACTCAGCGAGCGCGGCGCACTTTCCGCCCAGGCCCGGGACGCGCGAGTCCGCCGCGCCCCTGCGAAGCACGTCGGGATCGAGGAGGTTGCGGTGCGCCTCGGAGAGGAACGCCAGCAGCGCGTCCTCGATGCCGCGAACGCGGAAGATGGGATCGGCGCCCGGGAGCAACCTGCGGCGCTGCACGATGCGGGCGACGAGCAGGGCGCGCTGGCCCGGCCCGAGACGCGGCGTTTCCGGCGGGGGAAACTCCGCGGCGATGATCTCGCCCAGCCGCGTGAAGCTGAGCACGCGCGCGCGCACGTACCCCCCCGTGCGTTCCACCAGGGCGCGCTCGGCCTCGTAGGTCGCCTGCTCCGGGACGATCAGCAGGAGCGGGTGCCCCTCGGGCTCGCGGCGGCAGGCGCGGGCGATCTCGCCCGTGCACAGCGCGGTCCTCCCCGCGCCCGCCCCCCCCGCGGCCAGACGGACCGTCATGGCCCCGCCGGGGGAGGGGCCTCGTTCAGTTGTCCCTTGCCGCGCTTCGCCATCTCCTCGCGCATGCGGTCGTTCTCCGCCACCAGCCGCTCCACCAGCACATTGCCGGCGATGCCCGCCGCGTCGATGCGGCGCCCAAGGAGTTCGAGCTCCCCCTTCTCCAGCAGTTCGACGCAGGCGCGGTGCTGCGCGAGCAGCGGCTTCATGTCGGCCGGCGCCTTGCTCAGCCCGCCGACGGCGACGAGGCCGGCGAGCATCGACTCGAAGCACACCATCTTGGTTTCGGCCCCGTCCGCTGGATTCCACCTGGGGCGCGGACGCGACTTGGTGCGCGCGAACCAATCCTCCAGTCCCCGGAACGCGAGTCCCTCGTGCCCCGCGGCGATGTCGCGCTCCGCCGCAAGGAGCTGCTGGCTCCAATTCTCCGACCCGCCCAGCCTCCCGTTCGCCGCGAGGGCGCGCACAAGCTCCGCGCGCCGCCGGAAGAGCAGCTTCGTGTCGAGCGGATCCCCCGTCCCCGGCACCGCAGCCGTCGAGTCGATCCTGCGCAGGCCCGCCGCCAGGTGTTCACGCACGCGGTCCCCACCCCGCAGCCTAAGGCTCAGCTTGTCGAGTCGCTTCGAGAACGAGGTCTCCTCGTCCTGCGAGACCAGTCCCCCCGAGCCGATCTCCAGCCCCTCGGCACGCAGGTTGAACACGCGGAGCACGGCGAGGTCGTTGCGGTCGTCCCCGGGATTGTCCCTCAGCACGAGGTATCCCCATCCCGTCGCCCCGCGGGTTATCGTGTCGTTCAGCGCGCGCCCGAACTGCTTCTCCGGATCGACCTTGGGGTCGGGTGGGGCGACCACGATGACCCCCGCGCGCGAGAGCTCCTCCCGCGCGAGGATGGGGAGCACGCGCAGCTCACCCTCCCCGACCCCGGAGGACTGGGGAGGAAACATGACGAGCGACGGCGCCCTCTGGGGGGAGTCGTCCCCCGGGAGCGCAGGTGCGAGGATCAGCAGCAATGCCGCGATCAGTGCTGCCATTCGGAATGCGGAAAAGGTCAGGACCTGCACCGTGCGGACTCCCTCCCGGACGCCTCTGCGCCGGTCACGCGAAGTGTTTGCCGCGCTGGACGGCTCGGGGCAACGGGTCTCGGGCCTCAGGCCGGGGGACCCGGCGCCGTCATGAGCATCGCGAGGTCATACCGCGCCCCGACGCGCTGCCAGTCGATCACCTTCGCGAAGGCGTCCACGTAGTCGGCCCGCTTGTTCCGATAGCGCAGGTAGTACGCGTGCTCCCAAACGTCGAGCACGAGGAGAGGAATCTCGGCGAAGGTGGACAGGAGGTTCTGGTTCTGCCCCTGGAGGACCAGGAGGCGGCGCGAGGGCATGTCGAGCGAGAGCCTCGCCCAGCCACTCCCTTCGACCGCCTTGGCCGCCGCGGCAAACTGCGCCCACATGGATTCCTGCGAGCCAAAGTCCCTGGCAATCGCCGCGGCCAGGTCTCCCGGCGGCGTCGTCGCGGCCGGGCCCATGCAATCCCAGAAGATGCAGTGCAGGAAGTGCCCCCCGGCGTTGAAGGACACCTTGCGGGACCAATGCTCCACCATGGCGAAGTCTCCTGCCGCGCGTGCCTCGGCCAACTTGTCCAGCGCGCCGTTCAATCCCGTGACGTAGGACTGGTGGTGCTTCGTGTGGTGGATCTCCATGGTCTCCGCGTCGATGGCTGCCTCGACCGCGTTGTACGCGTACTGAAGGTGGGGGAGAGCATAGCGGCCATCGAGCCCGACGGCCCCCGGAACGAGTTGGGCCGCGGGACCCGGCACCCCGGAGCCCTCCGCCGTCGCCACACCCGGGTGCGCGCATGCCCCAAGCGCCCCCAGCAAAGTCGCGGCCCCTGCCGCCTGAAGAAACTCGCGTCGTTCGATACCAGACATGGTGGATCATCTCCTCTGCCATCGGATGAGGGCCGGGTATCCAAAACCGCGCCAGTTCACCGGCAGGATCAGGTTGAATTCGCCCCCGTCAGCGGGGCAACATCTCGCGCACAGGCGGGGGACACACCCCCAGGAGGCATCGGACCATGGAATTCCGCGGACGCGAAAACGCATTCCTCGTCGCGCTCACGCTCGGCGAGCTCAAGATTCTGTACCGCTCCATCTGGAACGACCTGAAGTCGAAGGGCACCCTCGGCATCGACGAGGAGGCGAGCGATCTCCTGCACGACATCCAATCGATCCTCCAGCCCGAGGCGACGCGCCTCGGCGTGGACCTTTCCCTGCACTCGGAGTGGGCCGCGTTCGTGGGTATCGACGGCGCTTGCACCGTGAAGCGCGGCTAGGCCCGCAGGGGACCACAGGCGACTGCGTAGGTCCTCGTGCCCCCGGGGAACCGGGCCGTCCGGAGCGCGCGTTCCGCCCCGTCCAGGTCCCCGAACACGGCGAAGCACGCCGAGCCGCTCCCGCTCATCTGCACAGCGAGCCCACCGGCCCCGCGCAGTGACTCCAGCACCTCCGCGATTTCGGAGTGCGCCGCAGCCACCGAGCGGGTGAAGGCGTTTCCCAGCGCGGGCAGGCCAGACGACGCCCCCGCGAGCCATGCGCGGACCCCTGCAAAGTCCGTCCTCTCCCCGAAGTCCCGGGCGGCATCCAGCCCCGCATAGGCACCCTTTGTCGGGACGGAGCACGGTGGCTTCGCGATCACGACGGCGAAGGATCGCCCGATGTGGACGGGTTCGAGGAGTTCCCCGCGCCCCGAGGCCAGCGCCGCCCCCCCGCGGACGAAGAACGCACAGTCGCTCCCTATCTGCGCGGCGACCCGCGCGAGCCGCTCCTCCGCGAAGGGCGCGCGCCACAGCCCTCCCGCCGCGCGCAGCGCCGCAGCCGCATCGCTGCTCCCCCCGCCGAGCCCCGCGCCGTGCGGGACGCGCTTCACGAGCCTCAGGCGCAGCGCGGCGGCCTCGCGCGCAAGCCCAAGCGTCGCCATTTCCCCACGCAGGGCGCCGACCGCACGCAGGACGAGGTTCTCCGGCCCCGCCGAGATTCCCGCGCCCTCCGGCCCCTCGACGCGCAATGAATCCCCCGCGGCGCGCGGATCGAGGAAAGCCTCCAGCGTGTCGGCCAGCGGGAGCGCGACGAAGAGCGTCCGCAACTCATGGAACCCGTCGTCGCGCCGATGCAGCACGTCCAGACCGAGGTTGATCTTGCACGGTGCGTCGAGGATCATCGGGGGGGAGCCCCGCGTTCGGGGTCGTCGTGCCACACCGGCGTGCCGGGTTCCGGGGGCTCGACCTCGTGCTGGATCGCGACGTGGGTCAGTGCCGGGAACTTCGCACGGAGCGCCCCCTCCACTTCCCGCTCGATGCGCCACACATCCGCCGCCGACAGCGAGTCGCCCACGACGATGTGCAGGTCGAGGTGGACGTCGTTCTCGAAGCCGTGGCTGCGGACCGCGTGCGTGTTTTCGACGCCCTCAATCGACTCCGCGATTTGGCGCACAACCTCCGGGTCCAGGCGGCTGCGGTCCGTGAAGGCATCAAACGAATCGCGCATGATCCCCCAAGCGACGTGGAACAGCGCCGCCACCACGACGCAGGCGAGCAGTGGGTCGATCCACCAGATCCTGGGCGATAGCGCGAGCGATGCGAGGCCCATGGCCGTCACCATCATGTCGGAGCCCGTGTGCGACGCGTCCGCGCGCAGCAGCGGGCTCGCGAGCCGGTCCCCCTCGCGGCGCTCCCACCACGCCACCATTCCGTTCATGGCGCAGGCCCCGGCCACCACCGCAATGTTCAGCCATTCCATCGGCGCGCGCACGGGGATGGTGCCGTTCCTGTGCCAGTCCACCATCGTGTTCGTCACCGTCTGGAGGATCTCCCAGCCCATGAGGAACACGACGCCCCCGATGGCCATCGCGGCGGCATTCTCGAACTTGCGATGGCCGTAGGGGTGCTCGGCGTCGGGGGGCTGCGAGGCAAGGTGGATGGCGATCAGCGCCACCACGTTGTTCGAGCCGTCCAGCAGGCTGTGGAAGCCGTCGCCCAGCACCGTCGTGTTCCCGGCCGCGTAACCCACGGCCAGCTTCGCGCAGGCCACGAGGATGTTCAATCCCATCGTCACCCACAGCACGCGCTCGACCGCGCCCGGGGCACCCATGGTCAGCGGTTCCCCCACCGGCGCGCGTTCTTCCGTGCGTGCAGCCAGTGGTACACGGGCGACATCGCATAGCGCACCCAGGCGGGGGATTTTCCCGGCATCACCATCACGCGCCGAAGGGCAAAGCGCTGCGCCTCCGCGTTGCGGTTGTCGCGGATCGTGGACGTAGCGAGGGCGTAGCCCGCAGCGCGCACCTCCTCGACCACGGCCGCGCTGAAGTTGCCGTACGGGTAGCAGAACGCGCGCACGGGATGTCCGAGGAGGTCCTCGAGGCGCGCCTTAGAGTCGCGCACCTCCCGGCGCGCGTCCTCCGGGGCGATCCGCGCCAGGTGCGGATGGCTCGCCGTGTGCGACGCGATGGTCATCCCCGCGCCGGCCATCTCACGGAGCATCGCCGGCGTCATGTAGCCCCGCGCGCCACCGAGCACGCGGTCCGTCACCACGAAGACCGTCGCGACCATGCCCGCATCCACCAGCGCCGGGAATGCCGCCGTGTAGTTGTCGAGGTGCCCGTCGTCGAAGGTGATCCACACGCGGGCATCGGTTCCCGGGGGCCGGGTCAGTGCGGAGTCGTACTCGTCCGCCGTCATCGAGCGCCGCCCCGACGCCCTCAGCGTCGCGAGCGTGCGCCGGAACTCCGCCGGCGGGACGTACAGCCCCCGGTGCCGCCCCGCATCCGCGGGCACCTCGGCGATGTGGTGGAACGTCAGGATCGGGTGCACGCACGCAAGGTCGCGAGGGCGCCCCCGCGGTGCAAATGGGACGTCACCACGATTCCTCGTTCAGCTCCCAGAAGAACGCCGTCATCTCGCGGTGGCGCCCGTCTGCGAGCCTCATCGCCACAACCTCGATCACCGGCCCGACCGCCAGCCAGCAGGCGAACCCCGATGCAGCAAGCGCGCCCATCACGAGGAACTCCCCAAGCAGGGCCGCAAAGAACTCAAAGAGCGATGCCGTCAGGAACACCAGCACCAGGATCGCCAGCAGCCAGCCCGTGCTCCTTGCCAGGTAGAGCGCCCAGCCGATGAAGAAGAGGTTCAGCCAGCCCCACTTCGAGTCCCCCTGCTTCGCCATGTCGCCCAGCGCTTGGTCCAGCGCCAGGGGCACGATGGCCGCCACGTAAAGGAGCATGGGGCCTGCCGCGGCCACCACGATCGCCAACCCCGCGATGTCCAGTGTGCTGAGCCGCCCTTGCACGGACGCGAAGGTGATCCCTGCGATCAGGAGGAAGCCGGCGAGGAAGGCGACGGTCACCGCGAACATCGCGCGGACCGCGGCCGTCAAACCCCACACGTAGTGCGCGAGGGCGACCTCACCCCGGCGCAGCGGCGTCGAGGCCAGCTCGTCCATCCAGTCCCGCCCCGGCCGCCAAACGGCGAACCACCGCACCGCGAAGTACGCGACGGGATAGGAGCTGACCAGCGCAAACGCCACGAAGGCCCCGAGGATCACCGACAGCCCCTCGGCAGAGAATGTCCCGGTGGGGAGGCCCCATGCAGTCGACACGGCCGCTGTGGAAAACGCCGCGGCGACCGCGATGGGGAACACCTCGAACATGAATGCGTTGGCCCGTCCCCTGCGGCGCGGCCGGCACAGGTGGATTACCGGGTTCTCCAGCGAGTCCAGCACCATGGGGGACTTCCGCAGCCCGTCCGGGGCCAGGCCGAAAATGAACCTCAGGTGACGGTCGAGCATCGCTCCACGGCCCTCCGGGGACCCTGTGCGAGTGCAGCACGATCACCTCGGTTTGCTCAAGTCGGATCGGGCGGCGGAGCTACCGCGACTCCCAATCCTCCACGCGCGTCGTGCCGGATGTGCCCGTCAGGGGCGACGCGATCCGGTACTTCAGGCAACCCGCAGGGGTCCCGTTGTACGCATAGATGGCATAGCTGTACGCCCCGCCGGTCGGGGGTGTGTCCGTGAACGAGGCGGCGGACCCCGCATGCACCACGGTCGAACCGCCGATGCTGCCGCCCAGACTGTACGCGTTGCCGTCGATGGGCACGTTCGCCGGCGGCGAGGTCCCGGGGGCGCGCAGCACGAGGTAGCCGTCCGGTGGATTCGCCGGCGCATTCCACGAGAGTCCCAGCGTCGGAGCGTTCGGCGTGAACGTGATCGAGCCCGTCGGGTTCGGCCCGTCGGAGACGGGCAGGAACTCGGACGCCTCCACGTTGCCGTTGGCGACAACGGCGGGCGGAGCCTGGGCCGCGAGGGCACCACCGTCCGCCGTGGCGAACACCCCGAGCGATATCGACAGCGGCCCGGTCGGCGCCAGGAAGTCCTTCCGCACCGCCCCCTCGAGGACGGCGCCATTGCGCGCGAACGCACGCCGGGAAGTGTCCGCGCCCAGCAGCGTGCCCGCCGCGTCGAACCAACCGGCGAACGCGTTCGTCCCCTCGCGCGCGAGGAACAGGTCCCACGCCGCCACCTGCCCCGCCTTCGCCCAGTTCGCCCCCACCAGCGCCCCCGGCGCGTCCGACACGTACAGGAACGCATCGTTCGGGGTCGCCGAATCCGTCGCGACGTAGATCCAGCCCTGCTTCTGGCCTGTCCACAGCCCGCCGCCGAAGTTGCATGCGTCGGCGTCGATCGTGCCGTCCATCACCCATGGGCTTGTGGCCGCCGTCTCACCCGGCCCCGGCCCGATGGGACCCGTCGTTGTGTAACGCCAATCCTGCCCGCTGTTGTTGTCCCAGGTGCCGGAGCCATTGTTGAAGACCATCTCGATCGTCGCGGCGTCGTTGTCCACAACGTAGGAATACTCCCACGTGTTCGCGCCGGTGTTAGCCATCGTCGGGTCTGGAGAGACGACGGTGGACCAGTTGTTCTTTCCGAGGTGGATCTTCACCGTGGACGCCCCCGCGATGGGGCCGCCGACCGCGTTGTATTGCACCGTCAGGGGCTGCCCGGGCTGAGGCGGGTTCGGCGTCACCGTCACCCGGTCGCCTCCCGTCCCGGTCGCGCCGGAGCCGTCGCCCACCCACACGTGCTGGATGTCGGTCCTCGTTACCTGGCCCTTCGCGTCGGTCGCCTCGATGTAGTAATCCAGCAGCTTGCTGCGGATGCCCGTCACCTGCACGCTGAAGTGGTCCGAGATATAGGTGGGCAACTCGTAGTAGTTCAGGCCCGGCTTGTTGTAGATGTTGCCGGCGGGGAACGCTCGGCGCGCCATCGGGAGCGACTGCCACGCCCCGACCTCCGCGCCCCCCGCGAACGTCTCGTTCTGGTTGGAGGTAAGCGGGTTCACGCCATCGGCGTCCTCGCGGTACTTCAGCACGCACGTCACCGGACCACTCACGTCGTAGGCGAACGTCCATATCCAGAAGTCGCCGTTGTTGAAGTGCTGCTGGTAGCCGTGCTGCACGCCGAAGTTGAGGCTCCCGGGATTGTAGGGGTGCCGCTGCGGGACCCACACGCTTGGCGGCGTCGCATCGAGCGCACCCGAGCCGATGATCGGGTCGGTGTGCTGCACCGCCTCGTTGCAGCCCAGCGTCGGCTTCACCTCCAGGTCGAGCACGTCGCCGTAGTACTGGTTCCCGGAGTCGAGGCTCCCGAGGTAGTAGTGCCACGCCCGATCCACGGGATGCGTCGCGCCGTCGGGATGCAGGATCTTCGCGAAGTTCGGGGAGACCCCGGCGATCTGCTGCGCCGTCAGCACCCGGTTCACCGTCGCCGTCCAGATCGCGTACTCCCGCGGCTTCTCGTGCCAGCCGTTCGCGGGGTCGTGCTGGCCCGAGGCGTTCAGCAGCGGGTAGTTCCAATTGATGAACGTCGGCGATCCAAAGTCCCCGTCCGCATTCACCCACGCGCCGTCCTCGACGTGGATCGTCGGGCGCGCCGCCGGGAAGTCCGTCAGGAACTGCTGAACCGTCGTCATGTCGTAGTTGTTCGCCACCGCCGTGGACGTGTAGTTCGGCACGCACTCCATGTAGTAGGAATAGCCGCCGCCAAAGGCGTTGTCCCCGTCGTGCGCCAGCAGCGCCAGGCTCGGATTGGCGGGGTTGTTGCGCGCCAGCAGCGCCCCGAGGAAGCCCGGCGAGAAGCAGCCGTACCCGTCATCCCAGCTCGAGGCCTGGTCCGAGGGCACCAAGAGCATCGTCTCCACCGCCCCCGTGTCCGGGTTCACCCACTTCGCATTCGCGACCTGGTACGACATCGGGTTCGCATTCACCGGGGAGCAGCCGCGGCTGATGGACTTGCGGATGAACTCCTCCCCGGGCGGGTTGATCTGGTCGGCCTTGTTTGGCGGGCTGCAGTTCACGCCCCCGCTGCCGAGCACCAGCGGGAAGTCCGGGCACGCGCGCGCGATCTTCTCACCGGACACCACCGTCCACTCGATGCCGAGCTGCTTGAACACGGGAATCAGCCGCGTCGAGAACGCCATCTCCGTCGGGAAGATCCCCTTCGACAGGACGTAGCCGCCCCCCATGACCTCCTTGATCTTCTCCTGGTGCAGCTTGATCTCCATGTAGGCGGTCTGCCGGTCGTGCAGCGGCAGGAGCGCATGGTGGAAGGAGAAGTTCACGATGTCCATGCGCGGGTGGTTGGACGGCGTCTTCGCGCCCCAGCCATCCCTCATTCCGTGCCACCAGCCCCCTCCGTACCCGTAGTACCCCCCCGCTCCCAGGCTGCCCACGTTCTCCATGAGGGCGCCCGAGTACGTCAGCTGCGTGCCCGCGCGCGTGCCTCCCGACATCGAGAAGAGAGAGGAGGCGGGCCGGTACTGGTAGGCGTTCACCCGGTCCTCCAGGCTGAAGATCGACTGCACGTCGTTCTCGGGATACGTCCGTCCCCCGTTCTTCGCGTCGATCGTCTCGCGCGCGTACTCGTAGCGGTCCTCGCCCGAGGGCTTCTGGTCGTTCCAGTAGATCGGCTGGTGCAGGTGCCACAGGTAGGTCGTCTTTGGGCGGGTGTTCTGCGCGGGGGCGGGCGCCGGCGCGGCCAGGGCCGCCGCGGCAAGGGCGGCTCGCAGGATGGACGCGCGGTGGGACATGGGCGTGGGACTCCGGTGGCGGATGCGGGTGCAGGGAAGGCTCGCCCCCGCCCGGGGCCCCCGCAAACGTAACCCGGTGAAGGGGTTTGATAAAACGGATGAAGGCGCGGTGGCGAAGCCCCGCCGCGCGGCGCCGCCCATCCGCAGAAAGATGTGATTATGGCTTTATGCAAATAATCGCATTGACGCCCGCGCCCCCCGGCGCAATCATCCCCGCGGATTCGAGGCACAAGGAGACAACGCCATGTTCTTCCGCATGATCTACGACGACAAGCTCGCCCAGGCCGCCTACCTGATAGGGTGCCAGCGCACCGGCGAGGCCATCGTCATCG
>CAZUCD010000012.1:0-38691 GCA_964618855.1 uncultured Candidatus Sumerlaeota bacterium
CGCGTCCAGCACCCTGACGTCCTCCGGCAGGTTTGCGTTCATGGCTGGGAGCAACCGGCGCTCCTCCAGGCGTGCGGGCAGGCTCAGCGCAACCACCTGGCCGTCGGCGTGCACCCCGGCATCGGTGCGGCCGGCGCACTTGATGATCGGGTCGGTTGATCCGAGCGTGCGCGCGGCGCCCGCGAGGACACCAGCCACGGTGCGGCCCTCAATCTGTGCCTGAAACCCTGAAAAGTCGGTCCCGTCGTAGGCCACGACCATCGCAATCCTGCGAAGCGGTGGTGGCTCAGGCACCACACCAGGTCCTCAGCGCGTGGTCCACCGCCAGCACGCCGCGCAGGACTTCCTCGACATCCTCGAGCCAAACCTGGTTGGGCCCGTCGCTCTTCGCCGCAGGTGGATGGTCGTGGACCTCCATGAAGAGCGCGTTGACCCCGACGGCGGCGGCCGCGCGCGCCAGGTACGGCACCATCGTGCGGTCCCCGGCGGTGCTGGTCCCCGCGCCGCCGGGCTGCTGGACGCTGTGCGTGGCGTCGAAGCAAATCGGCAGCCCGGTGAGCTGCTGCATCGTGGGGAGCGCGCGGAAGTCGTTGACGAGAGTGTTGTAGCCGAACGAGACGCCGCGCTCCGTCAGGAGCACGTCCGCGCATCCGACCTCGCGCAGCTTCGCCGCAACATTGGCGATGTCGTGGGGCGCGAGGAACTGCCCCTTCTTCACGTTCACGGGCTTGCCCGCACACCCCACAGCCTCCACGAAGTCCGTCTGTCGGCAGAGGAAGGCGGGGATCTGCAGCATGTCGCAAACGGACGCAACCGCGTGGGCCTCGGTCTCCTTGTGCACGTCCGTCAGGATCGGAAGTCCCGTGCGCTCCTTGACGCGGCGGAACAGCCGCAGGCCCTCCTCCAGGCCGACCCCGCGGAAGGACTTTCCACTCGTCCGATTGGCCTTGTCGTAGGACGCCTTGAAGACGAGGGGCACCCCGAGGCGGACGGTCAACTCGGCGAGCGATTCCGCCATGCGTATCAGGTGGTCTTCGCCCTCGATGACGCAGGGACCTGCGATGAGGACCAACGGCGCCGTACCGCCGACGGGAACATTTCCGATCCGGAAGCCATGGCAGGTCGTCAGGTGCCCAGGTTTCACGGGTGGTCTGTTACTGGGCGTGTGGTCGGTCATCGCGAGTCGCTTTCCATCAGAGTGTCGCTGCGATTGAGGCGTCGGACGGGCGCGGTCGCAAGCCGTGACGCCAGTTGCAGGGGCACACGGCTTGCTCCTACGATGGCCAAGCCGGACACGCCGCAACCCCATTGAAGGCGGGACACTTTGAAGTCGCTCCTGAAAGTCATTCTGATACTCGCATTCCTCGGGGGCATTGGCTACGGAACCCAGAGGTATGCATCGGAACGCAAGGCAGCCCAGCAGATGGCCGCCGCGTCCCCCCAGGGCGGACCGCAGGGGGGCGGTGCGACAAAGCGTCCACCCATACCTGCGGAAGCCGTGGTTATCCGCGCGGGCACGATCAACTACGAAGTCCCGACCGTCGGTACATTTGCCCCCAACGAAAGCGTGGAGCTCTCGTCCGAGCAAAGTCGCCGCCTGCATGAGATTCTGGTCGAGGAGGGTGCTTGGGTCGAGGAGGGCGCCGTCCTCTTCCGGTTGGACAGCGCCGACCTGCTGGCGCAGATCCGTGAGTTGGAGGCCAGGAGGGAACTGGCGGCCTCGACGGAGAAGCGGCTCGCCAACCTCCTCGCCCAAAATGCGATCCCGCAGGCCAACTACGACGAGGCGGCGAGCAACGTGCGTGTCATCGACGCCCAGATCGACTTCGTGAGGACGCAGCTTTCCAAGACGGACATCCGCGCACCTTTCGCCGGAAACGTGGGCCTCCGGCGTGTGAGCGAGGGGGCCTGGCTCACCCCCGACCGCGTGATCACCACGCTGACCGACACCCGGCGCATCAAGGTGGACTTTAAAGTTCCGGAGCGGTACGCCCCGGCAATCGTCCTCGGCAGCAAGTTCCGGTTCCGGGCCGAGGGTGCCGGGGATTGGCGCGAGGGCGAGGTGGTGGCGATCGAGCCGACCATCGACACCGCAACGCGCAGCCTCGTCGTGCGCGGCATCGCCGACAATCCGGATGGGCGGCTCAGGCCCGGCGGGTTCGCCACCGTGACCCTGACCATCGATTCGCTCGGTGCGGGGTTCCTTGTGCCATCCCAGGCTATCGTCCCCACGGCACGCGGGCACTCGGTGTGGGTTGTGGATTCCGGGAAGGCGAAATCGCGCGAGGTCGTCCTGGGCCAGCGCAACGCGGACGACGTGCAGGTCCTGTCGGGCCTGAACGACGGGGACACGATCCTGGTGTCGAACCTGTTGCGCGTGCGCCCGAACTCCGACGTCGAAGTCAAGGTCCTCAACTAGCCCAGCCCGCCGGGGGGAACGGCCGACATGTACCTTTCCGATGTCTGCATCAAGCGCCCCGTCCTCGCGACGGTGATCTCGCTCCTGCTGGTCCTCTTCGGGGTGATCGGATTCAGGAGCCTCGCGGTCCGCGAGTACCCCGCGGTCGATCCCCCGATCGTGACGGTGACGACGACGTACTCCGGCGCGAATCCGGACATCGTGGATTCCCAGATCACGGAACCCCTCGAACAGGCGATCAACGGCATCGCGGGCATCCGGACGATGTCCTCGACCTCGCGCGAGGGACAGAGCCAGATCCGCGTCGAGTTCACCCTTGCGACGGACATCGAGGCCGCCGCCAACGACGTCCGCGACAAGGTCTCGGGAGCCGTCCGCCGCCTGCCGGCCGACGCCGATCCACCCTCCGTCGAGAAGGCCGACGCGGACTCCGACCCCATCATCTTCATGGCGCTCACAAGCGACACGAAACCCATCCTTGAACTCTCAAACCTCGCCGACACCGTCATCAAGGAACGCGTCCAGACCATCCCGGGCGTGAGTTCCATCCGCATCTTCGGCGAGAAGCGCTATGCCATGCGCCTCTACATGGACCCGGAGAGGATGGCGGCCCACGGAATCACGCCCATCGATGTCGAGCGCGCCGTCACGACGCAGAACGTGGACCTTCCCGCGGGACGGATCGAGGGCACGGCGACGGAGTTGACGCTCCAGGCTTCGGGCCGACTTGCGACGCCGGAGGAGTTCGAGGGCATGGTCCTGCGCGAGGCGGGCGGCCGGCAGATACTCTTCCGCGACGTCGGCCGCGCGGAGCTCTCCGCCGAGAACCTCCGAAGCGGCAACAAGAGCGTCGGCGTCCCAATGATAGGCGTCGCGGTGATTCCGCAGCCGAACACGAACGCCATCGCCATCGCGGACGAGTTCTACAAGCGACTTGCGCAGATTGAGCGCGATCTGCCCGCCGATGTCGCGGTCGAGATCGGGTTCGACTTCACCCGGTTCGTCCGGCAGGCCGTCGGGGAGGTGAAGGAGACCATCGTGATCGCGTTCACGCTCGTGGCCGTGGTCATCTTCCTGTTCCTCCGGGACATTCGCTCCACGCTCGTCCCCGTCATCGCGATTCCCGTCAGCATCATCGCCGCGTTCTTCATCATGTACATTGCGGGATTCTCGATCAACATCCTCACGCTCGTGGGGATCGTGCTCTCGATCGGGCTCGTGTGCGACGACGCCATCGTGGTGCTGGAGAACATCTACTCCAAGATGGAGCAGGGCCTGGGGCCGCTCGAGGCCGCGCTCCAGGGTGCCCGCGAGATCTACTTCGCCGTCATCTCGACGACGGTGACGCTCGCCGCCGTCTTCCTCCCGATCCTCTTCCTGCAGGGCCTCACGGGAAGGCTCTTCCGCGAGTTTGCCGTCGTGGTCGCGGGCTCGGTCTTGATCTCCGCACTCGTCGCGCTGTCGCTCTCTCCGATGATGTGCCGCTACCTCGTCCGCAAGGAGGCCGCGCACGGGCTGTTCTACAGGCTCACGGAACCCTTCTTCACTGGGCTGACAGGCGCGTACCGTTGGCTGCTGCGCGGCTGGATGAGGGCGCGCTACCTCGTTACGCTTCCCGTTCTTGGGGTGACGGTGGCGGCCATCGTGCTCGCCGGGATGGACCTAAAGTCCGAGCTCGCGCCGCAGGAAGACCGCTCGAACATCCGCCTGAACGTGCGCGCGCCGGAGGGCTCGACATATGACTTCACCGCGAACGAACTCGACCGCCTTGCCGTGGAGATCGACGACAAGTACGGGGACCAAGTCCACAGGATGTTCTCCGTCACCGGGCGCGGGGACGGCGCGAACACCGCCTTCCACAACATCTACCTGAAGGACCCCGCGGAGCGCACGATGAGCGCGTTCGAGCTGCTCCAGAAGCTCTCCGCGGATGTCGAGCAGTTCACCACGCTGCGCGCTGTGCCCTCCATGCCGCCGACCATCGGCGACCGACGCGGAGGCTCCCCGGTCCAGTTCGTGATCCAGGCGCCCTCCTTCGAGAAGATGCAGGAGGTCCTGCCAAAGTTCCTTGCCGAGGCATCCCAGCACCCGGCCCTGCGGTTCGTGGACTCCGACCTGAAGGTCAACCGCCCCCAGGTGAAGCTGGAGATCAACCGCGCCCGCGCCGCGGAACTCGGCGTGTCCGTGCGCGACATCGCGCAGACGCTCCAATTCATGCTCGGCGACAGGCGGTACGGGTACTTCATTCGCGAGGGCCGGCAGTACCAGATCATCGGTTCGCTCGGACGACCGGACCGCAATGATCCCGAGGACCTGAAGCGGCTCTACGTCCGTTCCGGCAATGGCGACATGATCCCGCTCGACTCGCTGGTGCAAATGACCGAGTCGATCTCACCCGCTGCGATTTTCAGGTTCAACCGCTTCGTCTCGGCAACAATCTCAGCAAACCTGGCACCCGGGAAGACCCTCGGCGAAGGCCTGGAGGCCATGGAGGAGGTCGCGGCGAAGGTGCTGCCCGAGGGCTTCTCGACGACGCTGACCGGGCAGTCGCGCGACTTCTCCGAGAGCGCCTCGAGCCTCTACTTCGCCTTTGCGCTGGCACTGGTGCTCATCTACCTGGTCCTCGCGGCGCAGTTCGAGAGCTTCATCGATCCCTTCATCATCCTGTTCACCGTTCCGTTGTCGCTGGCCGGGGCGCTGCTGAGCCTGCGGTACATGGGGATGAGCCTGAACATCTTCAGCCAGATCGGCGTGATCATGCTGATAGGCCTCGTGACAAAGAACGGCATCCTGATCGTCGAGTTCGCAAACCAGCGGAAGGAGGCGGGGAGCAGCGTCCTGGAGGCGGCGGTCGAGGCGGCTGTGGCGCGGTTCCGCCCCATCCTGATGACGAGCCTCTCGACCATGCTGGGCATCACTCCGATCGCATTCACGCTGGGCCACGCCACGGGCAGCCGCCAGTCGCTCGGAATTGCCGTGCTGGGTGGCATGGCGCTCTCCACGGTGCTGACGCTATTCGTCGTGCCCGCGGTGTACGCAATGCTGTCGCGCGAACTCCGGCATGAGGCGCCCTCTCCCGCCCCCGAGCTCGACCCGGCGGGGCAGGTGCCCGAACTCGCAACGACCTGACGGGGCGGGCGGCAAGTCCAGGGGCCCGCCCCCAATCCGCTTGCCCGCGCGGGCGGCAAGCGACGTGATGCCCAGCGGCACAGACATCGATCCACCAGGAGTTCGCAATCATGACGGCAACGGCACGGCGCATCGGCATTCTCGGGGCGGGCGGCCTGGGCCGCAGCGCCATCTCGCTCCTGGCGCGCAAGTCGGAGTTCATCCCCGTCGCCATCGCGGACTCCATGGGGATCGCGTGGAACGCCGATGGGATTCGGCCCGCACACATCGAGGGCCTGGAGCTGTCGGACTCGGTGCTGAAGGTCGCGGGACTCGGCATGGCCACCCCCGATCCCGTCGGGGAGATGCTCAAGCTGCACAAGGCCGGCGCAGTCGATGCGCTGTTCATCGGGATCCCGAACATCCCGAACTCCACCATACCGGAGCTGATCGCGCGACTTTGCCGCGAGGGTTTCCGCGGCGTCGCCGTGGACGCGCTCAAGCGCACGTCCGCAGTTGAGCAGGTCGTGGCGCTCGCCCCGCAGATCGAGGCCGCCGGCATGGCCTATGTCACGGGCGCCGGTGCAACCCCGGGGCTGCTCACCGCGGCGGCGAACCTCGCTGCGCAGAGCTTCGAGGAAGTCCATGATGTCGAGATTCACTTTGGCGTCGGCATCCCGAGTTGGGAGAAGTACCGCGCCACCGTGCGCGAGGACATCGCCCACATGCCCGGATACAGCGTGGACAAGGTGAAGGCGCTCTCCGACGGGGACATCGAGCGGATCCTGGACGAGACGAAGGGCCTCATCACGCTTGAGGGGATGGAACACGCCGACGACATCCTGCTGGAGCGCGCCGGTGTCGTGGGTGCGGAGAACGTACGCGTCGGGGGACTGGTGGACACAAGGAACGCCCGCAAGCCGACGACGACGCGGATGACCCTCCGCGGCCGGACCTTCGAGGGCAGGGAAAGCTCGCACACGTTCCTGCTCGGCGACGACACCTCGATGGCGGCCAACGTCCTCGGGCCCGCGTTCGGATGGATGAAGGCGGCGATGGAGCTGCACGCGCGCGGAATCAGCGGACTCTTCACGAGCGCCGACCTCATGCCAAAGTTCGTGCGCTGACCCGCGTTCAGGTCGTCCGCAACTGTTCAAACGCCACCGCGGCGTCCTTCTCCGAGACGGGTCCCACCAGCGACAGGACAGGGTCCCATGGACGAAACAGGCCGCTGGCGAGTGCCCTCACTTCCTCCGGCCCCGTCCCCAGGATGCGCGCCACGACGTCCTCGTCGGGATGAAACTCCTCGGCGTGCACGGCACGAAGCGTGTTCCGCCCGCACCTGGATGAAGGGTGGTCCGCGTGCAGCGTGAACAAGCGCTGCTGCATCCGCGCGACGGTCGCCAATTCGTCCACGCCGACGGGCACATCCGTCAGTTGCAGTATCTCGGCCCTGCACACGGTCAGGGCCTCCGGCAGCCGATCCGGGGTCGTGGACCCATAGATCATCACGTATCCGCCCTCGGCGTGCGTCGCGACGCTGCTGCCAATTGAATAGGCCAGCCCGCGTTTCTCGCGAACCTCGTTGAACAGCCGGCTTCCCGCACCTCCCCCAAGGATGGCATCCAGAAGAAGGAGGGGGATGCGCCTAGGGTCGATCCGTCGGATGCCCTGGAAGCCGATGCAAAACTGGACCTGCTCGATGTCCCGTTCGTCGTGCTCCAGTCGGGAAGCCTCGGCGGAGCCCCCCTGCGCCGGGGTGGGGGCGGGGAGGTCGGTGCCGGGAAGGCTCCCCACCGTGCGCGAGGCAATCGCCTCGATGGAGCGCGCATCGAACCCGCCCGCGAGTGAGAGCACGGCGCCGTGCGGCGATGAGGTCGCTGCCCAGTACGCGGCGGCGTCCCGCGCATCGAATGCCGAGACGGTCTCGCGGAATCCGATGACGGGTCGGCTCAGTGCCCCGTGGCGGAAGAGGGCCCGCGTCATGCGCTCCGCGCAGTAGTCGGAGGGGGTGTCCTCGTACTCGGAAATCTCCTCGAGGATGACAGCGCGTTCGCGCTCAAACTCCTCGGCCGGGAAGGACGACTGGGCAGCCATCTCGACCAGAAGTTCCAGCGCCTCCGGAAGGTCCTCGCGGACGACGCGCGTGCTGAGCTGGACGAAGTCGACGGTGGTGTAGGCGTTGAGCTCGCCGCCGTGGAGGTTGCCGATGCGCGAGATATCGCGCCAGTCGCGGCCGCGGGTGCCCTTGAAGAGCATGTGTTCGCAGAAGTGCGTGAGCCCGGCGGTGCGGTCGTCCTCGGCCCGTGCGCCGGGCGTGAAGGTCAACTCGACCGCGACGGACCCAAGCGCGGGCATGTGCTCATGTACGAATTGGACGCCGTTGTGTAGGCGCAGGCGCTCGGGCTGCGGCATCGATCAGCTTGGGCGGTTCAGGCTGGCGCCCTGTGCCTGGGCCATGGCCGTGCTCGGGTCCTTGGGGACCTTGTCGGAGGACAGGCCGCGCTCGGGGAGCTTTCGGTCCCCGACCAGCGCCGTGAAGCGCCGGCGCACCTCCTCCTCCTGGCGCGGCTTGAGCGAGTACGGCTTGCCGCCCGCGTTCGCGCTGTTCAGGAGGCCGCGCAATGCGGTCCTGTTCTCCGCGACCGCGCGGTCCACGAAGGCAAGCGCGCGCTCCACCGTGACCTGCGCGGCGTCGATGGCGAGCGCCTGGGAGAACTGCTGCGTGAGGGTCGCGTCGAGGGGGCTGCCCCCGCGAAGGTGCGCCTGCATGCGGAGGTGGTTGGCGAGCACCTGGATGACCTGGTTCGCTGAGTCCGCGCCGACCTGGTCGCGCGCGATGATGCGCTTGTAGCCGGGCTCGCCGTTGCGCCGGCCGGCGAAGTTCTCCATCGAGCGCTTCATCTGCAGCAACTCGTAGTTGATGATGTCGTCGTCGGAGGGCTGCTCCTTGAGCTGGAGCATGTCCTTGTACCACGCGCGCGCCTCGTCGGTCAGCTTGCCGTCGAGGTATCCGCGCACGCGAACCTCCTTGATGTCGAACCGGGCGAGGTCCACCGCATCCTCGAAGTCCCACCAGATGAACGTCTGCACGAGGGAGACCAGGCTCGTGAAGCTCGGCTCGATCGTGCGGAAGAGCGTCCGCAGGTCGTGGATCTCCAGCGTCCCCTCCATCTTCTTGACGTTGGCCTTCTCCTCCTGTTCGACGATCTCCTGCATGATGGAGTTGGTGTGGGTCGGGCTGAGGAAGTCGCGGATTCGGCGCTCGTCGTCACCCACCAGGGTCTCGGCCACGTGGTAGCGCAGCGGCCCGAAGGGCTTGCTGTTGGAAAGAGTGAGCTGGAGCTGCACGATGCCCTGGAACACGAGGTCGTCCCAGACTCGGTCGACCTCCGGGCGGATGCGGACGAGGGCCGCGTGGCGCGCGTCCAGGTAGTTCTGCACCCAGCCGATGACCTTCTCGACTGCCCGCTTCTGGTTGGGGGTTTGTGCCTCTGCGATTGCCACGTGCGCTACTCCTCGACCGCGGTCTTCCGGAGGGCGCCGTCAAACACGCGCTTGCCAAAGACCACGTAGTAGAATGGCCTTCCCATGTACGTCATCAGTGCCCCCCACAGGCAGTACGCCACGTAGATCGCGAGGAGCGTGGATACCATGAATGCGTTGAGCTTGAGCAGGAAACCGCCCATGTCGGCGCTGAGGTAGCCGAGGATGTTGCCGACGAGCTTGACGAGCGCCCACGGCAGGATGATGACCAGCAGGGCCCCCTGGAACACCATGGCCTGCTGGATGTGGAAGAGGAGTTCGCGGCTTCGCTCCTTGAAGTACACCCAGAGCCCGAGGTTGATGACGAGTCCCCAGATGGGAAGCGCCGTTGCGGCGTGGGCAATCGCCCCGAAGAGGCGCTCTTCCTGTCGAAGCACGGTAGGGTCGGCGCGCACTGCTGTCCCTCGTCAAGGATGGCTGGCGTTCAGAGCACGGTGAACCTGCACGGACCTGCGCCGCGAGGGGAATCGAACGCTTGATTGAGGGGGGAATGGTGCCTCAGGGCAGAATCGAACTGCCGACACGCGGCTTTTCAGACCGCTGCTCTACCAACTGAGCTACCGAGGCACCGAGCACGGATGGACCAGGGCCCGTCCGCGAGGGAAGGAGGCTGCGCACCGCCCCCCCGCGAGTCAAGCACGAAGGGATGCCGGTCGAGCCCAAAATCAACGGCCGCAGACCCGCCGGGCTCAGTAGCGCTTGATGTATCCGGGGGTCGGGCTGACCTGGTCCTCGCGGATCTGCTTTCCCGTCTTCTGGTCGAAGTAGAAAATCTGGCCGGTGTTGTAGTATGCGTAGATCTCGACGTTTCGCTCCTCGGCATCGCGCCGGATCTTCACGTCGTTGGGGTCCCCGAGGCGGCAGAGGGTGAGCGTTCGGTCGTCGAGGTCGCGGAGCTGGGCCTCCGTCTGGGTGAAGCGGACGATCTTGCCCTTCTCGAGGTAGATCCACTCGAGCTCGGGGGTCTTGTTTAGGCCGCGACCCTTCTGATCGAGCATCTCGACCATCTCGCGCTGGCGCATGATGCGGCGGTCGGGGGTCCAGATTACGCGGAAGAACTCCGGACGCCCCATTTCCGCGTAGGTCCCCTCCATGACGAGACGCTTCTCCTCATCCTTGGGCCAGTCCTTGTCCTCGCGTGGCCAGAACTCCGGGACGTCCATGACGTTGATCGAAAAGTCCGGCTCCGGCGCAATCTTCTGCTTCTCCTTGCCGCAGGCGACGAGAAGCAGCAGCGAGCAGAGGACGGACACCAGGCCCGTCCACGCGTGGGACGATTTCATTGTGTTGGTCCTGTCTGCTGGTTGGTGCCGCGGGGGCTATTCACCGAGCAACGAGGCAAGCTGCGCCTTGAGTTCCTTGTAGTCGGCGTTCGCGGTCTCGAGTTCGGTCACGCGCTTGCGCAGTTCCTCGTTGAGGGCCTTCATCTCCGTGATCTGGTCCTCGAGTCCGTTGATCTGGCCCATTTGCTCCCGGATGAGAAGGTCCTTCTCGGCCATTTTCTTCTGGATGAGGGTAAGGACCTGACTGCTGTCGGCTGCCATGTTGACGGCTCCGGATCGGGAGATGATGGCTGCGCCCGGGACCTGCCGGACGCGCCCGAGGGCATCGGCTCGGATGCTGGCCTAGTGGCGCCACGGGGCGCGCAATCGTCAAGCCCCGAAGCGCGTGCCCGGCCCGCTGGGGCTACTGATCAGAATCTTCCGCCGGAAATCGAGTTGTACGCCATCTTGCCGAAGGCGAGGCCGCCCAGCGCGAGCATTCCCCAAGAGACGACCATCTGCAACTGCTGCGCGGAGAGCGGGAGGCTCGCCCCGCCAAGCAGCGGCAGGACCTTGTGCGCCAGCACCAACACGACGGCGGCGAAGAGTATGAGGCAAGGCAGGAACACGCGCTTCGATAGGGCGGAAAGCGCGAGCGCTGCGCCAATCACACCCGCCCAAATCCATCCACCGTACCCCAGGCTCGCTACCGAGGTCAGCATCGATTGGATGAAACCGGGGATGTTTACCTGCACGAGCTTCGGATTTTGGGAAACAGCGACGAGGGCGACGAACACCCCCAGGACGAACCTCGCGATCCGGAAGGCGAGCATGGGGGAGAAGGTCGTGATGTTGTGGACACGAACGGGGCCCTTTGCGACCTGCGCGTGGGCCGCCGGGGCGGCCTTGGCCGCCTGGGGGAGAAGCTCCGTGGCGAGGATCTGCGTCGCCATGTCCTCGGCCTGCTTTTCGGCCTCCTTCTCGGAGACACCCTTGGCCTTGAGGCGCTGCTTCTCGGCCTTCTCGAGGGTCATGCGCTCGCGGTAGGCCTTGCGCGCGGCCTCGATGTCGTCGAGCCAGCGCGCGATCGGGTCGCGCCACGTGGCGAACCGCTTGCGCGGCTTGACCTGTTCCATCTTTGCCCACTTCGCACGCATGGTGAGCATGTCCTGGTAGCCGAAGAGCTCCTCGAAGAACTCCTCCCAGTGGTCCCCCCCGAACCGGCAGGCGAAGTCCTGCAGCGCCTCCTCGGAGACGCCGCGGACGCGGAGGGACTTCATCATTTCCTGGGTCTTCTGGAGCGCCGGGGCCCGTTCCGCGCGCAGCTTGCGCACCAGCGCGAACTGGTAGCCGACGGCGAGGCCGACCGCGAGGAACGCGAAGCCAAGCCATGACCACAGCCAGCCGAAGAAGTAGAGGATGATCAGGGTGACGATGGACATGCCGACCGTGGCCGCCCAGCCCTTCATCGTCATGCCGAAGAAGACGCTGCGGACGCGGCGGAACAGGAAAGTCTTCTGGGTGATGCCATCCCAGATGAAGTTTGCAAGGGGCGTGAGGACGGCCAGGCCGATGAAGCCGCCGGCCAGGCCCCAGGACTTCGCCGCGAGAGCGACGACCGTCGCGAGCAGCATGAGCGCGAAGAACCCCGGAATGGCCATGCTGCGGAGCTTCAGGGCTGGTGCCGAGTAGTACTCTTTCTGCCACTGCTCGAACTGTGCGAGGTGCTCCTCGCGCGGCTTGAACTCGCCGGCCTGCGTGGCCACGCCGAGGTACGCCTCAAGGTCGCGGATCACGTCCGCCATGTCCGGGTAGCGGCTGGCGGGCTCCTTCTCAAGCATGCGGACGATGATCGAGTTGAGCTGCTGCGGGACGTTCTTGACGACGACGTCCAGGGGGGTCAGCGGTTCGTTGAGGTGCTTGGTGATCAGGTCGAAGGCGGTCTTCCCCTCGTAGGGAGTCTTGCCTGCGCAGAGATAGTACAGCGTGCAGCCGAGGGAGTACTGGTCCGCGCGCGCATCGACGGTGCTGGCGTCGCGGGCCTGCTCCGGGGGCATGTAGGCGGGCGTGCCCATGGCCACCTCGGCCATGGTGAGGTCGCCCGTGGCGGCGACGAGCCGCTCGTCCTCCATGTCAACGCCGCCACCCTTCTCCGCGCGGCTGAGCACCTTCGCGAGCCCCATGTCGGCGATCTTGACGACGCCATGCTCGTTGATCATCAGGTTGTCGGGCTTGATGTCGCGGTGGATGATCCCGAGGTCGTGGGCATACTTCAGGCCGCGCGCGGTCTGGAGGACGTAGGCGGCCGCGTCGTCGAGCGACAGCTTTCCCTCGCTCTTGATCAGGTCGCGCAGGCTCTTGCCGCGGACGAGCTCCATGGCGATGAAGTGCACGTCGTCCTCACTGCCGACGTCGAAAACCTGGATGACATTGTGGTGCGAGAGCTGGGCCGCGCTGAGGGCCTCGCGCGTGAACCTCATCATCAGCTCGGGATTGTTCGCCATCGAGGATGGCAGGACCTTCAGCGCCACATCGCGGTCAAGCGAGACCTGGCGTGCGAGGAAGACGGCGCCCATGCCGCCCGCGCCGAGCTTCTTCGATATCTTGTAGCCACCGAGCATCTGCCCCGTGAGGTCCATCTTGCCGGGGGACGACCCTGCGCTCTGGCTTGCGGACCGTCGCACCTCCTGCGAGGGGCGGGAGTCGGGGGTCGGCGCTGGTTTGGGTCGGTTGGATGGCATGGTCGGCGCATCGGACGCCTCCTCCACCGAACCCGATGCCGATGGGAGCGGATAGTTCGATGCCGAGGGGGCAGCGGCGGCGGCGGGGGCCGCGGGCTTTGGCGGGGGCGCAGTCGGGGCCGTTGGCGCCGTCTTCTCGAGCTCCATCAGGGTCTGCTGAAACTCGTCGAGGACGTGGCTCTGGGCCTGTGGTTTTGGCGGCGGGGCGGAGAAGGGCGCGGGGAGGGGCGCGCTGGGCGCGGTTCGCTGGGGAGGCGCAGGGGAAGGTGACGATGCGGAGGGGGAGGCGGATGCCTTTCCCTGAATCACTGTCTGAACTTCCGCAATGTAGTCACCCGTCCCGGTGCGTGGGTTCAGGACGGTCTTCTCCTCGTGGATGCCAGGGGCAGTCGGAGGGACGGGCTCGGGGGCCCGGGACTTTTCGATCCGCACGGTCTGCTGCTCCTGCACGGAACCAGTGACCTTGGGCGGGGCGGCGGGGGCGCCGCCGGTCGCGAGGTGCATCGGCACAAGCGCCATGCACTCGGGGCACATGACGGCTGCCTGGTTGGGCTCCGGTTCGTCCTGCCATTGGTGTGAACACTTGTGGCACTTCAGGCGCATCACGCGGAGCGGTCTCCTCGCCGGCGTGACTCCATGCGCGCGCAGCCATGTGCGCCCGCCGGGACACGGGCTGATCGACAATGCACGTCCAGAACAGTTGTTTCTTAGTCCCCTGATCGCCAGACTGTCAAAGCGAACTGGGCGATCCTGTGAAAATCCCGGTTCTCCCCCGCCGTGCCACCCGCGGGCTTCTTGTGGACAGCGTGTCCCCGCCAGCCGTAGAAGTCCGCGAGAAGAAGGGGATTCGAGAGTGCCTTGATGCGAGTTCGCGCTCACAATTCGATTGAATCGGAGCCGCCGGGACCCCGGCGGCGCCGGCCTGTGGCGGCCAAGTGACGGAAGGCACCGGCAGGCGCGACATTCCGATCGGGCTGCCGGCGTTGCCGACCGCATCGTACAATCCCGCCAAGATCGGCGGCGTTCGTGCAGTCCGCCACGAGGACGCGAACGGCCACCCCGCCGACACCGCGGAGCCGATTCACTCCCATGGCGTCGGTGGGCAGGAAGGCCCCTCCTCCGAGATCGATCCGCTGCAGCGGGTGTCGGGGTTTGACTTCGTGCGGGTCGTCGGGCGCGGTGGCCACGGGGAGGTTTGGGAGGGCACGCAGGCGCGCCTCGGCAGGGCAGTGGCCATCAAGCGCCTGCGCCCCGGCATGGTGGCGTCCACGCGGACGCGCGACTCGGCCGAGATTCTCCGCGCATTTCGCCACGAGGCGCTCACCGCCGCCAGCCTCGACCATCCGAACATCGTGCCCGTCTACGACTTCGGCGTGAACGATGCCGGAGAGCACATCCTCGCCATGAAGTTGGTCCGCGGCACGGCGTGGGACGAGTTGCTGCGCCGGGACTGGGAGGAGATGCGCGCCGAGGACTACCTCGCGTTCCACCTCCCGATCCTGGCGAGCGTCTGCCAGGCGGTCGCGTTCGCACACTCGAAGGGACTCATACACCGGGACCTGAAACCCTCCCAGGTGATGATCGGCGAGTTTGGCGAGACCCTGTTGATGGACTGGGGCCTGGCCCTGCGGGTGGGGCGGGACGGCACGGCGCACGAGCCCGGGGTCGGGGAGATCCCCGAGGTGGCGAAGGCATCCAACCCGGCCGGAACCCCCGCTTACATGGCGCCGGAGCAGACTTCGCAGGATCCCGCGGGACTCGGTCTGTGGACTGACATCTACCTGCTTGGGGGAATCCTCTATCAGATCCTGACCGGGCGCCCGCCCCACCTGACGAACAGCGCTGCGGCGTCGTTCGAGCGCGCCGCCTCCGGCGTGGTGACCCCGCCCACGTGGGCATCATCGGGGCGCCCCGTGCCTGCGGAACTCGAGGAACTGGCCATGGCGTCGCTCAGTTCCTCGCCCGCGCAGCGCCCGGAGAGCGTGCGCGAGTTCCTGGCGCGGCTGAACGCCTACCTGTCGGGCGCGACGCGCAGACAGGAGTCGGAAGCCATCTCTTCCCGCGTGGCGATCGCGCTCCTGGAGCGCACGCTCACCGACTATGCGGGGTTCACCGAGGCTTTGTCGCGTCTCGGGGAGTCGGATGCGCTTTGGCCGGAGAACCCCGTTGTTGCGCGGTTGAGGAGGGACATCCAGATTGAGTTCGCCGAGACGGCGCTGGCGAACGGGGATCTCACCCTCGCACGCGCTGTGATTTCCGCCATCGACGACCGGGGGATCCGGGAGGGCCTGCAAACACGCACCGAGGACGCGGCGCGGGTGCTGGAGAGGCAGCGTCGGAACCTGAGGTTCGCCACGACCGCCTCGTTCGTGCTGCTTGCCGGGATCATCATCGCGGGCGCCGCGTTCTCATGGCGCCTCGAGCACGCCAGGCAGAAGGAGTTCGATCTGCGCGTTCGTGCGCAGACTGCCGAGATGCGCGCGGCGGGCGAGCTCAACTACTCGTCCGGACTCCTCGCGGGCAGCCTCATCGACCAGGGGCGCATTGAGCAGGCGCGTGCGGTCCTATGGCAGATCCCCGAGGAGGCGCGCGACTGGGAATGGGGGCTGAACGCGGCCCGCGCATACCAGTCGCTGCGCGAGTACTCCTTCCAGACGCTGGCGGCCTCGCCGGACGACTCCCACGTGGTCTCGCTCGGAGTCGCAGGGCGCGAGGGAGCGCCGCTGGTGCTGCGCGACCTGGAGTCCGGCCGCATCGTGAGGAGTCTGGAAAGCGGGCCCGGAAACCTGCTGTCGTGCCGTTTCCTGGACACGGGGAAAGAGGTGGCCTCCGTTTGGTCGTCGGGGGTCGTCCTGATCGAACCTGTCTCCGGAGGCGGACCGGCGCGTCGTGCCGAGTTCCCGGGAGATGGCCTGCGCGCCGTGGCGCTCTCGGCTGACGGGTCGGTGCTCGCGCATGCGAACGGCGGCGTGGAAGTGCGCGTGATCGACGTCGCCACGGGCCGCGAGCTCTCCCGCTTCGACTACGAGTGTCCGGCGCGGCTCCGGCCAACGGTGATGCTCGACGTCAGCCCAGACGGACGGTTCGTCGCCGCCTCCAATGGCGATGCGGTCGCGGTGTGGGACCTGAGGGAGGGACGGATTGCCTGGAATGCTCCGGAGTTCCCCTGGGATGACGTGACGGCACTGGGCCTGGATGCGACCTCGACCCATCTGTGGTTCACGGTGCGCATGTATTCGACGGGCGTGGTGGACCTGCGCCAGGGGAGCCGGGGACTCGTCTACCTGAACGAGGGTGCGAAGAGCGCGGCGACCGTGCTTGCAGACAAGGGCCTCGTCATCGCCGCAGGCCTCCCGGGCAGGACCGGCATTCTATCAAGCACGACCGGGGATACGAAGCACGTCCTCTTCCTTCCCGAGCCCGCCCAAGCCGCTTGGGCCAGCGCGGATGGGAGCCTTGCCGCGACGGCTTGCGGCGGGGTCATCGATGTCTGGAACGTGTCGAACGGAGTGCATCAAACGCGCTTGCTCGGCCACGCGGAGGACGTCGACTTTGTTCATTTCCTTGCCGGGGGCTCGCGCCTGCTCACGTCCTCCGCGGACGGGACGACGCGCATCTGGGATGCGCGCTCCCCGACGGACCTCCCCCGGTTCCACGGCGAGGGACCAAGCCTGCAGCGCGAAGGCCGACATCACATCGCCATTGGGGACTCGCGCGTCACCGTGCGATCCATCTCGACGGGGCTGCCCGTAGGTGTATGCGGACTCAACATGGCGTGGTACTACTCCGTGCTGGTGACACCGGACGACGCGGAGATCATCACTCTTGGGGTCGAGCACGAGGACCACGTGGTGGACACGTACTCCGTGGCTGAGGGCAGGACGGTCGCCCGCGTCGGGTTCGGGAAGAACGTGTCGCGCAACTTCCTCGCGCCGGACCCGGACCTGGTCCTGTCCCTCGCCGATGATCGGCGCGTCGTCTCCCTGCGCAGGCGACTGACGGGGGAGTTGATCCGTACGATCGGACCGCTCGGGGCTCCTTACGCCTCCCATGACTTCACCCGCGACTCCTCCATCGTCGCGGTGGGGGACGCGGCAGGGGAAGTGTGCGTCGAGGACGTTTCGACTTCGAGCGCTCTGTGGAGGGCCAGAGTTGGCAAGGGGACTCCGGTGCTGGTCCGAGCCGCGGGGGCGACAGGCCGGTTGTTGGTTCTGGCACCGGGTGAGGACGTCATCCGCGAACTCGAAACTCTCAGCGGACGTCCGACGGCCACCTATGGGAGTGGCGGCACCCCGCTGGCCAGCTTCTTCTGCGACGCGGGCGGGACGCTCGTCGCGGGGATGGGGGAGGGCGGCGCGTCGTTCATTTGGGACAGAGTCTCAGGCCGCCTCAAAAGCACATTCAAGGCGTCCTCATCCACCTCCGGTCGCGGGTCGTTTCTTCCCGAGGGCAGGAGATTGCTGCTGCCTTCGGCCGACGGGTTCCAAGTGTTCGACACGGAGACGGGGCGCGAAGTGGCAGCGATTTTCGATTCGGCCTTCATGCAGGCGACCCCTGATGGCGGTCACCTGCTGTTTGGGGAGAATCGCAACTCTTGGATCCTGGCCCTGGCCCCATGGAGTTCACCCCTGCTCGCACAATACCCCGGGGGCACATTCGAGGAGCGGTTCCGGAACTGGCGCCTCGCCCGCTACCGCGCCTGGTGGGTCCGCGACAGGGGATTCTGGGCGGAAAAGCTCCTTCCCGGCGCCGTCATGGCCGAGGATGTGGACGTGGTGGAGCGGCCGGACATCGTGGAGGGCTACCTCGACGGGATTGTCGATGGGTTGCCCTTGATGGACCCGGGTCACCTGGAGCTGCTGGAGCGCTGCATCAGCTTCCGGCAGTCGTTGCGACTCCGCGCGCTGATGGCGCCGGGTTCGGCGACGGAGATGGATCGCGGCGACTTCGAGCGTCTCGACCGCGCCTTCGGGATCGTGCGCGACCCGGCGATCCGCGAGTTCATCGACTACATGGCCCTGCGTGCTGCGGCTGGCGAGGCGACGAGGGCTCTCCAGATCAAGAGCGGGGCGAGGGAGGGACCGGGCGACTCGTCTCTCCTCGAGCCGGCGCGGCTCCTGGTTCGCGTTGGGGAACGGGACGCTGCGGTTTCGCTCCTTCGGCTCGAAGTCGCGTGGGCTTGGCTCGCCCAGCACGAAGCCCCGGGCGCAGAGGAAGCGCTGCGGCGGCTGGGGGGGTCCCTGCCCACGAGGCCCCCCGCGGACGCCATCGCCTTGGCCGGCGACGAGGCCGCTGCCGTGGAAGTGGATGCGGTTGCGGATCGCGAGCGGCGGCGGGCAGATTACCTCCTCGCTGTCGCCAAGCCACCGGACTTTGGCCGGTTGATCGAGGCTCGCTGGAATCCTCGATTCCTCCGCGACCTCCCGGGGCTGAGGGAGGAGTTTGTGCTTCTCGCGAGGGAAATCCGGCACGAGATCGCATCGGACATCGCCAGTGGGGCGTCCAGCATGCGGCCAGCCGCAGAATTCGACAAACTGATGGCCGGGTCCGATGGGTTCTAATCCGGCGGAACGATCGCCGACCGACGGCACGGAATCCGTTCTTCGCGGCCACGTCCCCGAGACGACCGCGCCGGGGGACCTCCCGCCGGAGCCACACTCGTCCTACGATCCAGGGCGGTCACGGCTGACGCTCGATTCGCACGGGCACGAGGAGTCGCACGCGACAACATCACTGCGCCCGGAAGGGGCGGACGCGGCCGAAGTTGGGCCGGCACTCGAGGGCGGATTCACGATCGGCACGATGATCGCCCGCGGAGGCATGGGCGAGGTTTGGCGCGCCGAACAGCGCTCCCTGTCCCGCGAGGTTGCAGTCAAGCGGCTGCGCGAGAAGTACTACGCCCCGGCGAGGGGGAAGGACGCCATCGCGCAGGCCGAGCGGCTCTTCCGCGTCGAGGCGGTCACGACCGCGCTCCTCGAGCATCCAAACATCGTCCCCGTGTACGACCTTGGGCGCGACGAAGCTGGGCGGCCACTGCTTGCGATGAAGCTGGTCAAGGGAGTGCCCTGGAGCCAGAAGCTGCGCTCGGACCGTGGCGCCCTCCCCCGCCGCGAGTTCCTCGCGCGCCACCTTGGGCACCTCATCCAAGTCGCCCAGGCGGTCGCATTCGCGCACTCGCGCGGGATCGTGCATCGCGACCTGAAGCCATCGCAGGTCATGCTCGGCGACTTCGGCGAAGTCCTGCTGATGGACTGGGGACTCGCCGTGGTGCATGGGACCGAGCACGAGGGGGGCGAGGCCGGCCCGGAACTCCTGCCCCCGTTCCTCCCGCGTGGCGAGACGGCGTCGAGCCCGTCCGGCACCCCAGCCTACATGGCGCCCGAACAGACCGAGTCCAAGGCGACTCGCGTCGGCACCTGGACGGACATCTACCTGCTCGGGGGGATCCTCTACGAGCTGCTGACGGGCACGCCCCCGCACGAGGCGAACTCATCGCGCGCCGCCTTTGCGCGCGCCGCGGCCAGCGTGGTCGAGCCGCCTTCGGTGCGTGCGCCCGGGGAGGAGATCCCGCGCGACCTCGAGGCGGTCGCCATGCGCGCGCTCAGCAACGATCCGGTGGACCGCCATGCGAACGCGGGCGAGTTCATCGCGGCGCTGGAGGCCCACCTCGGGGGCGCCTCGCGCCGCGAGCAGTCGCGAGCGATGACCGCCGAGGCGGGCCGCCGCCTGGAGGACGGTCCCCCGGGCTACGCCGCGTTCAGCGAGATCTCCGTGAAGTTGAACGACGCCCGGGCGCTGTGGCCCGAAAACCCCGATGCGCAGCGGTTGCTGCTGGAGTGCGCGCGTCGCTTCGGCAATCGGGCGCTCGCGGCCGGGGACCTCGGCCTTGCCCGGCTTCAGGCGGGGCTCCTCCCGGAGTCCGCCGCCAGGACGGAGCTCGAGCGCGGGATCGCCGGCGCCGAACAGGACCATCGCCGGGCGATCTCGCAGAGGCGGATCGCCATCTCCGTGGCGGCTGCCCTGTGCCTGGCACTGGCCGGCGGAGTCTGGGGGCACCTTGCGGAGCAGCGCCGCGCAGCGGAAAGACTGCGTGCCGCCAACGCGCAACTGACCGAACAGAATGCCCGCGCCGTCCGTGCCCGCGAGGATGCCGAGGGTCTAATCACATTCATGCTAGGGGACCTTCAGCCCAGGCTCGTGCCCATTGGCCAGCTCGGCATCCTAAATGAGGTCGGCGACCGCGCGCTTGGCTACTTCGAGTCGCTCCCGCCGACCGAAGCGACGGAAGGCACGCAGGCCAACCACGCGCTCGCCCTCCGGCAGATTGGCGCGGTCAGGCGCGAACAGGGCAACTACACGGGCGCACTCGAGGCATTGACGGCATCCCAGCGTGTCGTGGACGCCGCTCTGGCAGCAGAGCCGGGGAACCGTTCGTGGCTCGAGGAAAGGGCCAGGAACTTCCTTGAGATATCGAGCGTGAACCACGGGCAGGCCGACCTCGCGCGCGCCGAGGAAAACGCCCGCGCGGCACAGTCCATCGCGCGGGACCTTGCCGCATCCGGGACGAACCCGGCGGCCGTGGAACTGCTGGTCCTGCTGGCGAGGTGCACCGAGGCCGTTGGAAACGTCCTCCTCGGCCGTGGGGACGTCTCGGGTGCGGCGGGCGAGTTCGCCGACCATCTTGCAACAAGCGAGCGCCTGCTCCAGGGCGAGGGTGGGCGTGCCTCTCGGCTCGTGCGGCTGCATTCGCTGTCGCTCACGAACGTCGCGTACGTGGCGCGGTTGCGCGGGGCCTTGCCGGATGCACTCGCGAAGTACCGGGAAGCCCTTGGGGAGCTAGAGCAGATCGCAGTGGCCGAGCCGGCCGACATGTCGATCAAGAATGACATCAACGTGACGTGCGACCGGATCGGCTCGATCTCGATGTCGCTTGGCCAGTATGGCGTGGCCCTCGAGCACTACCTGCGCGCGCTTTCGGCTGTTGGCGAAATGGTCGAGCACGACCCAACGAACACAATGTGGAAGCGCGGGCGGACGGTGGCCTTCGTGCGGGTCGGCACCGTGCGGGAGGCGCAGGGGGACTACGAGGGGGCGTTGTCGGACTACACCCGCGCGCTGGAGGCTGCCGCGGACTTGATGCGTTCCTCACCGGGCAACGGCCAGGGACGCAACCTGGCCGCCTGGGCCAAGTCGAACATGGGCAGCGCGCTCCTCGCACTCGGTCGCCGGGAGGAAGCCCTCGCGGTACTCCACGAGGTCGTTGAGGAGCGACGAGACATCCTGCGCCTGGGTAAGGAAAACTGGTGGTGGGAGAGCGACCTTGCGGTCGCGCTCCACGACGAGGGACGCGCCCTTCTAGAGTTGGGGCGGACCACCGAGGCTGCGGCGCTGTTCGAGGAGGCTGTCTCGATCGTGGAACCCCTGGCGGCGAGGCAGCCGGAGAATGCCTTCTGGCAGAACCTGCTCGCCGTGACCCTCCTTATGAGGGGGGAGGCTGCCGCCGCGGCGGGTGGCGATGGATCCACATTCGTGGAGAGGGCGCGCGAGATCGCACTGCGAACGTCTCAAACCACTGGGGATGCGCAGCACCGGCTGACCCTTGCGCGCGCGGAACTGGCATCGGGCAACGTGCGCGGGGCCGCCAACATCCTCCGGGAGCTGCGCGCCGGCGGGATGCTTGGCCGGGACCTAGACGCGCTGGAGGCGAGGCTGAAGGAAGCAGAATAGTCTCAATGGCGCGCGCTTTTGGATTGCGCCGCGGGGCCGTGGGTCTACTCTACCCCGCTTTGCGTCGCAGGGGCTCCGTCCCCTCCAGAACGCAAATCCGACCGGAAAATCGGGATTCGTCTGCGGCCGCGGCGTTCCTGTTCCGGCGTGATCCGAGCGAAGTGATTTCCATGCATCCGCTGACTCGTGAAGTTGAAAAGGCGCAGATGCGCAGCGACGTTCCGTCGTTTCGCCCCGGGGACACCGTCGTGGTGTCGCTCCGGATCGTGGAAGGTGACAAGGAACGCGTCCAGGACTTCGAGGGCACGGTGATCGGTCGCAAGGGCGAAGGCCTGCGCGAGACGTTCACGGTGCGCCGCGTCTCTTTCGGAATCGGCATGGAGCGCATTTTTCCGCTCCACAGCCCCCGGATCGAGAAGATCGAGGTGAAGCGCCGCGGTCGCGTCCGCCGCGCCAAGCTTGGCTACCTGCGCAACCTGAGCGGCAAGAAGGCCCGCATCCGCGAGCGCCGCGAAGTGCACGGCGACGCCAAGGCCACCCCGGCCGAAGGCTCCGCAAACTCCTGAAACGAAACCGCCCGGGCGCCGCGCGCGCCGGGGCACAATCCTCCGCCATCGGCGGGGGCTCGACCGTGCCACCGGGTTTCCCGGCTGGCGCTCATTCCCTGCCCGGCGCACCGTGACACGCGGGCTACGCCTGGCAAACCCACAGGGAGAAGGCTCTTTGTCAACGCACACCTATGAACTGATCGTGGTTCTCGACCCGACCGTCGGCGACGACAAGGTGAAGTCCACCTGCTCGCGCCTCGAGGCGGTGATCGCGGAACACGGCGGCGCGCTCCAGAAGCGCGACGACTGGGGCAAGCGCAGGCTTGCCTATGAGATCCGCAAGAAGCGCGAGGGACTCTACGTCCTCTTCATCTTCGACGCGCCGACCAACACGGAACTGCTGGCCGAAGTGAAGCGCCTCTGCCTCATCGACGAGTCGATGCTGCGGCACCTGCTGGTGCGCGCGGTGGTCGGCAAGTCCGCGGGCGACCCCGCCCTCGCCGAGAAGGCACTCAGCGCGATGGCGGCCGGACAGCGTGGCGGCCCGCGCCGCGAGCGCTACGACCGTGGCGACCGCGGCGACCGCGGTGGTGATCGCCCCGCGCATGCACCCGTCGATGCGGCGCCAGCCGAAGCGGCGCCCAGCGCGGAAGCCTGACCCAAGGAATCCACACCCGGGAGACTGGCACACATGGGCGCCTACATCACCATCCACGGCAACATCGGCAAGGCTCCGGAGTTCAAGTCGCTCCCTTCGGGGGTCGAGGTGGCGGAGTTCTCCGTCGCCGTCAACCACTGGAAGGGCCGCGACCGCGAGGCCACGACATCGTGGTTCCGCATCAGCATCTTCGGAAAGCCCGCCGAGGCGGTTCGTGACTGGCAGAAGGGCGACATGGTGATCGTGAACGGGGAGCTTGAACTGCGCGAATATACGGCGCAGGACGGCTCCAAGCGCACGAGTGCCGACCTCAAGGGACAGGGATTCACAAACGTCAGCAAGATGATGCGCGCGCGCGGTGGCGGTTCGGGTGCCGGCATGGCCGGCGAGTCCGGACCGGGATGGACGGAGAGCCGCCCCTCGCAGGCGCCGGCCCCGCGCCCCCCCGCACCAAGCCCGCGCGACGCCGAGGACGACCTGCCGTTCTGACGGATCCAGCAACCAAGAGCCTTCCGACGAAAACCTTCAGGAGAACGATTCCATGTCCGACATGATGCCAGAGGGCGGCGAACCAGAAATCGCCGCCATGCCCGCAGAGGGCGCGCGGGGCCGCGGTGGCGACCGTGGCGACCGCGGGGGCGATCCCCGTGGCCGGCGCCGCTTCCAGCGCCGCAAGGTCTGCTACTTCACGCTCATCAAGGCGCAGTACGTCGACTACAAGAACGCCGAGACGCTTCGCCGTTTCGTGACGGACCGCGGCAAGATCCTCCCCCGCCGCGTCACCGGCACGTCCGCGAAGTTCCAGCGCCTTCTCACCACAGCGATCAAGAGGGCGCGCCACCTTGCCCTCCTGCCGTTCGCAGCCCACTGAGACCGACCACCAGGAGACTACCACCATGAAAGTCGTTCTGCTTCGATCGGTCGACAAGCTCGGCATCGCGGGTGACTCCGTCGATGTGCGGGCGGGCTACTACCGCAACTTTCTCGGGCCGCGCCAGCTCGCCGTCATGGCATCCGAGGGCAACCTCAAGCTGGTCGAATCCCGCCGCAAGAAGCTCCAGGCCGTCGTGGCGCGCGAACGCTCGGAGGCCGAGCGCGCCCGCGACACGATGTCGGGCGTCGAGTTGACCTTCCAGCTCCGCGCCAACGACAAGGGCCAGCTCTTCGGGGCCGTCACGCCCTCCGACGTGGTTGCCGCCCTGCACGCGAAGGGGTACGACATTGACCGCCGCAAGATTGAGCTCGGCGGATCGGTCAAGACCCTCGGCAAGCACAAGGCGCGCGTTCGCCTCTATCCGGAGATCGCAGCCGAGATCATCCTCATCGTCGAGCGCCTGATGACGCCGGCGGAGCAGGCCGAGGCTGAGGCCGTTGCCGCAGCAGCGGCAGCGGCGGCAGCGGCGGCACAGCCCGCCGCCGCGAGCGCGGAAGCCTGACAGAACGCGGGGCGTCATGCCCACGCAACATGCGCAGGAGGGGCGCGGGCCGAATGGCTCGCGCCCCTTTCGCTTTGTGAACGGGACGATTGCGCTGGTCCCGCGGAACAGGCTCCGCATTCTCGCATTCACCACGCCATGACTCCGAACGCAGCGCCAACAGCCTCGACGGCCCCCGATGCGGGGGAAGCCTCGCACCATTCCCTGTGGTTCCTAGCGTGGCGTCGGATGCGCCGCTCGGCCGCAGCGATGGTGGGACTGACGATCGTGGTTTTCCTGATGCTCGTGGCCGTGGCCGGGCCATGGATTGCGCCGGAGAAGTACGACGCGCAGGACAACTCCGCCGATGCCTACCAGGCGCCGCCATCCGGGACTGCCTGGTTCGGCCGCGACGACCTGGGCCGCGATGTCTTCTCGCGCGTGCTGCATGGGGCCCACCTGACGCTCGGGGTCGGGGTGGCGACGGTCGCCATCGGACTCGCCTTTGGGGTGCCGATCGGACTCGCGAGCGGATACTACCGGGGCGCGACCGACATGACGATCATGCGGCTCACGGACATCGTCCTGGCATTTCCGGACATCCTGCTTTCACTCGCCGTGATGGCCGCCCTCGGCCCCAGCCTCTCGAATGCGGTCGTCGCGGTGGGGATCTACTTCATCCCGAAGTTCATCCGCGTGGTCAGGGCCAGTGCGATGCTGGAATCGGGGCGTGACTACGTGGCCGCTGCGCGCGCAGTGGGGACCTCGGACATGCGCATACTCTTCGTGCACCTGCTGCCGAACTGCATGCCGCCACTGACGGTGGTCGGGACCCTCAGCCTCGGCACCGCCATCCTGTACACGAGCGCCCTGAGCTTTCTCGGCCTCGGGGCGCAGCCGCCGCTTCCCGAGTGGGGCGCGATGCTCGCCCAGGGGAAGGACAGCTTCCTCTTCGCCCCCCACCTGGTCCTGTTTCCCGGCTTGGCCATCGCGGTGAGCGTTCTCGGGATCAACCTGCTGGGCGATGGCCTGCGGGATGCCCTGGACGTGCGGCTGAACTAGCCGCGTCCTACGCAATCACACCGGGGATGATCGAGCCCCCATTGGCGATCTTGATGGGCCGGCCGCTCTCTGTCGAAAAGGTCTTGTCGGGATCGATTCCGACGATCGTGTAGATGGTGCGGAAGAGGTCCTCGGTCTTGACGGGGTCCGAGACGACCTTGGTGCCGTCCTCATTGGTTGCCCCCACGACACCGGGCCGCACGCCCCCCCCGGCAAGGACGACGTTCCACGCGTTGGGGAAGTGGTCGCGTCCCTCGTTGCCGTTGATCCTGGGTGTGCGCCCGAACTCGCCCATCCAGACAACCAGGGTCGAATCCAGCATGTCCCGCCGCTCCAGGTCAGTCACCAGCGCGTGGAAGCCGGGATCGACGTCCCCGAGCAGTGACTCGACGCGCGTGAAGTTGTCCGTGTGCGTGTCCCACCCATTGAGGGAGACTTCGACGAAGTTGACGCCGGCCTCGACGAGGCGCCGTGCCATCAGGCAGCCGCGGCCAAACCTTGAGTCGCCGTAGGCGCTTCGAACAGCGGCGGGCTCGGCCGAGATGTCGAACGACTTCGCCTGGGGGGCGTCCATGAAGGCGCGCGCACTCTGCCCGATCTTCTCGTAGCTCTCGACGTCGGCCCCCGCCCTGCCGAGGGCTGCGGAGAATCGCGTCTGCTGTCCGGACAACATCGACAGGCGGCGGTCGAAGCGCTCGCGCGAAATGCCCCCCGGCAGCGCCAGGTTCGCCACGGGCTTGCCCGCGTCGGGCACGTAGAATGGGTCGTACCGCACGCCGAGGAACCCGGCGCTCGCGCCTGGGGCATTGATCGCCACGTTGAGCGGAATGGCGATGTCGGCGTTTCCGATCTCCTCCGCCGCCATCGCACCCATGCCGGGGAAGCGGACCGTGCCGGCCGGCTTGTAGCCGGTGCGCATGTAGTGCTTCGCGCGGCTGTGGTTTCCCTCGCCCGTCGTCATGGCGCGAATCACGCACATGCGGTCCGCGATCGACGCCACGCGGGGCAGGTGCTGGCTGAACTCGACCCCTGGCAGGGCCGTCCGAATCGACTTGAACGGACCCGCATTCGGCGAACCGGGCTTCGGATCGAAAGTGTCCAGGTGGGGTGGGCCCCCGTCCATCCACAGCAGGATGATCGAGCGCACCCGGCGCGCCTGGCGCGTGGGTTCGACCAGCGGGTCCGCCGCCCAAAGCGACGTGAATCCGCTGACCCCCGGATCGCCCGTCAGGATGCCCACCATCGGCGAGGCGACCCCCAAGCCGATCAGGGCCCCCAGGGAGCGCCGGAGGAAGTCGCGCCTGCCCGAGCGCCCTTCGTCGTGCTCTTCCGTGCCGCAATGTCCGCCGTCGTGTTCGTCGTGCATGGCTTCCTCCGTCCGGTCCGCAGTTGCGGTGGCGTGGGTCAGTGGTTTGTGCGGAATTCCGCCGAGTTGATGAGCGCCCAGAGCAGGTCTTCGAGGACGGCGCGGCGCGCACTCGCATCGCCCGCCTGTTCGAGCATCGTGGCGAGCTGGGTTCGTTCCGGATCCGTGGGACGTCGGTTGACGGTGGCGAGGTAGAGGTAGTCCACCTGATCGCGCGGAGACTTTGCTGAGGCGAGCACACGGTCGAGGATCGAGCCCTTCCCCGTGGAGATCGCCTTGTTGATCGTGGGATCGTTGTAGAGGAAGAGAGCCTGCGCCACGTTCGCGTCGAAGTTCGAGCTCTCCTCCATCTCGTCGTTGCCGAATAGAAACACGAACTGCGAGAGGTAGCGCTCGCGCAGTTGGGACCGGAATCCCTCCCCCCGGTCGGATCGCGCCTGGGAGGAGAGGTTGACGGCGCGGTCGATGCTTGCGAGCAGTTGCTCCGGGTTGAGCGGCCGCACCTGTGCCACCGCGAACAGACCCTCCTTGCCGGAGAGGCTGCGGTCCGTCGCGGAGGAGCGCTGGTAGGCGTCGGTGTTGAGGATGATCTCCTCCATGTGGCGCACATCGAGTCCGCTCGCGATGAACTCGTCGGTGAGATTCTCCAGCAGCTCGGGATGGTCCGGCTTCATGAAGGGCGTCTGCCAGTCATCGACGGGCTCCAGGAATCCCCGGCCCATGTAGTGTCCCCACAGCCTGTTCACGAAGTTGCGGGCGAACTGCCGCCGGTCGTGCGAGGTCATCATCTCCGCGAAGGCTTCGCGCCTGTGCGCCGTCTTGCCTTCCGGACCGGGAGTGCCGTCGATCCAGGCCGGCTGCACGGTGACGGGAGGACTCGAGTCCGGAATGCGCGTCTCGCCCGAGACCTTCTCGATCACCTGGCGGCCGCGTCCGAGTCCCTCCATGTTGCGGTAGGGAATGACCTTCGTGCGGTCAAAGAAGGCGGCGGACTCCCAGAACTTCTCCTGGGTGAGGGTCTCGTCGTAGGGATGGTCGTGGCACTGGGCGCACTGGATCTGCCGGCCCAGGAAGACGCGCGACATGGTTCCCGCCATGTCGGGCGCGGACCCATCCCAGCGCACCATGGGCAGCGTTGATGGCTCCACGTCGGCGGGTCCTGCCGCGGTGATGACGCGCTTGGCAAACTCGTCTAGCGGGCGGTTCGCGTTGAACTCGTCCTCGACCCAGGTCTTGAAGGTCGATTTTGCGCGCATGGCTGCATTCTGGTTGTTCACGGTTTCGGTGAGGTTGCCCACCAGCAGTTTGTCCCAATAGGCCGCCCATGCGGCGCCCCGAAGGGGATCGTCCAGGTACTTGCGCACGAGGGTTGGGCGCTTTTCCGGGCTCTTATCCGAAATGAACTCGATGGTCTCCTCGACCGTGGGAATCACCCCGCGGACGTCGAGTGACAGCCGGCGGATGAACTCCGCGTCGGTGCACCTGGGGGCGGGCATCACCTCGTGCTTGGCGGCGGCCGCGACCAGTACCGCATCGATCGCCTCCGGCGAAAGCCGGTCACGCGCGGACTCGGCCTGGACTGCCCCTATCATGAAGGCAGCGACACCAACGCGCGTCCAGAGTTGTACGAAGGGAGGGATCATCGGGAATCGGACCTTTGCGGGACTGCCTGCGATGGACCGTAGTACCAATCATTGTGCCAGAGTGCTGCCGGCCGCCTCCACGCGAGATTGCGGGGTTCTGCGACTTTCCCAATGCTCCCCGCGGCGGCTGCGCGTCCGGGCACGCGTACCAAATCGAACATGCTCGTGCGCCCGGGGCGCGTGCGAGCGGTCATGCCTTGCGCACGCTGCGTGCCGGAAACACGATGGAGCCTCATCCCAAACCGGTGGACCGACGATGGAACTGGGCCGCTTTTCCGAAATGCCGAGCATGGACGAGGTGGACATCAGTGCCCTCCCCCACCAGTCATCAAGGGAGTTCGACATCCTTGTCCTCGGTTCGGGTCCCGCGGGGCAGAAGGCGGCTCTGACGGCTGCGGACCAGGGCGCGCGAGTCGGCCTCATCGAGAAGGACCCATTGGCCGGCGGGGTCTGCCTCAACACAGGGACGATCCCCAGCAAGACGCTGCGCGAGGCGGTGCTCTACCTGAGCGGCTTCCGAGAGCGCGGCTACTATGGCGAAGGGTACCGCCTCCGGGAGAAAATCACGTCGGTCGACCTCCTGCAGCGCACGTCCCTCGTCATCAAACTCGAGCGCGACATCATCAACCGCGCGCTTGCATTCCACGGGGTCACTCGCCTCGTCGGCACGGGGCGCATCGTCGGCCCGCACGAGGTCAAGGTGGAGCTGGTCGGGATGGAGAGCACGCACACGGCGGAGAACATCATCGTCTGCGTCGGCACGGTGCCGCGCCGCCCCCAGGACGTGCCGTTCGACAACGTGAACATCTACGACAGCGACGCCGTCTTCGGGGAGACGCAGAACCTGCGGCCGCTCCCGGCGAGCATGATGGTCCTCGGCGCGGGCGTCATAGGCATCGAGTACGCCAGCATGTTCTCCGCGCTCGACATCCCCACGATCCTCATCGATCCGAGGCCCAATCCGCTGAGCTTTGCCGACCATGAGGTGGCCCGGGTCCTGTACGAACACCTGTCACGACACCAGGTGAAGCTGGAGTTCGGCAAGGCGCACAAGTCGATCCGGATCATTGGCGCGCATGGGGACCCGAACGCGCAGGTCGGCGTCATGATGGAGGATGGGCGCGAGTTGGTTGCGGACAACCTGCTGTTCGCGCTCGGCCGCGTGCCGATGTCGGAGCGCGTCGGGCTGAAGGAGGTGGGCGTCGAACTGGACAAGCGCGGAAACGTCGTCGTCGATGCCAACTACCGCACCAACATCCCGTCGATCTGGGCCGCAGGGGACGTGATTGGCTTCCCCAGCCTCGCCTCGACCTCCTACGAACAGGGGCGCATCTCCGCGCTTAACGCCCTCGGCATCAAGGCCGTCTGGCATCCGGACACAATTCCCTACGGCATCTACACGATCCCTGAAATCAGCATGGTCGGAAAAACCGAGGAGCAGTGCAAGGGCGAGGACATCCCATACGTCGTGGGGACTGCGCTGTGGCGCGAGACGGCGCGAGGGAAGATACTCGGGGACGTGACCGGCGCGCTAAAGATGCTCTTCCACGCCGAGACGCGGCGGCTGCTTGGCGTGCACATCATCGGTGAAGGCGCGACGGAACTCCTCCACATCGGCCAGTCGGTCATCCACTTCGGGGGCGGGATCGACTACTTCCGCAACAACGTCTTCAACTATCCGACGCTTGCTGAAGCCTACAAGCTTGCCGCACACAACGCGATGATGCGGCTGACAGGCCGGACCCCGGAACACGAGTCCCTCGTGGAATCCGTGTTCGAAATCACCTCGGCGGCGGAGTGGGCGAAGTCCGCCATGTAGCGGGCACGAACCGGGCAGCAAAGCCGGCGGCGGCCACCGCCAGCGCGGGAACCATTGGAAAGTGGTACCGTTCCTGGCCGATGAAGGCAGCGGCCACGAGGATGGTGCATGCGAGCATCACCTCTCCGAACGGCTCCGCGCTTGCGCGCGCCGCGGCGCGGATGCGGAAGAGGCACAACTCCAGCACTGCCGCGAACAGGAGCCCCAGCCACGCGGCATTCGAGGCGGCCAGCACGACGCCGCGCGCCCAGGGCGGCGGCTGTGGATCCGCGGACACCATCGCCCATCGCGTCCAGACGCCATCGGTCGCCAGCAGCCACGCAATCTTGCGAATCGCAAGGACTGCGGCGGCCCAGGGATGGTCGCGCCAGTATGCCTTGCCGAGGCGCCAGCCCTCCGCGTTGCGGGCCACCTCGTCCGTGATTCCGGAGGTGGGGTCCACAGCGGGGTCGAGCAGTTCCAGCCCGGTGCCGTTCGTGTGCGCGTTGTTGCCGAAGTGAAAATTGACGCCGCCATTGGTCGAAAACGGCTGGAAGGAGCCCAGGGCGGAGACGTTCCGTGCGCCCCAAGCCGTCGGGAATACTGCAAACGCGGCGCAGAGGCAAATCGCGGCGAGCCCACCGCGCCGGAATCCAAGCCGCACGAGCAGCACCAGCGAGAGTGCGATCGGCAGGAGTGCGATCGTGGGCCTCATCATGCAGGCGGCGCCGAGCGCAGCTCCTGAGAGGGCTGCCCGGCACCACGAATCCCTGCTGTCGTGACGCGTCGACTCCGCCACCCACAGGAGCGCCAAAGTCTGGAGCGTGGTGAACGGAACCTCTGATGCGAGCAGGCTGGAGTAGCCCACCTGTGAGGGAGCGAACGCCACCAGCAGCCCGGCAAGCCGCGCGGGTCCCTCGGGGAGGACCAGTCGGGCCACACGCCACGCCAGAAGGCATGTGCATGCACCGAGAACGGCGTTGGCCAACTTCACCGGCATGAGCGAATCGCCGGTCGTGGCGCGAAACATGGCGAGGAAGAATGGGTAGCCGGGTGGACGAAACGCCGTCGGCATGCCCGACGCGTCGGCAAATGCCCCAGTCTCAACGAGCCTTCCCGCGAGTTCCCAGTACTCGCGGTAGTCGCTGACGGGGACGCTCGGCACGAGCACGACCCAGGCGATCCTGGCCAGGAGTGCGGACGCGAACAGTGTGGCTCCCCAGTTGCGCGCACTCGGGAGAGCCATCCATGCGAGCACGCGGCCGAGGTCCTGCACGAAGAGATCCCGGACAGCGAATGCGGTGCTGAGCGCGAGCAGCAGCACGCCGCTGAAGAGTGGGATCCGGCGCACGAGGGCTTCGGTGCTCGCGCCGAGGTCACCGTCCCGGCTCAGGACGCGCCCGAGGTCCAGAAGCGCCGACGAAGGCATGACCAATCCTGCGACGAGGAGAAGCGCGAACAGCGCCGCCAGTCCTGCAAGAATGCGGCGTTCGAGTCTGCTGGGTTGCGCCGGCCATGCTGGTCCGGGAGGCCCGACATGGACGGGCGAGGCAACCGGGTCAGGCAACGCCTTCGTCCTTCACTCTCGTGGGGGCGGGTCGCATCAGGTCGAGGATCGCCTCCCAATCCGTGTCCGCCGGCGACGCGCCCCATAGCGGGCCGGACCCGAAAACGAGGGCAATCCATGCGGCCCACTCGTCCGGCTGTGCATCGTGCCCTCGTGGACGCAACCTCCCCTTCGAGGCCTCCCGGACGAGGTGCAGCGCCAGAGCAAGCGTCCCCGTGAGGCGGAACTCCTCCCAGCGATCCGCAGGGGCGGATTCAAAATAGTGCAGCCATGCTCCGCGTATGGCGTCGCGGGATCCATCCGTCAGGCAGAGGACCCCCTTCAGCACTTCGCGCGCGAACAGGTCGTACCTCACGGTGACGAAGTCGATCAGGTGCGGTTCATCGGAAGAGTCAAAGAGGATGTTCCGGTGGGTGATGTCACCGTGGACCATGCGGAACTTCAGGTCCGGCCATGCGTCGATGACGCGGTTGAACTCGTCCTCGAATCGCTTCCAGGCCTCCGCTGTGCGAGCGATGTTCGCTGCGCCCGTCCCGCCCCGGAAGATCACATCGAGTTCGCCCACGACATCGGGGCGCATCGACTCCAGGAGGTACCGGGACTTCGAGTGCGTGCGCGACTCGGACACGAGCCCCCATCCTGCTGCCTGGTGCGCATGCAGGCGGGCGAGCAGCCCCATCCCCGCCCTTGTGTCCCCTGCGTTCGACACGTCCAGCGGACGGCCGGAGATGAACTCCTCAACGCTGAAGAAGCGGTGCCACAAGCCGAACAGTCGCGGCGCGGAAGTCTCCATCCAGAACGTCCGGGGAACCGGCATGCCGAGCCGCTCGAGAACAAGGGAGGCGCGCGCGCTGGCGACGTAGTGGCGGATGCGGCTCGGCGCGGAGAAGATTCCGCGCGGCCTGCGCACGTGCTTGACGACGACGATCTGTCCGTCGGGCAGCACGAGGAACCGGACGTACCTGCTGCCACGTGACTCCTTGCTGCCGATGACGGGGGGAGTCTTGAGGAGCTTGGCGGGGCCCCCGCCGGGCGCCAGCAGCGGCAGCACGCGCCGCTGGACGAGGCTGTCCCACGCGGCTTCCCTCCTGTCGCGCCGCTGCCTGCGGCTTCGCGCGACGGGTTTCGGTTCGGTTGCCCCGCCCCCGGGCAGAGCACGCTCGAAGTCGCGCCAGAACGAACGGACGAACAACTGCTCCGACTTGCGCTCGAACCACTTCGAGGACCGCCGCGACACCATCCCCCACGCACCGGCGACGGTTGCGCCGGCAAGCAGCGAGAGCCAGATGCTGCCTGCCCATTGGTGGCCCGCCGTCATCAGCGCAAATCCATGTGCGAGGAGAAGCACCGCCGAGAGCGCGGCTGCCCGGGGCACATGCCTGAGGAGTGCGCCGATCGCGAAAGCCCAGACGGTCACGTGGGGATCGGGGACGGAGGCGGTCTCCCAGAAGTTCAGTTCCTGGCGATCAAGGCCCTGCGAAAACTCCGGCTGACCCGCGACAACCCAGGGAGCCGGTCGCCGAACCAGTTCCGATGCCGAATCCGCCGCCTGCTCCACCAGTGCCGCCAGTGCGGCGACGACGCCAAGGCGCCCGAAGTGGCGCCCGTAGTGGTGGAGCCGCGCGCCCCAGGCCTCCCACAGCGCGGCCGCTCCGGAGGCGGCCACCCCGACGTACGGAAACTGGGGGCTGCCGCAGAACGCAACGATGGAGTCCCAGGCGAGGGTCCTGCCAATGGTGGACGAAAGAGCTCGAAAGGACGCCACTTCCGTGGCGTAAATGCGCTCCTCGAACGCGTCGAGCGAGGCGAGCGCGAGCGACGCCGCCAGCGTCGCGCCGGCGGCCGAAAACAGCAACAGTCCTATGGGGCGGTCCTTCATCCTCGCGTCCCTGTCTCGCCTGGCTCTCCGCCACCGCGCGAAGGGGGTAGGGTCGGGCCGGGTCGAGACCTCAGGCAATCGGGAAATCGGGAACCGCAAGGGACGCGAGCGCCTCCTGAAGCTCCACAGGCGTGTTGATCCCCTTCACGAGGCGTTCCGTGCCCTGCGGCGCCTCGCACCAGTGAATCCCTGCTTCCCTCAGCATGGCCTGCGCGGAGAAGTCCGCGGCCTCGATGCGCCGGCGCACCTTCTGCGCGAGTCCCGCCGGAAGGAGGCACGGAAAGGGTGCCAGTTCAATCCCACCGACCGTCCTCAGGCAGGCGACGTTGAAGCCGCCACACCGGTCGGGCTCAGGCACGAGTAGGCGAAGTACCTCGGTCGTGACAAAGGGCATGTCGCACGTCACGACCATGTATGCGTCGCCGATTGCGCTGTGCAGCAGCGCATCAAGGCCCCCCATCGGGCCGATGCCCCGGAAACTGTCAGCGATGGACTTCGCACCGATGAGATCGGGGGCGAACCCGCGGCATGCGCCCACCACGACCAACTCCTGGACGAGGGGCCTAATCGCGGCGGCAACGTGCTCAATCATGGCGCGCCCGTCGGGCATCCGGATGCCCTCCTTCGGGACGCCCATGCGCGAGCTCTCCCCCCCGGCGAGGATTGCGCCGCAAAGCCTCACCCGGGCACGTCCCCACGGTCGGGAAGCACCGCCACCATCAGGTCGCCGTCATGGGCGAGCGCGCGCATCGACTCGGACGGCCCCGCAAGGACGGCGTCGCGCCCCCCGGGGAGCACGCACTTCACGCAGGAACCGGATTCACAATCGGCCCAGGCAAACGCAAGCGCGACGACCCGCGGTGAAGCCACGGGAAGTGCCTGCACTGTTTCGACGCAGGGCATGCGGGCCAGCACACGCTTCATCTCGTCCCGCCGCGCCTCCGTGCAGCGCACGCCGAGAACTATGTTGTGGTCACGGCGCGAGCGCTCACCCGCCGTCGACACCGCGATGACGCTGTCGATGGAAATGCCCCGGCTCGAGAACGCGGTTGCTATGGCGGCGAGGGCACCGGGACGGTCGCTGCCGCGCACCTCGAAGACCCACTGGGACTCAGGCATCTCGCATCCACCCCCGAATCTTGTCCTGCACGGCGCGTGCTCCCCGAAGGAGTGCACGCTCCTCGTCTTGGCCCAGGTCGAGCTGCTGGACCTTCGTCCAGCCCTCGATGCCCACCGTGATGGGCACCCCGACGACTCCCTCCAGGCCCGGGTACTCGACGCCGAGCGCGACTTGTCCCGCGACGATGACCTGGCGCCCCTCGAGCAGGGTGCGGACCAGGTCGACGACGACTTCCGCCGTCACGTTGGCAGTCTTCGCTCCGCTCAGTTGCGTGATGTAGGGCTTCACGAGCACGCGCAGGTCCGGCCGCAGCCTGTCGCACGCGGCGAAGGCCTCGTCAAAGCGGCCCTCCCTCAGCAGCGGGAGGACTGCCGATTTCGCGCGAGTGAGCTGGGCGCCAAACTCATCCAATGAATCGCCCGTTCGGAGGCGCTGAATGGCCGCGTTCCGTTCCCCGGCGGACCATCCGTGCATCTGGACCGACGTCCAGATTGGTATGCCATGGTCGCCGTGTTCGCCGAGGAAGAAGCCCTGGACCAGTTGTCGCCTGACGCCGAGTTCCGCGGCGATCTCCCGCCTGAACCTGAGCGTGTCCGAGTAGGCGCCAATCCCGATGACCCGGTGGGGGCCGAGTTCGCGCGCGAAGACCTCCACGCCGAGCTCGACTGGGTTTGTGACCACGAGGACAACCTCGCGGCCGGTGCCCGTGCGGCGCAGTGCTTCGGCATACTCTCGAAACACGGGAAGGTTCGAGCGGGCGATGTCGTCGCGGTGGATCGGACAATTGCCCGGACCCGACGGCGTCGATGCCCCGGCGGCCATCACCACGACGTCGGCCACAATCCCTTCCGGTTCCAAAGCCACATCGATGGCGGGTGCGGTTTCCGCGTTCGCGTCAACAAGGTCGACGGCGAGGCTGGGCAGGACGCGGCCGCTGGCCCCACTCCGCCGCCCGACGAGCTGGAGCCTATCGGTCGGGAAGAGCAGCCTCCCGCCGGCAAGCCTCGCCGCGATGGCGCGCCCGCAGTCCCCCCCCGCCCCAATGATCGCGACGTCCATCAGGCGCGCGCGGGCTCGGGGAGCCCCGGCGCATTCCCTTCGGTGTGGTGCTCGGCCTGGCGCGATAGTTCCGGGGCACCCTCGTGCATCATTCGCCGGACGACAATGTGCATCCACCCCAGCGAAAGCACGGAAAGGAGGAAAAGGAACGCCCAGCAGGTCGTCCAGATTCCCGTCCAGTCGAGCATCATGCCAAACAGGATGGGGCAGACGAATCCCCCGAGTCCACCAATCACGCCAACCAACCCTCCAACCGCACCGACCTCACTGGGGAAGTATGTGGGGATGTGCTTGTAGACGGCTGCCTTACCCAAGCCCATGGCGAGCCCCAGCATCAAAACGAACGCGGTGAAGATGTGCACGTTCGCCTGGAAGAAGATCGTGGTCGATCCCCGGGCGAGCAGTTGCTTCGGCTTCACTTGGTCTCCGGCCTGAAAGGCCCGGACCGCGCCGCTCGCATCGCGCACGCCCGCCCACTCCATCGACGATGATACGACGGGCAGGGGAAGAAACGCGCCGGGTTCGCCGACGGGGACCGAGGCGGGGCCGCTCCCCTCCAGGGTGAACGTGTCCACCTTGTCTGATTTGGCGCGCCGCACCATCAGCGAATCCCCCTCGATCCGCTCAACGATTCCGGGAACACGCGCGATGATGCCCTCCCCTGGCGTGCGCACCTGCATTTCCGGGAAGATCAGCAGGAATGAGAACAGCGCGCACAGAATGAATGTCCAGTAGAGCGAGGACCGGGCGCCGATCCTGTCCGTGATCCATCCGCATGCCGCGCGTATGACGCCCGATGGCAGCGAGAAGATCGACGCATAGAGGCCCGCCGCGGCGAGGCCCAGGCCGTACGCCTGCACGTAGTAGGGCACGAGCCACTGGCTGAGGGCGACGAATCCCCCGAACACGAGGAAGTAGTAGAGTCCGAACCTCCACACGCGAATGTCAGCGAGGGGGCGCAACTGCCGGCGCAGCGTTCGCGACGCTCCGCCCTCCACGATCCGGGTCGAGGTTCCCATCCAGAAGATCACGGCCATCACGACGAGGGCCGCGGCGTACAGCACGGGGAGCCATCGCCAGCCATCCGGACTCTCTCCACCCTTCGTCAGCGACTTCAGGATGGTCGGCGCGAGAAGCGTCGTGACGGCTGCGCCCGCGTTTCCCGCGCCGAAGATTCCGAGTGCCGTGCCCTGCTGCGACTGCGGGAACCAGACGCTCGTGTACGCTATCCCAACCGCGAATGAGGCGCCTGAGAGCCCGAAGCCCAACGCGCACAGCAGGAATGCGGCAAAGCTGTTCGCCCAATGGTTCAGCACGAGGAACGCCGACGCGACCAGCATCAGGACAAAGTAAACGATCCTGCCGCCGAACCGGTCGGTCAGCAATCCGACGGGCAGCCTCATCACGGATCCAGTCAAGACAGGCGCGGCGAGCAGGATCGCCATCTGGGTCTTGGACCAATCGAAGATCCCGTTGGCAATCAGGTAGGTCACGAGCACCCCGTTCATCATCCAGCACGCGAAGCACACCGTGAAAGCCAGCGTGTTCATCGCTAGAATCAGCCACGGATGGGGCTTGGCGCTCATGTGTCGTCCTCCGGCGAGGTCAGGTCGCGCAGTTCAAGGATGTCGTCGATGACGTCACCCGCCGAGTAGTTCGGGAGCCTGGCGCCGAACCTCTGCGCGAGTGCCGTCAGGTCGTCGCCGGCGGTCAGGAGAGGCTGCTCCACAGCCCCGGACTTCCTAACCTGCCCCAGTCCCACGTTCGCAATGAGTGCGTTGCACAGGCACTTGCGTCCTTCGGTGTCTGAAGACTCGCCCCCCTTCGAGACGTAGGCATCAACCGGCTCCCCTGGACACCTGTATCCGATGCCCCCGTCGGGGGTTCGAAAAACCCTGCGGAGATAGCCGGCGTCGCAGACCCGATCGCGTGACTCGTAGACTTCGCGCTCGGAGAGCGTGCCAGGCACGTCGACAACCTTGAACGGGAAGTCCGTGGGGGAAGCGGAGGGATCGGTCAGGACATCGATGGTCCCGAGTGATGCCTTCTCGAGGACCGCCTGACGAAGCTCGGGCGCGAGGCCGGACTCCGCGCAGAAGGCGAAGGCGGTGCCGACCTGGACACCCTGTGCACCCGCCGCGCGCGCGGCCGCGAGCGCGGCGGGCGTGGCCTGTCCCCCGGCCAGCCAGAACGGGAGGCCAAGCGACCGCATCTTCGCGAGATCGACAAGATCGCGTTCGCCGTAGATCGGCTCGCCGCGCTCATTGAGCTTCAGCGCTCCCCGCGGCGGGGCGTTGTGCCCGCCCGCCGTGGGACCCTCGACCACGAATCCATCCACACGCCCGGTGGCCCGCTTTAGAATCGCCTGAGCCAGCACCGCGGAGGAGACAATGGCGAGGAACTTCGGGCGACATAGCGCGGGCAGGTGGCAGTCGAACACCTCCCGCGGAGCAAATCTCATGTCCACGGTGGCGCCCGGAGGGCCATCCTCGAGTGGAACCGCGAGGTTGACCTCCCTGTGTTCCGTGAGCGAATCGATGATGCCGGGGATCTGCCAGGGGATGCCTGCCCCCATGAGGACATAGTCCACGCCCGCGAGCATCGCCCCGTAGATCATCGCCGCATTGGGCAGGGGGATTTTCTCGAGCAGGTTGATGCCCACAGGGCCGGCGTGGCCTGACTTTGCGAGCCACACCTCCACGTAGGCGGAGAGGACGGCGAATGCGAGGTGCCCGGGCGCGGCGTCGATGCGGAACATCGGGGGCGTGCGGTA
>CAZUCD010000013.1:0-5731 GCA_964618855.1 uncultured Candidatus Sumerlaeota bacterium
CGGCTGGGTCGAGCCGGGCCAGCGTCCCGAATTCGACGAGTTCACCGTCGTCCTGCGCGGGAAACTGCGCGTGGAGCACGAGGGCGGCGAGATGATCGTCCAGGCAGGCCAGGGCATCCACACGCGGGCGGGGGAGTGGGTGCGCTACTCGACTCCCGGCGAGGATGGCGCGGAGTACATCGCCGTGTGCCTGCCCGCCTTCTCCCCCGGAACCGTCCACCGGGACGAATAGCGAGCCTACTCCTCCCCGGGAATCGGGGGCAGCACGACGCCCGGCGCAGTGAGGATGGTGGTCTCCGCGCGCAGCCTGCGAAGCTGACGGTTCTCCTCCGCACGCAGCAGCCGCTGCGCCTCGCGCCGGCGCTCCGACTCGTAGTCCACGATGCGCACGATGTGGTAGCCGCGCTCCGTCCGTATCGGGCGCGACGCCTCCCCGAGTGGCAGGTCCCTGATCGCATCGCGGATCGCCGGCGACAGGGCAGACCGCTCCAGCCAGCCAATATCCCCGCCACGATCCGCGCCGGCGCGGTCCTCCGAGTAGAGGATCGCCGCGCGGTCGAAGGGCAGCCCATCGGCAATCTCGCGGCGCACCACCAGCGCCTTCTCGAGGCTCCTCGCCTCGGAGCGCGCATCCCCCGAGGCCAGGGTGAGGAAGAGTATCTGTTCCAGTCGCACGTGCTCGGCGGTGCGGAGGTCGTCCCTTCCGCGCGGGATGGCCAGGGGGCCGAGGGACTTGGTGAGGGCGCCCTGCACGAGGAGCTCTGCTCGGGCGCGCGACTCGACGTGCGCGCGGAACTCGCGAAGCGGGATCCCCGACTCGGCGAGCAGCGTCTGCAGCTTCGCCGGCGAGCCCGCGAGCGACTCGTACCGCCGCCAGGCCGCGCGACCACCGGCCGCGGCGTCCTCCGGCGGGGGATCGTCCAGCTCCAGCGACGCCCAGAACTCCAGCAGCACGTCGTCCACCGCCTCCGCCGCGACCAGCGGGATCAGCTCCTCGTCCGTGGCCGAGTCGAGCGACGCATCGAACAGTCGGTGCTCGAGGATGCGCATGCGCAGCTCGCGCTCCGTGATCGTCTGCGCCCCGACGGACGCGATGACTCGGTCGAGCACGCGCGGCCCCGCTTCCTGCGCCCGGCCGCCCGCGGGGTGCACGAAGAGGCACGCGAGCAAAACCGCGCGCCGGATTGATTGACACCCAATCGCGCCCCTGCAAAATTGAAGTGGAACGCGTGCCCACCGCCAGCGGGGATCGGACAAACGGCAGTTTTTGCGGGCGGTTGGTGCGTTCACTTTACATGCGATACCCCAGAGGTCTCTCCGCGTGAGCGACTGGATACTGCTGCTACCCCCTTCGGAGAGCAAAGCCATCCCGCCCAAGAACGGGATGAGCTACGAATCCGCACGGAAGAAGAAGGCGTTCAACTCCTTCCCGGAGCTGGACGACCACCGCGAGGCCCTCATCAAGATGCTCGAGGCGATCCTGACGCGCGGCTCGGGGCTCGAGGACCTGTTCGAGGCCCAGGGCGATGCATTGGAGGAGGCGCTCCGCCTCAACCGCGTCTGCCGCAAGGCACCGACCCTGCCCGCACGCGATCTCTACAACGGCGTCCTCTTCGAGGCGCTGGGCCTCTCCTCACTCCCCAAGAAGCATCAGGCTATCTTCGACCGGAACACACTCATTGTCAGCGGGCTCTTCGGGCTCGTCCGTCCGACCGACCGCATCCCCCCGTACAAGCTGAAGATTTCGGCCAACCTCGGGGGCCGGGTCGGGCGCGTCGCCAACTTCTGGCGCAGGCCCGTCAGCGAGATCATCCGCCAGGAGATACGCAACCGCGTCGTGTGGGACTTCCTGCCGGAACAGCACCGCCGCGTCTGGGACGGCACCGGCGAGGTGCGCGCCCGCCACACGGTCAAGTTCGTCAAGCGCGTCGTCTACCGCGGCGTCGCCGAGTGGAAGACCATCAGCCACCACAGCAAGTCGCTGAAGGGCGCCCTCGTCAAGCACCTGCTCAAGCGCAACTCCGGGGACCCCGAGTGCCTGCACGACTTCCAGCACCCCGAGGGCTACGAATACTCGCCCTCGCTGAGCGTCCGCAACCCGCGCGCCTCGGAGCTTGTCTTCGCGGCGGAGTAGCCCGGCGCACGCCTTGACCCGCAGGGCCCGCGCGCCCGCAATGCCCGCATGCCAACAACGGACCTTCCCTTCCGCCACGCGCTCGTGACCGGCGGCGCGGGCTTCATCGGCTCGCACCTGTGCGAGGCGCTCGTCGCCCGCGGCGTCCATGTCGAGGCACTCGACGACCTCTCCACCGGCAGCGTCCGCAACCTCGACGGCCTTCGGTCCAACCCCGCGTTCCGCCTCCGCATAGGGAGCGTCTGCGAGCGCACCGACCTGGCCGAGGCCGTGGACCGCGCCGACGTCGTCTTCCACCTCGCAGCCGCTGTCGGCGTGCGGCTCATAGTCGAGAACCCCGTCCATACGATCCGCACCAACCTCGAGGGGACGGAGAACGTCCTGGAGTTCGCGGCGAAAAAGCAGAAGCTCGTCCTCGTCGCGAGCACGAGCGAGGTCTACGGCAAGTCCACGGCGCTTCCGTTCAACGAGGAGGCGGACTTGGTGCTCGGGGCCTCGCGGCGCCCACGCTGGGCCTACGCGTGCTCGAAGCTCATGGACGAGTTCCTCGCGCTCGCGCACCACCGCGAGCGCGGCCTGCCCGTCGCCATCGCCCGCTTGTTCAACACCGTCGGTCCCCGCCAGACCGGGCGCTACGGCATGGTGATCCCCAGGTTCGTCTCGCAGGCCCTTGCGGGCGAGCCGATCACCGTCTACGGCGACGGGAGCCAGTCGCGCACCTTCTGCCACGTGGCGGACACGGTGCGCGCGCTCGTGGGCCTTGTCTCCACCGGGGGCACGACCGGCCAAGTCTTCAACGTCGGCGGGACTGAGGAGATCACCATCCTGGAGCTTGCGCGCAGGATCGTGGCGGCCCTTGGCAGCAAGTCACCCATCACGACCATCCCGTTCGAGCAGGCGTACGACGAGGACTTCGAGGACATGGCGCGCCGCCGGCCCGACATTGCCAAGATCGCCCGCGCGATGGGCTTCGCGCCGGAGAAGTCCCTCGGCGACATCATCGCCGACGTGGCCGCCGACATGCGACGCGCTTGACGCGCAGCCCCCGATGCGCACCATGTCCCCCACGGTGCGCCCGTAGCTCAGATGGATAGAGCGAGGCTTTCCTAAAGCCTAGGTCCCGCGTTCGAGTCGCGGCGGGCGCGCATTCCATAAAGCCGCACGCCCGCGCGATCACACCCGTGGTGCACTTTTCGACTTTCTCCCCGGGTTCGCGTCCGCAATGGGCTGAAGGCTCCGCATCACGGCGCCGAGTTCCCTCTCCGGAACCTTCATCGTCACTCGGACGGCACACGACAGGGACGTCACCCTGCCGCTGGCAGCCTCCACCGTTCTCAGAAGTTCGAGCATCCCCCCGCCGCATTCCCCCGACTCGACTCCCGAGTCCTCCCCGATCACGCCCGAGGCATCGAACTCGACTTCCACGGTGGACTCTCCCGCTGGGATGGGCGGCCCCGGTGGGGCCTGGAGCCTCAGGACACCGCCGCCGTACCAGTGTGGATTCGCGCAACCTGCGGGTGGCGCCATCAGGTGACCCTGCAGCCTCGCGGGGACGTCTTGCGCGCGCGTTCCCAGGCGCACGTCATCCTCGATGAGCAACGAACAGGCCCCGGCGACAATTGCGGAGGCCATGGATGTCCCCGACACCTTGCCACCGAATATGGACACAGGATCCTCCAGTTGGTCGCCTAGGGCGATCAGGTCCGGCTTCCTGCGTCCCCTGTGCTGCGCCACAGCCCCATAGGCGCTGTAGCCCGCCGCGCATCCGTAGGCCGTGGCGGCGCCGACACCGATGACATTGTCATAGTTGCCGGGACTCCAATGGCCATCAAGGGGACTCGCCGCATTGTTCCCGATGCAGGCGACCACCTGAATGGCCGTGTTGGCGCAGAAGTTCGCGATGGCTTGATAGTAGCCATCGACGTAGCCCCGATCACCGAAGGAAATGTTGATTATGTCCACACCGACTAGTGCCGTGTTCCGAAAGGGCGTCGTCGCCAACCACTCGATGCCCGCAACCGCCTGTGCGGCATTCCCGTGGGCGGCGCCATTCCGGGACTCTGTGAGCACGTGCCCGATGGCGAGTTCCGCCCCCGGGGCGACTCCGAAGGTGGACCCCCCTGCAAACGCAGCGACCTGCGTGCCGTGGAAGTTGGTCCAGCCGGGAATCCTGCTGTCGATCTTGCCATCGGCCCCGAACTGCGCAAACGGCGGATTCCCTGCCTGCGCGATCTGGCGCCCCGCAAACTCCGGGTGATCTGGTTTGATGCCGGAATCGAGGATGCCAATCCAAACCCCCGTTCCGCTCCTGCCGGATCGATGGTAGTCCCCCGCTCCGATGATCGCCAGATGAGCGCGGTGGGCCCTCAGGTTGGATTCAGAAGCATGGACGTCAGGCACGGAGAATTCCCGATCATCGAGCAGGAGGGCGCCTTCCGCCTTCGCCTTGTCCTCATCGAAGTCGCCAGCCTCCGCAATGATTGCCCCCACCGCAGGGAGCACTGCCGGCGGAGTCGGGCTCGCGGGCCCTGCCATGGGCACGGCGGCAAACGGATCCGATGCGGGTTCCTTGTTGGATAGCTTGCGCCAAGTTCGCACCAGGCGTTCCTTCGACTGCTCGAGCCGCACCCTCACCTGGTCCGCAAAGTCCTTAGACCTCCCTGCCTTAAGTGGGAATGGTTCGAGGCCCATTGGGAAAACCAACACCCGTTTCGCCATACCTGCACCCTCCTTTGTAACATTGAGCTAACCCCCACCCAAGCCGTCAGGCTTGGATCGGTTGGGCACGCACGCAAGTCGAATGGCGTCCGGGGCGCATCCCGGCTCTGTAACTTCTCGCGTCGGCTGGAGGGGGATCTTCCCGAAAGGAAACTTTCCCGTGGCCAAGTCCACCGGCAACCCGCTTCACGATCTGGATCTTCGCATCGAGGACGGGAATGGACCGCATCGGGACGCCCTCGCCACGACGGTGCAGGCAGGGGCGCTGCCCCGCGGGCTCGCACGGGCCAGATTGGACTTCGTCGTTACTGATGGAGGCGTCTGGATCTGGAAACACCCCGTGATACAAACTTGAGATGCACCTGCGCCGCGCCGGGGCTTTCGCGCTTGCCTTCGGTGTCGTCGGGGGTTTGCCTTGGCCGTTGTTGCCCACACCCAACACGCAGGGGTTTCAGCCATGGCCTACGTTGACGGATATGTCCTCCCGGTGCCCACGAAGAACGTGGAGGCCTACAGGAAGATGGCCAAGAAGGCGTCCAAGATCTGGATGGAGCATGGCGCACTCGACTACAAGGAATGTGTCGGGGACGACCTCTCCCCAGGATTCGGCGTCTCCTTCGCCAAGGCGGCCAAGTGCAAGCCGGACGAGACGGTGATCTTCGCCTACATCGTGTACAAGTCCCGTGCGCACCGCGACCGCGTGAACAAGAAGGTGATGGCCGACCCGCGCCTGGCCACGATGTGCGACCCGAAGAACATGCCGTTCGACTGCAAGAAGATGGTCTGGGGCGGGTTCAAGGTGATCGTGTCGGCGTGAGGGGGGGATGAGTCCAACCTGAAGCGCGGGGACGGCGGGGCTGGCGGCGGCCCGGGGTCCAG
>CAZUCD010000013.1:5831-38234 GCA_964618855.1 uncultured Candidatus Sumerlaeota bacterium
ACTCGACCTGGGATTTGGGGTGCATCTCGAGTTCATGACCCATCCTCAATTGGGGCTGGCCGCGTTGTCGAGCCGTCGTACACGCTCCGTTTCTCGGCCAGGTGGAGCGGGGGAGCCTCGCCGTTCGCCTCGTCGCGTTGATTGAGGCGCGCTGCGTCCGCCAGATCCCCCTACTTCACCCCCTTCTCCATCAGTTCCGCGATGTCCATGACGGTGACCTGCTTTCCGGGGGCGGCCTTCTTGGCGCCGTCGGCGACCATGGTCTGGCAGAAGGGGCACGAGGTGACGATGGTGTCCTTGCCGGTGGAGAGGAGCTCCTCGGCGCGCTCGGTGTTGATGGTCTTGTGGCCGAGGTGTTCCTCCATCCACATGCGGCCGCCGCCGGCGCCGCAGCACAGGCCCTTGTCCTTGCAGCGCGGGACCTCCGCGACCTCCGCGCCGCCCAGGACCGAGTTCGCGACGGCGCGCGGCTGGTCCACGATGTTGTTGTGGCGCGCGAGGTAGCACGAGTCGTGCAGCACGGCGTTCTGGTGCTCCGCGACGGGCGAGGGAGCCAGCCGCCCCTCTGCGACAAGACGCGCGAGCAACTCGCTGTGGTGCACGACCTCGAACTTGCCTCCAAGGTGCGGGTAGTCCTTCCCGATGGTCTGGAGGCAGTGCGGGCAGGAGGCGACGATCTTCCTGATCGGCTGTTCCTTCAACGTTTCGATGTTCTGCTTCGCGAGCATCTGGTAGAGGTACTCGTTGCCGATGCGCATGGCGGGGTCGCCGGTGCAAGTTTCGCGGGGGCCGAGGATGGCGAACTTGACGTTGGCCTTGTTGAGCAGGCGCACGAGGGCACGCGAGATCCGCTGCCCGCGCGCGTCGTAGCTCCCCGCGCAGCCCACCCAAAAGAGGTACTCCGCGCCTTCGGCCTCGGGCTCGCCGACGACGGGGACGCGGACGTCCTCCATGTCGCGGGCCCACTTGTCACGGTCGTCCGCCGGCTTGCCCCAGGGATTGCCCTGCTGCTCGAGGTTTGTGAAGGCGTTCTGGACCTCGGGGGGAAACTCGGACTTCATGAGTACGAGGCCGCGGCGGAGCTCGACGACCTTCTCGACGACCTCGATCATGGCGGGGCACTCGCGCTCGCACGCGCCGCAGGTGGTGCAGGACCAGATCTCGTCGGGGGTGAGCTGCCCCTCGCCGGTGCCAACAATCTCGGGGAGTTCGGCGCCCTCGGCCTTTGGGAGCCGCGCTCGCGCCATGTCGCGCAGATCGTTGACGATCTTCTTCGGCGAGAGGGGTTTTCCCGTGATGTTCGCGGGGCAGACTTCCGTGCAGCGCCCGCACTCGACGCAACTCGTCACGTCGCGCAGGTGCGGCCCCATGAACTGGTCGATGGTCATGACGCCGAAGCGCTCGGCCTCCTCGATGTTCTGGATGGGGCGGGGCGTGGCGCCGGAGGGGATGTCGCGCGCCAGGAAGACGTTGGCTGAAACCGTGAAGACGTGGCCCATCGCGACGGCGCTGAAGAGGCCAAGAAACCAGAGCGAAATGGCGAAGTGGCCCCACCACAGGACGAGGTGGATGGCCGCGGCCGTCTTCGCGTCGCCCGGAATGACGCCTGCAATCGCGTAGCCGACGAACGAGGCGGTGCGCTCGTGCTCCGGGAAGCCCGTGCCCGCGATGCGTGCGGCCTCCAACATGAAGCCGGTGACGAGGACGGCCTGGAACCACCACAGGGATGGCACCCAGTTGATGGAGCCACCCAGGTGCGGCGGCTTCGCGGCGAGGCGACGGTGGAGCGCCAGCGCGACCGCCACGATGGCGATGACGCCGGCAACCTCCAGCGTCGCCGAGTAGATGCGGTAGAATGTGTCCTCGAAGAAGTACCAGCCGAGGACGGGCTGGGCGAAGTCGTGCTGGAAGGCGACGATGACCGTGCCGATGAAGAGCGCGATGAACGAGTAGAAGAAGAGCGTGTGGCCCAACCCCCCCGCCCTGCGGCGCTTGACGCGCTCCTGCCCGAGTCCGTGGCGGAGGACGCGCAAGGCGCGCTCGCGCCATTCCGAGCGCGGCGGCAGGGGATCGAGCCCCCCGATGGACTGCCACTCCATGATCCGGCCGCGCAGGCTGCGGACGACCATCACGACGGGGATCATGCCAAGCGCGAGGACGAGGAGCGTGCGCCAGGGCTCCGGGATCGCGATGTTCCAGTAGATCTCGCGCGTGACTGTCGATGCGGCCTCAGGCATGGGTCCCCTGCGCCTTCACGGAATCTTTGTGTGGCAGTGCTCTCCTATGAAGCCGAGCGGGCTGGGTGCCGGAAACAGGAAACTGAGGGGGGGCTGGCTGAAGTTACGGGTTTCGGGAAAGCAACTTCTTGTACCAATCCACAAGACTGCGGGCTGCTTCGCTATCGTGGCCGATGTAGCGGGCAGCGATGCCCGTGCCGAACGGATGCCCGGGAACCTCCTGCCACGCCAGCCAGCAATGCACTTCGGCGCAGACCTGATCCACGGGGTCGAAGGGCTTGATGCGGTCAGACTCGGCGTAGGACCGAGCGGCAGCGGTTGAGGCCAGAACGTGACCGAAGAGCTTCGATTCCGATGGGATCAGCGCCCGAATGAAGTTCTCGAGTCTGCCAGAGCTTGTGTTGTCAGGCCAGAGCCAAACGCCCAGACGGCACTGGTTCTCACGGGAGAATCCGACGAAACCCTCCGGCTTAGGGAGCTCAGGTACTTCGCCCACGCCTGCCTCAATCAGCTTGTTTCTGACCTGCTCCCAACGCCGCGTGACATCGACATCCGCATCGAGAATGAAACCAACGACGCCAGAAGACTCGGCCTTGATGTGCACGGGGATCATTCTTATCAACGTCTCCACGCTACCGTGCGGAGGGTTTTGTCCGGACTGATCGCTGGTCTCTTGGGCGCCTTGACCGACGGGACCGGATTCACCTTGGTCCCGACCGCGATTCGTGGCTGGGCGGACGACTTCGAGGTGCACGGGCCGGATGGAGGGGCTTCCATCGTGCGGTTTAGGAAGTCCGTGCTTCATCATGAGGTGGACGATTGTGTGCAGGTCGTTATCGCCCTCCACGATCAACAGGGCGCTGCCCTTCGGTCTGGGCGGGGTCGCCATCAGCGCACTTCAATCGAGGAAGCGGAGATCGAAACGACTTCCTCGTCTGTGAAGGGGACGCTGTGGTTGAGGTTTGGGTCGATCCGCTGGATGGATACCATCGACCTCCAATCGGGGCGATCCGCGCAAACGCGACCCAGTGCATGGACGCACTCCAAGCTGTGCGTCGTCGCGAACACCGAGGTCTCCACACTGTCGGAGCCGACCCGCTCGAGGACGCTTCGCCACATCGCTTCCTGCACGGTGTGATGCATTGAAGTTTCGATCTCGTCCACAAAGAGGGTTCCACCGCGCGATCCCTCCAAGGCGATTGCCAGGCAAGCGAGGCGGGTTGCCGCGTCACCTAGGGAGCCAATCGGCACCCTGTCCTCACCCTTCAGTCCAACCTGCAGCGGCGGTGCGCCGTTTGTCGGAAATCCCGTGATAGAAGCCAGGATCACATCTTCCACATTCTCATTCACGGCGCGGATGGCAGAAGCCACCTGCCTTTCCATCTTCCGCTGGACGAGACTGTTCCACGCTAGGTCGAGGACAACTGGGGACAGGAACGCGGTGGGGCGAAGAAAGAGTATTCGCGGTGTTTCTCTGGCTCTCAGGGCCGAAGCATGGCCGTCCAGGGCGCGCCGTGCTGTCGCAATGGCGATGCTCCCCGAAAGTGCTGCGATGAGTTCGGACGCTCCGACTCCAGTGAAGCGAAATCGCAGGCTGTTTGACGCCGTCCATTGCAACTGCGCGAGCGAACCGATTAGTTCGCTGGGAATGGTTCCCGTGGACTCGAACGCTATCGTGAGGCTGCCTCGTTCACCGGCACTGATCGATGTCTTCATGTCACCGTCCAGCAGATGTCCGGGAAAAAGATGGCGGAGATCCGGTCTGGCCTTCTGCCCCTCCGGACCCGGGAGGCGGGCATATCCCAACTCCCCCCGATGGCGGCAGATCTCGTCAATGAACTGAAAGTCCCCGCCCGTGTAGAGCAGGCATACGGCTTCCAACAGACTCGACTTCCCTGCGCCACTCTCACCTACGAGCAGGTTTACCTGCTTGAGGCCTGTTAGCCGATAGTCGCGAAACCTTCGATAGTTGGTGATGTTGACTTCATCGATTGGCATGGGGTAGGAACCTCACCTTTGGATGGTACCCTCCCCGCGACTCCGAGAGCAACGACTCTCCTCGACGCGCAGGCCCGGGGCGACCGTGAAAGCGGAACCGCCCCGGGAGGTGTCCCGGGGCGGTTGGAACTGCGGTTTGGGGATGTGGGGGGTTACTTCTTCTTTTCTTCCTTGGCCGGGGCGGCGGCGGGCGCCTTGGCGGCTGCGGGTGCCTTGCCGCCCGCTGCTGCGGCGGGGGCACCCTCGGCGCCGGGCTCGCCTTCCTTCTTCTTGAGGAGCTCTGGGGCGGTCGGCGCGGCGGTCTGGGCCTGGAGCGCCTCCTCGGAGAGCTTGGCCGCGACGCCGAAGAGAACCGCCTTCGGGTCGACGAAGATGATGCCCTCGATGGCGGGCAGGTCGAAGACGTGGAGGGACTGGCCAACCTTGAGGGCGCTGACATCGACGTCGATGTGCGGCGGCACCTTGGTGGGGAGGCACTTGATGGTGACCTTGCGGGAGACCTGCTCGAGCGTGCCGCCCTCGTTCTTGACGCCGTCGGCGATGCCGACCGCGAAGACGGGAACCTGGAGGGTCATGACCTCGGTGAGGCTGACGCGCAGGAGGTCGGCGTGGAGGATGGTGCGGGTGACGGGATCGCGCTGGACTTCCTGGATGAAGGCCTTGTCGCTGGACCCATCGTCGTAGGTGACGTCGATGAGGACCTTCTCGCCGTGCGTGCGGGAGCGGACGGACTCGAACTCGCGTGCGTTGAACGCGATCTCGCGGGTGTCCTTGTGTGCGCCGTAGATGACGGCGGGGATGCTGCCGGAGCGGCGGAGTGCGGTTGCCTGCTCCTTGCCGCGCGCGGTGCGGGGCTGTGCCTTGACGACGAGCTGACTGCTCATGTGACGGAAACTCCTCCGTGGGTCTTGACCGGCACCGTGCCCCCTTAGCGCGCCATTTGGCGGAAGAGGTCGCTCACGGACCGGTGCGTGTGGATTCGGTCGATTGCCTGCGCGAGGAGCGGTGCCAGGGAGAGCACCTTCATCTTTGCGGGAAGCGACACGGGCTCGTGGAAGATCGTGTTGGTGACGATGACTTCCTCGATCGGCGACTCTTCGAGGCGTTTCTTGGCCGCGCCGCTGAGGACGGCGTGGCTGGCGAGGGCGTACACCTTCGTCGCCCCACGCTCTCGAAGAGCCCGGGATGCATTCACAATGGTGCCCGCGGTGTCAATCATATCGTCGAAGAGGAGCGCGGTCCGTCCCCTAACCTCTTCCTCGCCAATGATCGACATGACTTCGGAAACGTTCGGTTTCGGGCGCCGCTTGTCCACGATGGCCAGCGGGGCACCCAGCATGTCCGCCCAGTTGCGCGCCTGCTTGACGTTGCCGACGTCGGGGGAAACGACCGCGAAGTTCTCGAGTTTCATCTGCCGCACGTAGTCCACGAGGACCATCCCGCCGACCAGGTGGTCCACCGGCATGTCGAAGAAGCCCTGAATCTGGCCTGCGTGCAGGTCGATCGTGAGGAGTCGGTCCGCCCCCGCCGTCGACAGCATGTTCGCGACGAGCTTCGCCGACAGTGCGACGCGGCCCTGTTCCTTGCGGTCTTGGCGGGCGTATCCGTAGTAGGGCACGACGGCCGTCACGCGCGCGGCGGAGGCTCGCTTGGCCGCGTCGATCAGCAGCAGGAGCTGCATGATGTTCTCGTTCGCGGGGGCCGAGGTGCTCTGGACCACGAAGACGTCCGCGCCGCGGACGTTGTCCAGGATCTTGACGAAGGTCTCGCAGTCGGAGAACGTCGCGATCTCGACGCCACCAACCGGAATCTTCAGGTGCTCGCAGATTTCCCGGCCGAGCGCACGGGAGGCCGTCCCGGCAAGGATCACCGGGGGCGAGTTGGTGAACGGTGTGAACATGGCAGGGAGTCTTTGCACCAACCCTGTCCGCGGGCAAGGCGATCTCCCGCAGGTGGCGCGAAATCCGCTGTTGTGGCGCCATGGGCCGAGTCCCAACATTCCCCTCCCCGGGGAAACTCCCCGGGCCCGCCCCGCGCCATGCCCCAGAACGACATCGCCGTCCTCAGGAACATCTACAAGATTTACACCTCCGGGGATGCGGAGGTGTTCGCCCTGCGCGACGTGTCGATCAGCATCCCGGTCGGTGATTTCGTCGTGCTCATGGGCCCCTCGGGATCGGGCAAGTCCACGCTGCTTCACATCATAGCCGGGATCGACCGCCCCACGAAGGGGGAGTGCCTCGTGATGGGCGAGGACATCTCGCGCCTGTCCGAGGGCGCCCTCGCCGCGTGGAGGAATGCGAACATCGGATTCGTGTTCCAGACGTTCAACCTGATCCCCGTGCTCACGGCGCAGGAGAACGTGGAACTCCCCCTGCTGCTGACGGGGCTCTCCGGCAGCGAGCGACGACGCCACGCGAAGCTCGCGCTTGAACTGGTGGGCCTGGGGGACCGACTTGACCACCGGCCGCGGCAGCTTTCCGGCGGACAGGAGCAGCGCGTTGCGATTGCGCGCGCCCTGGTGACGGACCCGCCCTTCATCGTCGCGGACGAGCCCACGGGAAACCTCGATGCGAAGTCCGCGGGCGACTGCCTGCGGCTCCTCCAGCGCCTCAACTCGGAACTGGGCAAGACCGTCGTCATGGTGACGCACGACCCGAAGGCATCCACCGTGGGAAAGCGCGTGCTGCACCTCGAGAAGGGGGACCTCGTGCGGGAGGAGGAAGTGGCCCCGCAGGTGGCGGGACGATGATCGTCGCACGGCTGCTGGATTCCTTCACCGAGCGCAGCACCGCCTTCCGCCACTGGATGGAGGCGATGGACCACAGGGGATCGAGGACGATCGTCCTCCAGAACCTTGGGGGGTCCGCGCTGGCGTTCGCGCTGGCGGCGTTCCTGAGAAAGCGCCCCGTGCCGGTGCTCGTGCTGACGCCGAGCATCGAGCGGGCGGACGAGCTGGCAAACGACCTCGCGTGGTTCGGGGTGGAGGACACCCACTCGTACCCCAAGTGGGAGATCCTGCCGTACGACCGCGAGGAGCTGAACATCGAGGCCGGGGCGCGGATGCTCGACGTGTTCGGCGCGCTGGCGCGCGCGAAGGCGGATGCCGGTCGCGCGCCGGCGATCATTGCACCGGTGGATGCGCTCATGCAGCTCATCCTGCCGGAGGAGGTCGCGGGCGCGCTCGGGGTGCGCGTCGAGTGGGGCGCGCGGATCGGCCCGGCAAAGCTCGGCGACGCCCTCTCAGCCGCCGGGTACGAGCGCGAGCCGCTCGTCGAGTCGCGCGGGACCTACTCCGTCCGCGGCAACATCGTCGACGTGTTCCCGCTCAATGCGGAGGATCCCCTCCGGGTGGACTTCTTCGGGGACGAGGTCGAGTCCATCCGCGTCTTCGACGTCGTGACGCAGCGGAGCCGCAACGACCTCGGCACGGGCGCCGTGCTGGACATCGCGCCCGTCGGCCTGAAGGCGCTGGCAGAGCAGCACATCGCGGAGGGCGGACGGCTTGCGTCGCTGCTGGAGCGCCTTCCCGAGCGAACCATCGTCGTGCTCGATGCGCCGGAGCGCCACGACGAGGTCTGCCGGCACTTCGAGAATGCCGTGCAGCGGCAGTACCACGAGGTGCTCCACGAGTCCCCCGACCTGCCGGAGCCAGGCAACCTCGTGCAGTCGCGGTCCGACCTGCTGCGCGGACTCGAGCGCTTCCGGCGCATCGAGCACTCCGAGCTTCCCGTCGAGTCGCTCGACAAGACGATCGTGCGCATCCCCTTCGACACGAAGGGCTATGCGCCGCACACGTCGGACATCGACGGCTGGCGCGGGGAGTTGCTGCGCCTGCGCAAGCAGACGATCCGAACCGTGGTCGTGTGCGACAACGATGGGCAGGTGCACCGCCTGGACGAGCTGCTGCGCGAGGGGCACGTGCCGGCCGTGGCGATCAGCGAGGCGACCGACGACTCGAGCCTGACGGACCTTCTGCGTGGCGCGCCGGACGTCCTGATCGCCACGGGACAGCTCACGTCCGGGTTCCTGATGCCGGAGGCCATGCTCGGCTTCCTGACGGACCGCGAGATGTTCGGGCGCTACAAGCGCCGCCCGGCCTACAGGAAGATCCACAAGGGCAAGCCCATCGCGTCGAGCTCCGAGATGGCTCGCGGCGACTACGTCGTCCATGTCGAGCACGGAATCGGCAAGTTCCTCGGGATGCGGCAGCAGGTGATCGACGGCCGCGCCGTGGACCTGCTCGAGATTCTCTACGCGGACGAGAACAAGCTGCTCGTGCCGGTGGAGAACATCCGGCACGTGCAGAAGTACAGCGCGGCGGAGGCGGCGGAGCCCGCGCTGGACCGGCTCGGGAGCGGGCGCTGGCACAAGCGCCGCACGAAGTCGCGCGAGGACGTCGAGAAGATCGCCAAGGAGCTGCTCGCGCTCTATGCGCGCCGGGAGGCCGCGCGGCGGCGCCCCTACGGCCCCGACACCACGATGATGCGCGAGTTCGAGGCCGGCTTCCTGTACGAGGAAACGCCGGACCAGCTCGCCGCCATCCAGGCCGTGAAGGAGGACCTCGAGGGCACAAAGCCGATGGACCGGGTGCTTTGCGGCGACGTCGGATACGGCAAGACCGAGGTGGCGATCCGCGCGATCTTCAAGTGCGTTCAGGGGGGACGCCAGGCGGCGCTGCTCTGCCCGACCACGATCCTCGCGCAGCAGCACTACAACACGCTCCGCGAAAGGTTCGCCGACTATCCCGTGCGCGTCGAGCACGTCTCGCGCTTCCGTTCCGCAAAGGAGGTGAAGGACGTCCTCCGCAGGGTGAAGATCGGCGAGGTGGACGTGGTGGTTGGCACGCACAAGCTGCTCGGCAAGGAGGTGCAGTTCCTCGACCTCGGTCTCGTTGTCGTGGACGAGGAGCACCGGTTCGGCGTCGGCGCGAAGGAGCGCCTGCGGGAACTGCGCGCGGACATCGACACGCTGACACTCTCCGCCACGCCGATCCCGCGAACGCTGCACATGGCGCTCTCCGGGATTCGCGACCTCTCGACCATCGCGACCCCGCCGCAGGGGCGGCACCCCATCAAGACGAGGTTGATCCACTTCGAGCAGGAGCAGATCGCGGAGGCCCTGCTGCGCGAGCTGAACCGCGGCGGGCAGGTCTACTTCGTCCACAACCGCGTCGCGACGATCCACGAGGTGGCAAAGCGCCTGCTTGAGATCGTGCCGCACGCGCGGATCGACGTTGCGCACGGGCAGATGAAGGAGTCGGAGCTGGAGGAGACCATGCGCAGGTTCGTCGAGCACGAGTTCGACATCCTGGTGGCCACGACGATCATCGAGAGCGGCCTGGACATCCCCAACTGCAACACGATCGTGGTGAACCGCGCGGACACGCTGGGACTTTCGCAGCTCTACCAGCTTCGCGGGCGTGTCGGGCGCGAGAAGCGCCGCGCCTATGCATACATGATCGTCCCCCCGGGCGAGGGGATCACGGACGCGGCGATCAAGCGCCTCGCCGCCATCGAGGAGTTCACCGAGTTGGGATCGGGCTTCCACATCGCGATGCGCGACATGGAAATCCGCGGCACAGGGAACATCCTGGGCAGGGAACAGCACGGCACGATCAACGAGATCGGGTTCGAGCTCTACTGCGAGATGCTGCGCGAGGCCGTCGCGAACCTGCGCGGGGACCAGGTCGCCGACGACCGCGTCGCGGAGATCAAGACCGAGGCGTCCAGCGTCATCCCGCCAGCCTACATACCGGTCGAGCAGCACCGCCTGACGTTCTACAAGCGCTTTGGCGTCGCGCGCAGCCTGAAGGACGTGGACGAGGCGGAGGCGGAGCTGAAGGACCGTTACGGCGAGCCGCCCGAGAGCGTGGCCGCGCTCCTCCTGATCACGAGGCTGCGCGTCGCCTGCGGCGCCCTCCACATCGGGGCCGTGCGTCAGGGGGCCCAGACCCTGCGGTTCGTGTTCTTCGCCCCGGAGGCGGAGCAGTGGATGGACGATGCGCGCACGGCCATGGGTGGGAACCCGCAGGTGCAGAACGTGCGGGCGGAGGGCCGCGACACGCTCGTGCTGACGATCAAGCCGTGCACTCCGCGCGAGGCCCTCGCCACGGCGCTCTCGTTCGTCGGCGCGATGTCGGCAGCGGACCAGTCCAGCGCCGCCCCGGCCCATGCCTGAGGTCGGGGCGGAGTCCCGCGCCCCGCGCGCCGTCCTCGCCGCGTTCTGGGCGTGCGCGGTCTTCTTCACCCTGTGGAACTTGTGGGGCGGTTCCCTGCGGGACTGGGACGAGGGCCTGAGCGCCGAGCGTGCGCGCGAGATGGTCGCCACCGGCAACTTCATCTCGCCACAGCTCCAATACGAGCCGGACTTCAACAAGCCGCCGATGTACTACCAGCTCACGGCACTGGCGTTTGCAGTCCTCGGCGAATCCGAGTTCTCGGTGCGAATCTGGTCGGCGCTGTTTGCGCTCGCTTGCGCCCTCTTGTGCTGGCGGATCGCGGAGCGCGAGGCTGCGGATTGGCGCGCGGGCCTGATTGCCGGGGTGCTGCTCGTGGGCAGCGCGCACTGGGTGAACCAGACGCGCCAGGGCCTGCTCGACTCGGGGATGATGCTCGGCACGCTCGGCTTCATGGCGTTTTGCACGAGCCCGGGCGGGGGGCGCAGGGATGCCGTGCTCGCGGGGGTCTTCGGCGGGTTCGCGGCGCTGGTGAAGGGGCCGTTGTGGTTGGTCGTGGCGCCGGGGTGCGCCTGGTGGGCGTGGCGCTCGGACGGGGGGCGTGGGCTCCGGCGGGTGGGGCTTGCCTGTCTGGTCGCGTTTCTCCTTCCGGTGCCCTGGTTCGGGATGCAGGTGATCACCCACGGCGGCGAGTTCCTCGGGCGCCATGCGGAGTACAACTACGCGGAGCGCATTTCGCGCAGCATCGAGGGGCACGATGCGGGACCGATGATGTACCTCCGTGCGTGGGGCGGCCTGGCTCCGGTGTCCGCGGCGGGCGTGATCGCGGCGCTCGCGCTGGCTGCGGCGGTGCGGGAAGTGCGGGTGCGTGCGGTGACTCCCGCGTCCATCGGTGCCGTCGTCATGATGGCGGCCCTGATGGTCTCTTCGAGTCGCCGGGAGCTGTACCTCGTGTGGGTCCTGCCGCTGGCGGCCGCGGGCGCCGCGCCCGTGCTGGCGGCGGCGCTTTCCCTTCCGCGTTTCGTGCCCTGGCGGGGGCGCGTGCTGGCCGCGGCCTGCATTCTCGCGGGAGTGGCGCTGGCGAAGGGATGGCAGCGCGAGATCCGGGGGGATCGCCAGCTCAAGGCCGCCGCGGTGGCGATCAGGAAGTCCACGCCGGGCGCGACCGTCATTGCCACATGGGAGCATCCCGTTCAGGTGCCAATGTTCTATTCGCACCGCGTGGCGTATGTCCTAGATGCAGGGAGCGCGCCGGGCCTGAGGTCGGGCCTGGTGGAGTCGGGGCGCCGGGCGGTGCTGCTGGTGAAGGCGAAGGGGTTGGCCGAGGCGCGGCGCGTTTCGGCGGAGGCGGGGCTCGCCGTGGGCGCGGAGATCGCATCCGCGGGGGATTGGCGCGTCTGCGAACTCAGGCCGTAGAGCGGGCTACTGGCACTCCAGCAGCAGCGCCCGCGCGCGCGCCGTGTCGGACTCGCGCACGAGGAGCTGAACTTCCGCCAGGGGCGAGATCGTGAAGTTGTAGACGCCGCTCGGGACGTGTCCGCGCGTAATGCAGTCAATCGCGTGGCTCTCCAGGTACATCTTGAGGACGGATGCCTGGGTGGGCGATCCAGCGACGTGCACGACGACCAGCGGCTCCTGGTGCGCCGGGGGGTCCGAGCCCGCGACGGGCGGCGAAAACTCGTCCGGATCCGCCGTCTCCAGGCCACAGCACTCGCAGTAGGGCGTCCCTGCCGGATAGTCTGCGCGGCAGGAGGGGCAAAAGACCGAGCCTCCGTGGCCATCGTGCGCGCCTATCGCGACAGGCCGTTGCGCGACCTGCGGGGCGTCCGGCGGCTTGCCAAACTCCGCGAGGATCGCGCGCTGGACCTCCGGGCGCGTTGCGTTGGCCAGGAAGGCAGACATGTAGCGGGGCCGGCGCCTGCCGGAGGCCTGCCGAAGGCCGAAAGCCACGAGGATCGCCACTCCTGCTAGCGCGACCACGACCTGGGGTTCCAGTTTCATGCGGGGCAACCTCGTGCAGCGGTTCACTTCCGCGCCGGAATGGGCACGACGATGAACCAAGAAGCGAATCCGGGACGCTCAGGCAACAAGAAACAGGCGGGGGCATGCGAGGGAGCGCGTCCCAGCTCCGTGCAGGATTGCCTCGCAGCCGCGGGGCGCTGACAAGATGCCCCAATGACCACGGCGGCGCTCATCCTCCTCGCGGCAGTCAACTCGATTGGCCTGTGCGGGCTCCTCGTCTGGGTTTACAACCGGACGTTTTCCGGGCTGCACGAGAGCCTGCTGAAGAAGTCAATCGCGCTGCTGTCGCTGCCCGCCGGCCTGGCGGGGGGCTTGGTGCTGGCGTTCACCTCAGCAACCCCGGCGGGTCCCTGGCTTTGCGCGGTGGCCGGCGTGCTCGCCCTGGCCACCATGCGAAGCGTGCTCCACCAGCGGCGCGCGGAGCGACTCGATGCCGCCATCTCGGACGTGGAGCCGGCGCAGCTCGCAACGGGCGCGGGGATCGCCTGGAGGGACCTTGGGCCGATCGAGACGGCCGTCCTCAGTCTGGCGGCGCCGGTAAACCGGCCCACGGCGCTCGTCGTGAAGACGTATCGGCTCGAGGTGCGGGACCTGCCGGCCGGGACCCCCATACGAGTCGTATACGTGAGCGACTTCCACATCCACAGGACGCTCTCGGACGAGTACTACCGCGAGGTGGTCCGGGTGGCGTCTTCGCTCCAGCCGGATGTCGTGCTGCTGGGCGGTGACTACGTGACGCGGGAGGGGCACATCGGGCGGATCGGCGGGATCCTCCACGGGCTGCGCGCGGAGTGCGGCGTGTTCGCCATCCGCGGGAACCACGACTTCTGGACGAGGCCCGCGGAGATCGCGGGGGAACTGCGCCGCGCGGGGATCTCGCTGCTTTCGCAGGAGGCGGCGACCGTGCAGGTGCGCGGATGCGGGCTGAGAATTGCGGGGATCGAGTCGCCGTACCTGCCGCTGACCCCCCCGCAGGCCAGACGCATCCGGGCGGCGCGGCCTCACATCGTCCTGGTCCACTCGCCGGACGAGTTCCCCACGGCCGCGCGCCTCGGTGCGCAGGTGGCCATCGCCGGGCACACGCATGGGGGACAGGTGCGCCTGCCCTTCTTCGGGACCACGCTGTCTGCAACGCGGCTCGGGCCGGGCTACGCCCTCGGCGCGTGCCACCTTGGTGCCACGCGCACGATCGTCAGCTCAGGCGCCGGGAGTTTCGTCCCCCTTCGCGTCAACTGCCCCCCGGAGGTACTGCTCCTCCTCGTGTCGGGACGAGGATAGCTTCCGGATGGTCTTGCCGATGAACCACACGACCCAGCCGCCAAAGGCGACGAAGACTGCCCACTTCGAGTCGGGCGTCGTGAGCCTGATGACAATGAACACCAGGAAGATGACGAGGCCGAGGATCATCATGCCGATGGCGAGTCGGTCCTTCGCGGTTGCGGGGCGTTGCGTGATGCCTGCGTGCTGCGTGGCGGTCATGGGGGAGGCTGCTACCTTTCGGGCTGGTTGAGGGCGTCGGGAATCTCCCCCCGGCGGATCTTGGCGAGGTGTGCGGCCAGGGACGCGCGCCTTGCGGCGGGGAGCCTGTCCACGAACAGCACGCCGTTCAGGTGGTCGATCTCGTGCTGCAGGACGCGTGCGGCGATGCCATCGAACCACGCGTCGAACTCGACCCAGTCGAGGTCCCGGTAGCGGACCCGGATGCGCTTGCTGCGCCACACGGGGGCTTCGAGTCCAGGGATGGAAAGGCATCCCTCGTCCCCCTCCTCGTCCTCCGCCGAGGAGTCGAGAATCTCGGGGTTGATGACGACCTCGAGCCTGCGCAGGGCCTCGTCGCGCAGGCGACGGCCGTCCTTGCCCTTGCCGGACTTGAGCTGGGCCGTGTCGTACACGAGGAGGGCGCCCTCATGGCCGACCTGGTTCGCGGCGAGTCCGATTCCCCGCGCCGCGTACATGGTTTCCCCCATGTCGTGGGCGAGCCGGCGCAGATCGTCCGTGACGGCCGCGATGGGGCGGGCCTTCTCGCGCAGGATGGCGTCGCCGTAGTGCTTGAGTTCCAGGATGGGCATGCTTTGCCTGTATGGTTGCGAGTTGTTGGGGGCTAGCGGGGCGGGCCCGCGTCGCGGCGCCGGAGCGGCATCGGCGTCGGTTCCTCGGAGATGGAGAGCACGCCGCGTGGCGCGGTCGAACGCCCGTCAGCCTCGTCCACGCCCGCGTTGTCCAGCGCGGCGAGGAGTTCCCCCGCGGACTGGTACCTCTGCGCGGGGTCCTTCGACATGAGGCGCGAGACGATCTGCCAGACGGCAAGGGGTATGTCCGGTATCGGCTCCGGGGCGGTGTACTGGTGGTGGTACGAGACGGAGCCGCGCGTGAAGGGCGCATGCCCCGCCATGAGCTCGTAGTAGATCACGCCGAGCGAGTACAGGTCGGAGGCGGGACCGAGGGGCTGCCCCGTGAACTGCTCGGGGCTCATGTAGAGCGGGGTGCCCGCGACGGCATCCGAGGAGGAGCGCGAGTTCAGGGTGTTGACCTCGCCGGCCTCGGCAAACATGGCGGCGATGCCGAAGTCGCTGAGCTTCACGCGCCCGCCCTTCGTGAGCAGGATGTTCGCCGGCTTGATGTCGCGGTGCAGGACCCCCTCGCCGTGCGCGTGGACGAGCGCGCGGGCGATCTCGCGCACTATCCTCGTGGCCTCCGAGGGCGTAAACCTCCCGCGCATCTTGAGGGCGGCCTTCAGGTCCCCCCCGCCCACGTACTCCATCGAGAGGTGCTTGCGCCCCCCCTCCTCGCCGATGTCGTGGATGCGGACGATGTTGGGATGCGCAAGCTTCCGCGCCGCCTTCGCCTCCAGCCGGAACCGGGTGACCATCTCCTGGTTGTTGGCGAAGTGCTCGGGCAGGATCTTGAGGACGACGATCTCGTCGAGTTCGCGGTCGTATGCCTTGAAGACGAGGCCCATGGTGCCGCGCCCGATTTCCTCGCGGAGGTCGTAGCGCTTCTGGGCGCTGGAGGACAGTGCGGCGAGCACCTCGCGGCGCTCGGAAGCCTCGCGGGCGCTCTCGGCGGCGCGGCTGTGCAGCTCGCGCAGGCGCTCGATCAGCTCGCGCTGGCCCCCCGACATGTCGAGGGCCTCCGTGAGCACCTGCGCGGCGGCGGTGTGGTTGTCGCGGTCCTCGTAGGCGCGGGCAAGGCGCTGGAGGAGCTTGAACACGCGGGGCGAACGTGGCAGGCGGCGCAGCGTGTCGCGGCACAGGTCCACGGCGCCTGTCTCGAGCTGCACCTGCGCGAGGAGCAGCAGGCTCCCCTCGTCGCGCGGGTCGGCCTCGAGGGCGTTGATGCACGCCTCCATCGCGCCGTCGGGGTCGCCGACCTCGAAGAGGAGGTCGCCAAGCCGCGCCCATTGCGTCGCGTCGCGGCTGTTCTCCTCCGTGAGCTTCTGGGCCAGGACCTCGGCGTACTCGCTGACTATGCCCGCGTTGTCCGGAGCGATCTTGTACGCGGCCGCTAGGTCCTCGCAGGCCTCGGGCAGGTGGCCCGACAGGCGCCACAGGACGGAGCGCTCCATGCGCGCGCGCGGGTTCTCCGGCGCGGCTTCGATGAGGTCGGTGTAGGTGTCGAGCAATTGGGGGAAGAGGCGCTGGTAGTGGGGCTGCAGGCGGCCGAGCGCGGACAGCGCCTGCTCGTAGCGGCCAAGCCGGATGCAGGCGCGCACGTGCAGGATGAGCAGATCGGGCTGGGAGGTGCTGACCGCGAGGCAGTTCTCGAGGAGGGCGAGGATGCGCGCCGCAAGGGCCGGGTCCTGGCGCCCAAGGAGGTCGCGGAAGATCGCCTCCGCGCTTTCGAGCTGCCCGACCTCTAGGCGGCATGCGGCGAGGTGCAGGAGGATGTCCGGGTCACCCGGGGCGAGCGCCGCGGCCTTCTCCGCGACGCGCAGGCTGTTCTGGTCGTGGCGCTGGATGCGCGCATCCAGGCGGGCGATGCGCAGGACGAGCCCCGGGTCGGCGACCGCGCTAATGGAGGCGCGCTCGTAGCACTCCGCGGCGCGCGCGTCCCGGCCCGCGGCCTCGTAGCATGCTCCCAGCGCCATGAGCAGGTCCGAGTGCTTCGGCGCATGGCGCAGGAGCGTCTCGAAGAACTCGACGTTGTCGCCCGAGGGCACACGGGACTTTGCGAGGATCTCGACCATTGCCTCCCGGAGGTCCGGGGACTTCCTGCCCGACTCGAGGAGGACCATCATGCGGGCGGCGAAGTCCTCGCCGACCTGCTCCGGCTGGAGGAGCGTCGCGGTGGCGCGCATCAGGCCCCCGAGTTCCGCGTCGTCGTTCGTCTGCTCGAGGCGCTTGCCGATGTAGCGCAGGGCGGGCCGCGGGTTGCCGCGGTGGGCCTTTGACTCGACAAGGGCGCGCTCCAGCATGTCGTCCTCGGGGAAGAACGACGCGGCGCGCTCGAGGGTCGCCATGCGCAGGGGGTGCTCGAGGCGGTGGACAACGAGCAGGCGAGCGGCGGAGTGCAGCCACTCCGGGGGCGCAGTCGGGACGGTCGTGGCCTCCAGGAGGAGGTCGATGTCGCCGGGGCCGGGGTTCTTCTGGAGGACGGTCGCTACGCGGGTGAGGATTTTGTCGCGCATGTCCGGCTTCAGGATCGCGGCCATGCTGGCCATGGCGCCGCCGGCGCGGTGCCGGTCGAGGAGTTCCCGGTAGAGCTCCACGGCGTTCTCGTGCTTGCCGAGGTCGTAGAGGAGGTCGGCGCGCGCCATGCGCAGGTCGAGCGCGTCCGGGTTGCGGCGGCACAGGTCGCCGAGGAGGCGGGCGGTGTCCTCGTCGCGCGCCCCCGAGTCGAGCCTCAGGCGCACGAGCGCCTGCGTGATGGGCATCGCGTCCTCGGCGAGGAGGTGGGCCTTCTCGAGGACATCGAGCTGGGCCTCCGGCGGGAGCTGCGAGACGAGGCGCATCTGGGTGCGCGAGAAGTTGCCGGCGAGCGCGTGCGAGGCGAACTTCTGGGCCTCCAGGTCGCGGGGCGTCTCGTTGAGGATCGCAACGGAGAGTTCCAGCGCGCGAACGTGGTCCCCCGAGGCGATGAGGTGGTCGATGGTGCCGAGCCGCGCCCACATCGAGTTGGGGAACTGCTTCCTCGTGGCGGCGAACTGCGTGACGCTTTCCGGCTCGCCGCGGTGGCGCATGTAAAGGTGGCGGCAGTAGAGCTCGTGGACCTCGAGCTTCTGGCATCCCATGTCGATCGCGCGCCGGTAGATGTCGATCGCGTCCTGGTCGGCGCGGCCGAACTCCGCGTAGGCTGCTGCCAGCGGGAGCAGCACCTCCTCGTCCTCGACGCCGTCGGCCTGGAGCTCCTTGAAGATGTCCAGGGCGGTGGACCAGTTGCCGCGGCTGGTTTGCACCTTGCCGAGGAGCCGCAGGTAGTGCCCGCGGTTCGGGCTGGACGCCGCGGCGGCGCGGTAGGCCTCGAGCGCCTCGTCCGAGGTGTCGTCGGTGTTGGCGTGGAAGTCGGCGAGCATCTCGAGCGCGCGCTGGTCCTCGGGGTTGCGCGCGATGTGCGACCGCAGGGCGGGGACGTCGCGTTCCGTGGCGGGGCCTATCGACTTAAGCGCCGACACGAGCTCGCGGACCACGACCGCGTCCCCGGGGTCGTCCTCGCAGAGTTGGCGGCAGAGTTCCAGCCCCTCCTCCTCGAGGCCCGGCTGGCGGAGCAGGAGCGACGCAACCCACGACTTCAGCTTGCGGTCGCTGGGATTGGCGAGGAGTGCGCGCATCCCAAGGCCCGCGGTCGCGCCGTCGGAGAGCCCGCGCGCCATGGCGTCCCGGGCCTTTGCCAGCAGGGACTCCGCGGAGGGCTCCTCCCCGTCGTAGGCTTCCTTGAGGGCGAGGATCATGCGCGCCTTGTCATCGGAACGCTGCACGGCTCGGATGCGCCCGGCTGCTGCGTCGAGCGAGCTGCGGAACAGCTTGAGCGCGTCCTCGCGCGTGGTCTGGTCGTACCAGCGCACATCCCCGGGGGCTGGGAAGGAGTCCTTGAGGGCAAAGACGATGTGCTCGTAGGCCCTGCCCAGGGAGACGGAGTCGTTGTTGTTAGCCGCCTCGCGCAGGAGCCGGCGCCAGAGTGCGATGTTGCCCGTCTGGAAGAGCGCCTCGGCCTCCAGGATGGCGATGTGGTCGCGGGTCAGGCGGGGCCGCTTGAGCAGTTCGCGCACCAGGAGCGTGCGCCAGTAGGGGTCGCCCGGGACCGCCTTGTGCAGGTGCTCGAAAACTTCCGCGGGGTCCTGCTTGGCGGCCTCGAACTCCTCGGCCAGCGCCAGGATCGGCTTTCGGACTTCCTCGACGGGCGCGCCGGAGGTCGCCGCCTTGCGTGTCTCTTCGTACGCCTGCTCGATGCGGGCGAGACGCTTCTGCGGGTCGGCCAGTTCCTTCGCGGAGTTCTTGCCGAAAAAACCGCCGAATAGTTCGCCAACCGGCATCGAGCTCGGCTTTGTCTCCCGAGGCGTTTTGGGCCGCCCGAACGTGGGTGCATGCGCTGCTGCCGGCCCTCGGCGTCGGGACGGGCTTGTGGCCGCTCCCGACGCGAACGAGAAGGCTAGGAGTCACCCCCCGCCGTGGCAAACCGGAAAAGGGGGAGCTTCACCGCCCGCGCAGGTGCGCCTTTTCCGTTGTCGCTGGGTGGGGTGCGGGGGTTTCGTGGTTGTTTGACAGCAAGCGGCGGGCCCGTGCCCGCCGTGCATCCGCAGTGCCGGGGGTCCTCCCGTGGTCCGTCTCCTGCAAATCATCGCCCTGATCCTCCTGCTCATAGTCGGTGCCGGCGCCACCTACGCCGTCATCTACCCGGGCGAGACGAAGGGGCTCGCCAAGCAGATGATCCGCTCCTCGGCGCGCTCGGGCAAGACGGCGGAGCGCCCCCCCAAGGCGACGGCGAAGGCCCCGACCGACGCGTCGAAGGCACCCGCGGCCTCCAAGGCCCCCACGACGCGCACGGTCGCAAACACTCGGCAGCCCGGGACCTCGGGCCCGCCGCCGCGTGGCACGGCTGCACCCTCCACGGGTGGCCGCAAGCCCCCGACCAAGCAGGAAATGGAAGCCAAGAAGCGCCTCGAAAGCGCGCGCGGAAAGCTCGAGGAGGAACCAACGCGCAGGGCGCTTTCGCTCGGACCGTCGCCCGATCCGATCACGACGGCCGCCCCTGCCGCCGAGCTCTACCCCTTCAAGGTCTCCCGCCGCACATTCCCGACACCCGACCTGATCAGGCTCGAGCTCAACATCAAGAACGCCTCGGGCACATTCTGGCAGACGGCGTACGTCGCGCTCCGCGGCGCGGATGCCACCAAGACCGTCGTCTTCCGAGTCGACGACTGGCGCATCGACGAGGTCGTCGGCCTCGACTACACCTTCCCGAAGGAGGAGCTTGAGACGCGCATCAAGGACCTCCGCGTCGCCCGTGTGACGGGCATCAAGCGCGAATCCGCCCTCTCCGACCTCGTCGGGGACATCCGCTCCTCCGTCGTCGGCGACCCATCCAAGACGACCACCACCCAGGGGGGGAAAACAACGACCTCCGCCGACGGCAAGACCTATGCGAGCGTCGAGGTCCCCGGCCTGCTCGGCCTCATTGCCTCGGTGCGCGGACCGGCCGTCGGCCTCGACGTCAAACTCGCCTCCACGGGGGGCGCCATCAAGGAGCAGATCCCCCTCGCAATCCCACTCGAGCACATGCTCCCCGAGAAGCTCGACATCGCGCTGTTCTCCGACACGCCCTCGCGCACGGAGGCCCGCACCTTGCTCGACGAGGCGTTCGCAGAGGCCCAGAAGGTCCAGGCCCTCCTCGGCGAGCTCATCAAGACCCTCTCCACCACGCCCTACGAGCAGGCACAGAAGAACGAAGTCCCCGCCATCAAGGCCAGGATCGCCGAAAGCCTCTCGGCCTTCGACAAGAAGAGCCTCGACCTCGCCGTGCTCTCGAACCGCGTCAAGGACCCGAAGGTCTCCGAGGCCGAAGCCGCCGCCCGCACGATCGCCGACAAGCTCGTGAAGATGATCACCTCCATCGAGAAGCAGGTGCAGAAGCTCGATGGGCGGTTCAAGCTGCTGACCGACTAGTCAAAAGGAACCATGGCCAGAACAATACTTGAGGGAAAGTCGTGCCTCGTCACCGGGGCCGACCATGCGATGGGCAGGGCTGCGGCCCTCCAGTTCTCGCGCACCGGCCTGAGGGTCGCCATGCTCGGGGACGACACCACGGCGCTCGGCGACACCGTGCGCCTGCTTGCATCCAAGGGGGGCGATGCCACGTGGGCGGAGCTTCCCGAATCGCTCCGCGAGATCCCCTCGACCGTGAGGGAGGAACGCGACCGCGCGGGCCACTTCCACGTCATGGTGAACGCATCCGCGTTCGTCGGCGAGAAGGGACCCGAAACCGCGAGGGCGCTGCACGAGGCGGCCACGGGCGTCCTCGGCGAACGGGGATTCACGCGCTACGTCCTGCTCTGGCCGGCCGCTCAGCCGCTCCCGGACTGGCTTGGGGCGGCGAACTGGGTGAGCGTCGTGGTCGTGCCCGGGGGGGATTCGGCCCCCAAGCCCGCCGCCATCGCGGACACACTCGTGTTCCTCGCCCAATGCCCCCCGTCGGCCTGTCCCGCCGAGGTCAGGCTCGTGGCCCGCAAGGGCGACTGACGCCGCGCACGCGCTGCGCGGCGCGGTGATTTCCCGCGAAGCGGGGAGTCCGGCCCCCCCTGGGGCTACGGCATGAGAAGGTCGCACACGTGCGCCAATGTCACGCGCATCGCGGCCGAGAGCGTCTGCGCCTCCGTTGCGGCGACCCCCTCGTCACCCGCGGCGGCGGCATGCTCCACGCGCTCGGCAGCGCGGGCGAGGCGCCGCGCCCCCATCGTCGCGGCGCCTCCCTTGATCGCATGCCCCTGCCGCTTGAGCGTCGCGAGGTCCCCCGTGCGCGACGCCAACTCGACCTCCGCGCGGCGGATCCGCAGATCCTCGGAAAAGACGCGCAGCAGCTCGGTCCGCGCGCCGGCATCACCGCCGGTCGAGAGCGAGAGCTGCCGCTCGTCCAGGATCGGGTCGATCTCCGCCTGGCTGTCCTCGTCCTCGGTGCCTGGCGAGTCGTTGTCGTCGCGCGGGGTCAGTGCGCGCTCGATCGCGGCGATCAGCTCCTCGCGCCGGATGGGCTTCTGCAGGTAGTCGTCCATCCCGGCGGCGGCGCAGCGCTCCCGTTCCCCCGCCAGCGCGTGCGCCGTCAGGGCGAGGATTGGCGTGCGCCGCGCGGCACCGCCCAGTGCGCGGATGTTCCGCGTCGCCTCGTACCCGTCCATCCCGGGCATCTGGCAGTCCATGAGGATCAGGTCGTAGCGGTTGCGCGCGAATGCCTCGACCGCCTCGCGCCCACCCGGGACGATGTCGCAGCGGTACCCGCCCCCCTCCAGCATCAGCGCCGTCACGCGCTGGTTCACCGAGTTGTCCTCGACGAGGAGGATGCGGTAGTTGCCCGCCTGCTGCCTGCTTAGCTGCCGGCGCGGCGTCTCGGGCCTTGCGCTCGCCGGCACGATCGCGCGGGAGAGCCCCGCCGCACGCAGCAGCGACTCGAGCAGGCGCGAACGCTTCACGGGCTTTGGCAGGGAGGCCACGAACCCCGCGCCCGTCCAAGTCGCGCGGTCCACGTCCGCCCCCTTCCCGATGGAGGCCAGCAGGATCAGCCGCATGCGCTGGCCCTTCTCCTCCTGCAGGATCCGCCGCGCCAGCTCGATACCGTCGATCCCCGGCATGTCCCGGTCGATGAGGCCGATCTGGAAGATCGTCGTCGATGAGCGCACGGCGGCCAGCGCCTCCGCGCCGCTGCCAGCCTCCGTCGCGTGGCAGCCCCACCCCTTCACCGCGCTCACCAGGACCTCGCGGTTTGCGGGGTTGTCGTCCACGACGAGGACGTGCATGCCCTTGATGCCCGCGCTCGCCTGCCGCGTGTCGGTGATGCCCGGGTCCGGCCCGAGCACGAACGGCAGGTTGACGTAGAACGTCGAGCCGCGCCCCTCCTCGCTCTCGAAGCTCACGTGTCCGCCCATAAGCGTCGCCAGCTCCCGCACGATGGCGAGTCCCAGCCCCGTGCCCCCGTATCGCCGCGCCGTTGTCGCGTCGCCCTGCGAGAAGGGCTTGAACAGCCGTTCCATCTGGGCCGTCGGGATGCCGATGCCGGTGTCCCTCACCAGGAACACCAGCCGCACGCGGCTCGCGTCGTCGGACTCGAACCTCGCCCGGATCACAACCTCCCCGGAGTGGGTGAACTTCACCGCGTTGCTTCCGAGGTTGAGCAGGATCTGACGAAGGCGCGTCGGGTCCCCGACAACCATCGGTGGGACGTCGAAGTCCGTCAGCACGGTGAGTTCGATCCCCTTCTCCGCCGCGGCGGGGGAGAGGATCTCCGCCGTTTCCTCCAGCACGGTCCGGGGCGAGAACTGGACCTCGTCGAGCTCGACCTTCGACGCCTCCAGCTTCGAGAAGTCGAGGATGTCGTTGATGAGCGCCAGGAGCGATTCCGCGGACCGCCGCACCGACTCGGCAAACTCGCGCTGGTTCTCGTCGAGCGCCGTGTCCAGCAGCAGCGAGTTCATCCCGAGGATGCCATTGAGGGGAGTGCGAATCTCGTGGCTCACGCCCGCGAGGAAGGCCGCCTTGGCCTGGACCGCCCCGAGCGCCGCGTTCTTTGAGCCTTCAAGGAGTACCCGCGCCTCCTCGCGCTCGATCTCCCCCCCGATCCAACCCGCCATCAGTCCAAGTGTGTCGCGGTCGGCCTGGGTGAAGGGCTCCACGGCGGGCCTGCGGCTGAAGAAGGTCAGAGTCCCGTGCACGGCCCCCTTCACCATCACGCGCGCCGCGAGCACCGAGTGCAGCCCGAGCGCCTTGATCGCCGAGCGTTCACCGATCTCCGATTCCCCAACATTCTCGAGCGCCAGCGGCTCCTCGAGGCGGATCACCGCATCGCACAGCGTGTCCCGCAGGTCGAAGGACTGCCCCTTCGGGAGCGGCGCGCCGTCGCTGATCGCCTCCATCACGGTGCACTGCGTGGGTGTCACCTGCGTCAACAGTCCCACCTCCATGCCGAACCGGTCCCGCCCCAGCGACAGGAACAGGCGCAGCTTTTCCTCGAAGGCGAGCGACCGGGCCGAGGCGACCTCGTAGAGCGCGCGGATGCCCTGCTGGTTGCGCCGCAGCTCGTCATCCGCCCGCCGCCGCTGCACAAGGTTCCCAAGGAACCCGGCAAACGCCGCGAGGAGTTGCTGCTTCTCGGGATCAAGCGCGCTTCCAAGCCGCGCGGAGTCGTTGAACATCGTGCCGACATGGCGAAGGTCCGACAGGACGCGGGTTGCCACCACCCAGCCTTGTCCGACGACGGTGGCACGCCCAGCCTGCCACTCGATGTACTTCCCCTCCGCCGCCACCCAGCCGGCGGAATCCGTGTGGATGCGCGGCCCCACGAAGCTCAGCGCCTCCGCACGGGTCAGGCGCACGCCGCCGATGGGGACGATCTCCCCGGCCATCGTCGTGGCGTGCGCCCCGCGCATGCGCGAACCCTCAGCCACGAAGATCGAAACCCGGTCGAGGCCGAGGATGCCGCGGGCGAGCTCGATGGCGCGGCGCCAGATCGCATCCTCGTCGGGGCAAGCCAGCAGGTCGTCCGCCGAATCGAGGATCGCGCGCAGCCGCGATTCCCTCTGTCGAAACAGGTCCAGTTCCCTGCCGGAGTCCATGTCAGGCCTCACCTCGGGCGCTGAATCGATCATCTCGGTCCTCGGTCTGAGAAAGAGGCGGGGTTCGCGCCCGGGCGGCGCGCGTCGTTGATTGCGGGATCATTGGCAAGGCTCGGGCCACACTCGGGGATCGCGCAGTGGGGGCTCCCGCCAGCCGGGATGGGGTCTCACCGCTACTGCGACAGCTTGTGCATTTCCCGCAGGCATTGCAACGCCGTCTCGCGAATCTTGGAGATTTTCTCCATGTCCGATATCTCCGGGTGGATGTACGGATTGCGGTAGTGCTGAAGGGACGTCAGCAGGTGCGCGAACCTCAGGAGGTGCATCTCCGACTCGAACGACTTGATCCCCAGCGGGTTGTCTATCCGCACAATCTCCTTGAGAGTCCTCACGGTGTAGTCCCGCCCGAAGAAGGCGAGAAGGATGCCAAGCGCCTTAAGGCCGTCGGGCTTGTACCGCGCCTCGTGCTCCGAGATGCGCGACAGCACCTGCCGCACGTTGTCCACGGTGAAGTCGAACGGAATCTGGGACTGGAGGCGCAGCAGGTACTGGTGGAAGAAGAGATCGAGCTGGCGGGAGGTCGGGTCAATCAGGGATCGTACGATTTTGATACTCTGCTTCGATGAAAGGAATCTTTGCAGTCGCTTGCGCAGCCGTTGCTTCGCCTCGTTCTCCACCGCGAAGCAGTAGCTGAACCCCATGTTGCGCGAGAAGTCGTTGCCGTCCTTCGGGCGCGAGTCCCCCTGCCTGCGGAAAAAGGTCTCCGCGGTGCGCAGTTCCTTGATCGACTCCGGGGAAAAGGTGTCCAGCGCCGGGATCAGCTTCGCCAACTCGTCCATCAGGGCGTCGCGCTCCCCCTCGCCCTCGCGCGGCATCGACTCCTCCGAGGTGCGCCTGAGCTCCGCCTCGGTCGCGAGCAGCAGGGCGTCGTACGCCTCCCCCCTCACGAGCGGGTGGAGCGAGGCGTCCGCGGCGATCTGCCTCAGGCGGGATGCCGCGCCCTCGGGTATCTCCTCCGGGTCGTTGACGAAGTACTCGATCTCCCGGCGCGCCGCCCTGTTGGCCGTCCCCTTCGCGTATCCGTCCTCGATCGCGCGGAACAGCTCCTCGATGTGCTCCTCGATGTTGCTCTTCGACAGGACCCGGCTCGCGCCGAGCGCGTGCGCCTCGGCACCTTCCTCGAAGGTGCCCACCGCGGATATCATCACCACGGGCGTCAGGGGATCGAGCTGCTTGATGGACCTGATCACGTCCAGCCCCTCCCGTGGCGTGCCCATCGAGAGGTCCGTGATGACGACGTCTGGCTGCGACTCCTGGAAGCGGCGGGCGGCGTCGTCGCCGTTCTCCGCCTCGACGACCTCGTAGTCCCTCAGCGCCAGGTTGCGCCGGAAGGCGCTCCGGTACATCGCATTGTCGTCGACGAGCAGGACTCTCATGTATGCGTGCGCGGCCCCACGGTGAGGGAATCGCCCCACGGGGGCGCACCACAGTGGCACCCGGCCACGCCTGCGGCGCAATGCGTGAAGGTGAACCCCGGTCCGCGTGGCCTACGCGGTGGCGCCGGTCGCCGCCTCGAGGCTGCGCGTCGCCTCGTCCGCCGCACGCCAGCCACGGTCGGGCGAGTAGTGCGAGAGGACCTCCAGCGCCGCCGCCACCCCGGCGCCGAGGGGAGACGTCCAGCCGCACGCCTTCAGGGCCAGCTCCACAGCGGAGACGATCGTCAGCGCGTCGAACGTGTCGTGGTTGCCAAGGGTCGAGATGCGGAAGATTTTCCCCTTCAGGTGGTCCTGCCCCCCGGCGATCGTGATGTTGTTCGCCTTCAGCCACCCGTTGAACTCCTTGAACCCGACCCCCTTGGGCAGGTTCACGGTCGTCAGCACGACGCTGGGGTTGCGCGAGAAGAGGGTAAGTCCCATCGCCTGCATGGCGCGGCGCTGTGCCCGCGCGAGCACCCGGTGCCTCGCCCAAATCTCCTCCACGCCCTCCTCCAGCGCCATGTCCAGCGCAGTCTCGAGCGAATAGAAGAGGTTCACCGCGGGCGTGAAGGGCGTCCCCTCCTCGGAGAACGCCGACAGGTAGCGCCGCAGGTCCAGGTAGAACGCGGGGCACCTTGCACCCTCCATCGCCTTGCGCGCCTTCTCCGATAGCGAGACAAAGGCGAGCCCCGGCGGGAGCATCATCGCCTTCTGCGACGATGTGCACACGATGTCCACGCCCCACTCGTCGGTCCGCAGCTCCTCCGCGAGGAACGACGAGACGGCATCCACGATGAGCAGTGCCCCCGTCCCGCGCGTGACTTCCGCCAGCCCGCGGATGTCGCTCAGCGTGCCCGTGCTCGTCTCGCACTGCGGCACGACGACGTACTTGGCCTCCGGGTGCGAGCGCAGGGCCTCGGCCACGCGCTCCGGGGTCGTCGGCAGGCCCCATTCATCCTTCAACTCGACGACATTCAGCCCATACACCTGCGCCACCTTCACCCAGCGCTCTCCGAACTTGCCCGCATTCGCGATGATGACCGTGTCGCCTGGCGATGCTGTCGAGACCATCGCTGCCTCCACGGAACCGGTCCCGCTCGTCGCCAGCACGCACACGGGGGAATCGGTCATGAAGACCTTCTTCAGCTTCGCCAGGCATGCATCCAGGATTGGCGGGAAGTCCGCGCTCCTGTGGTGCACGGTTGGGCGCGCGCCGGCCAGCAGCACCTCTGCGGGCACCTGCACGGGTCCGGGCGTGAACATGTAGGCCTTCTTCATGGCGGGGGGTCCTTGTGGTCGCTTGAGTTCGGCGGGGAGGCTCCGGCCATGCGCTCCGGCACTCAACAGGGAACGGTCGGGGAAGCGTTTCATCCACCCGACACGTCCGGCGCCCACCGCGCGCCTTTCCGTTCGGCGGGCGAATCGCCTTGACGTCCGGGGCGGTTGGGGTGCCTATGCCCCCTCCACTCATGCGGGGTTTCCCGCGCGAACCGGCAACGGTGGGATGGCCGAGTGGTTGAAGGCGCTCGCCTCGAAAGCGAGTAGGGGTTCATAGCCTCTCGCGAGTTCGAATCTCGCTCCCACCTCCACCCCCTTTCAGACGCACATGGCAGACGACCAAGGCACCCCCGGCGGCGACGAAGGCCTCCGGGCGCTGGAGAAGCTCGCGGCCGCGCCGCCGCGCACCGGCGGGGCGATACCCCGCGCCGGCATCGCCGCCATCCTCATCGCCCTTGCCGTCGGACTACTCGCACTCTGGGCCACGCGGGACCGGGGCGCCTCACAGGCGCTTGGGCTCCGCCCCACACCCGAGACGGAGGTGCTCGAGCTCCTCAACAGGCGCACCGCAGAGCTCGAGGGTTTCGTCTCCGAGTCCAAGGCACTTGCCGCTGTCCTCTCGCGGAAGGGCCAGTTGGGCTCGGAGGTGTGCGCCACGCGCGCGGAACTTGAATCCTACCGCGACGCGGCGCTCGCGTACCGCGATGCTGTGAAGCGCAACCGCATGGCCATCGAGTCCGCCGCCGCGGACGTCGAGGCCGCCCGCACCACCGCGGGCGTCGAGGCCGCCGCGCTCCAGCGCGAAGGCGGCGTCCTCTACAGAATGCTCCTCTCCCCGGACTTCCTCGCGGTCAGCGCCGAGGAGGAGCAGGGCGTCACGGAGCTCACCGCCCTCGCGGACCTGTTGCTGGACAACTGGGGGGAGTGGTCCTGGCCCCGCACCAGCGCCGGCCCCGAGTTCAACGGCGACGACGCCGAACTCGTCCGCGCCAGGTTCATCTCCGGCACCAAGCGCATGGTGGACGCCTTCCAGCGCCAGGCCGTCGCGCAGGCGGCGCTGCAAAAGCAGATTGCACAATGGCGGGAGGTCGGAGCAGGAAGTCCGCAGTAACAAATTGAGTGGGAGTCACGTCAAAACAAGGTCGCCTGACATGAACTCGCAGTTTCAGATTCCATCGCAGTACGGCCCTCCCCAGCGCCAGGGCCCCTCCGTGGCCAGGGTCATATGGCTCTTGATCCTGGGCGGCGCCTTCCTGGCCGTGGCGGTGGTTGGAGGAGTGGTGACGCTGGAGAGGAAGGCGCGCAAGCGCGACGCCGCCATGCAGGAGATGCTCGCCGAGTCGAAGGCCAACGCGAATGAAGCGGCCGCGATCCTGAAGGAGGGCGAGCTCCTCGACTCGAAGCAAAGCGACGACTTCCTCTCCCGTCAGATCGCTTCGCTGAACAAGGCGGCGGCCACCGCCACCGGCACCGACGCCGTCGTCCTGCGCTGCATGATCGAGCGCACCGAGGTTGTCCGCTCCGCCGTCCGTGAACACGCCCGCCACAGCGACCGCCTGATGCAGGAGGGCCTCTTCGTGCCCGGGGCACTCGACACCCCCGAAAAGATAGAAGGGAAGGCCCAACTCCTCATCGACAAGCAGATCGCGCTGACTGAGGTCCTCGCCGCCTACCGCTTCGCGGCGGACGAATTGGTCCACTGCATGAACCGCCAGGGCGTCCCCCCAAACGTCGTGAACGCGATCTCGAAGGACTTCACGCCCGGGATGCAGGTCGCCTACGAGTTTCAGGCGCTGGAGTACTCGCTCGGGACCCTCCTCCTCGAGATGCTGAACGTGCTTCGGAGCGCCAGCCCCAACTTCACGGTCGGCGCAGATGGCTACGTCACGTTCACGGGACCGAACCAGGTGCTCGAGACCGAGCGTTTCAACCAGATCCACCTGCGCCACGCGGAGTTGGCGGCCCAGCAGCAGCAGGTCGCGCAGCACATGGCGGACATGGTCTCACGGCAATAGGCGGGGCGGCGCCGGATGAGCGCGAACCGCGCGCAGCGCGCATCCCCGAGCGTTCCCCATGGCCCTCACCGACCCGGGCCGGGCCCATCCGGACCCCGACCCACCGGGGATGCCTTCTACGGTTCAAGGGTGGGCGCGCCACGAACCGCGGTCTTTCGATTTGACTGGCGCTGCCGCCGACCAGATCGTCGCGCATGGTCGCACTCTCCGGGATTTCCCTGATCCTCGCCGTCTTGTCAATCGTCCCCGGGTGGACGTACATCTGCCTCGCCCCCGCACTTGTCCGACTAACCGACCCGCGGCTTCGGGCAGACCTGGCGACGACGCCGACGGATCCGCGCGAGTACATCGAGGGCGCCTTCCGTGTTCGCCGGCGCGTGCTGATGATTCCGGTCCACCTCGCGTGCGCCGCCACGCTTTGGCTCATCGTGGAAAACGCACGGACTCCGGACACGGGACCCATGCGCTCGCTCGCTGCACAAAGTGCGGCGGGACGCTCTGTGATTCCCATCATGTTCCTGCTTCCGGCATGCATCCAGATTCTAGCCACGTGCTGGGTGCTATGGCACCTCGCCGAACGCGCCTGTGCACTCAATCGGCAGCTCGGACGGGTTGCCGCTGCCGCATCCCTTCTGGTTGGAGCACTGTCCGGACTCGCCTCCCTGTTTGTGATCGCGCTTTTCAGCTCCGGCATTCACGGTCCCCGGGCCGCGGAGGTTTTCTCCTCCCATCTCGTGCTCGGACTGGGAGCGTTTGTCCTGCATTGCCTAATCTCGAGAGCACAGAACCGCCTTGCCGAAGATTACCTGGTCCTCGACAGGCAGCCTGTGCTCACACGCTCCTAGGCGTTCACCCGCGCGAGGTCCCTCTGGCACTGGCGCAGTTCCTTGCGCCAGTTCTCGTTGTCGGGGCTGCGCATCACGAGCCGTTCCGCCGCCGCGAATGCCTTGCGGAAGCTCGCGATGCACTCCTCCACGTCCCCACGGTCGAGGAACAACTGCCCCAGCGTCCGGAACGCGATCATGCGGCGGTGCAGCGACTCGGCGCTGAACTCGCTTTGGTTCAGCGACTCGAAGTAGTTCCCAAGGTTGCGCGCCACCAGCGGGACGGCGTTCCCGACCTCGGCCCCGGCCTGTTCCTTCAGCACGGAGAGCAGCACGATCATCGCCTCCTCCGCCTTGTCGCGGGAGGAGAGCGCGTTCCTGTGCGATTCGCGCGTCTGGGACAGCTCGCGCTCCAGCGCCCGCCGCCGGTTCTCCGACGTGGCCAGGGCGCGCTCGCTCTCCTCGGCCTCCTCCATCGAGAGTTCGGACAGCTTCTCCAGCGCATGGATTTCGTTGAGGAACTCCATGCGCGCCTCCTCGTCCTCGATGTGCCCCGCCTGGATGCGGGCAAGGACGAGGTCCTGGTTCTCCAGTGCCGCCTCGACGAACTTCGAGAGAACGAGCTGGCGCATGATCTTGGCCGCCTCGTTCTGCGGCCAAAGGCCGATCGCGCGCAGCAGCATGCTGTCGCACTCCGAGAGCGTGCCGTACTCGAGCGCGTCGTGCTCGATGCGGAAGGACACCTGCTCCGTCAGCGCGCGCGACTCCCGGCGCTTGCCGGCACCCGTGATGTAGCCCCTTATCTCCTCCACGAACGCCGTGGCGGAGGGTGTGCGGTCCCGTGGCTCGCGCTCCATGGCGCGCAGGGCGATGTCCTCGAGTTCCGGCGGGATGTCGCGCCCCGGATTGCGGCGCCGCGGCGGCTCGATCTCCCCCATGCTCGCCCGGAACATCGCGATCTCCGCCGAGGGGGCGATGTACGGCGGCGTCCCCGTCAGCAGATAGTACAGCGTCCCGCCGAGAAGGAAGATGTCCGTCCACGGGCCGAGGTTCGCCGTGCTCTTCTCCGTTTGCTCGGGCGACATGAATGCCGGCGTGCCCGCCGGGTTCGTGGCGGAGTCGCGGGAGGGCGCGCTGCCGATGGAGACGAGGTCGGGCATCGTCGCCTCCATCCGCATCTGGTCGTACACCATCGAGAGCCCCCAGTCCATCAGGAGCACCTCGCCGAACTCGCCCACCATCACCTGCGCGGGCTTGATGTCGCGGTGCACGATCCCGCGCGAGTGCGCGAACGCCACGGCCTGCGCCATGTCCACCAGGATCGGCAGGTGCTTGTCCAGGTACTCCGCGATCGGCATCGACTGGTCGTCGTCGATCGTCTCGTCCCACGGCTTGCCGCGGACCAACTTCATCGGGATCAGCGGTCGCCCGCGGTCATCCACCCCAAGGTCGTACACCGGCACGATGTTCGGATGCTCGAGGCCGGCGGTCGTCAGCGCTTCCTGGACGAACTCCCCCTCCAGCCGCCGCACGTGCCCCTGCTCGAACCCGATGCGCTCGTAGATGTCCTCGCGGATGCGCTTGACGGCGATCACGCGCCCCAGCGTCGGCTGGATCGCCTCCCACACCTCCCCGCAGCCACCCCTGCCCACCAGTTTCCCGAGCGTATAGACCGCGCCGCCTCCCACGTCGGCCTTGGGCCCCGCGATGGGTATGGAGTCCCCCGACTTCACGAACGCCGGCGGTGCCGTCTCCGCATGATGGAAGGACGAACTGGGGAGCGGACCCGTGATCGGGCTCAGGTCGCTCCGCACGGGACCCTGCATCCGCGTGTCCAGCGCCTCGCGCCCCTCGATCATGATCTTCTTCAGCACCTCGGACGCGGGCCGGAAGGACACGGTCGAGGTGTGGTGCCGCACCGGGGTCGGCGTGGAGGCCAAATCTTCGGAGGGTTGCGAATCCTGATTCATGAGGGACCGAGAGATTCCCCACGGGGGGCATGCCGACGCAACCCGTGAGTGCTGGGCCCTCCATCCCGGACTCCCCGTGCGGATGGGAATCTCCCGTTGACCCAGCCGGAGGCCCTCCGCTTTCCTCCCGCGCTCGCCCACGGGCGAGGATTTTCCCCGCTCCAGATACGAAAGAGGACATCGCAGTGCCGAACAAAGTTTCCGCAGAGAAGCGCGTCCGCCAGGCCGCCAAGGCTCGCGAGCACAACCGGACGAAGCGTTCCGCGATGCGCAAGGCCGTCAAGGCCGTCCGCAAGGTCACCGACGCCCCCGCACCCTCCGCAGAGGCCGTCGCGGCCCTCGCCCCGGCCATGCGCGAAGCACAGAAATCCCTTGGCAAGGCCGCAAAGACGGGCCTAATCAAGAAGAACAAGGCGGCAAGGCTCACCAGCAGGATGATGATTGCCGCAAACAAGGCGAAGGCCAAGACCTCCGCCAAGTGAGGGTTTGCAGGACCCCAATGGGGCCTGCTCCGCAAATGTGTGCCGGTGATCCACACGGCCGGTGGTTCTCAGGCTCCTTTTTTATAGCCCCCGCCACACTGCCGGGGGCCCCCCCCCAAGCCGGGCCCCCCCCCCCCACAAACAAAGAGCCCCCGGCGCGCCCACGCCGGGC